>NZ_JBEXLH010000030.1:0-93489 GCF_040609855.1 Nonomuraea sp. NPDC004580 | reverse complement strand
TTAATCTTTTCAGCCGCTCAAGTCCCTGTCAAATTGACCGGACCGGCTCGACTTTCCAAGAATTAAGCCGCGCCCCCTTTCGGAGACAACCCCTCCAATTTACCAGCCGATCCGAGTGGACGCGCACGTCTCACCGGAGTGGTGATCTCTTGGAGGTGGCCCCCGAGTGAGCCCGGCGATCACCGCCGTTCTCGTGGGACTGGTGAACTCTATGTACGCCTCCCGGAACCGTCAAATCGATGGTTCGTCCCTCTCACAGAGGCGGCCCAGGGGTAGGTACGGGGGCGTGCGTGATCAATCCGTGCCGAGGGCGGTGATCATCCTGGTCGGCCTGGCCGCCGGGGTGATCGTGCTCTTCGGCATCCGCGAGGTCGCCTCCATCGCCGGGCCCGTGGTGCTGGCTCTCGTGCTGGTCATCGCGGTCTCCCCGGTACGCAACTGGCTGGCCCGCCGGCACGCCCCCATCTGGCTCCAGGTCGCGCTGCCCTTCCTCATCGTGGTCCTCGTGCTGCTCGCCATGGTCGGCATCATCACCATCTCGGCCACCCAGCTCGCCTCGCTGCTGCCCACGTACACCGACCAGTTCCAGCAGCTCGTGGCCGACGCGCAGCGCTGGGCCGCGGCGCACGGGCTCAGCAACGACGTGCTGAGCAGGGGGCTGCAGGTGTTCGACCCCGGCAGGGTGCTGGGGCTGGCGCAGATCCTGCTCGGCAGCCTGATCGGGGTGCTGTCCGCGCTCTTCCTCATCGTGGTGCTGTTGCTGGCGATGTCGCTGGACGCGCCCGTCACCTCCAAGGTGCTCACGGCGGGCGAGGGGAATCGGCCGCACGTGGTGACGGCGCTGGCGACGTTCGCGCACAAGACGCGGCGGTATCTGATCGTCTCCACGGTCTTCGGATTGATCAACGCGATTCTCGACATGATCGCGCTGTCGTTGTTGGACGTGCCACTGCCGTTGCTCTGGGGTGTGCTGGCGCTGATCGCCAACTACATTCCGAACATCGGTTTCGTGATCGGGTTGCTGCCGCCCGCCATGCTCGCGCTGCTGGACGGCGGGGTGCGGACGATGCTCCTGGTCATCGCGGCTTATTGCGTCATCAATGTCGTCACGCAGTCGTTCATTCTGCCGAAATTCCTGGGTGACGCCGTGGGGCTTTCCACGACGATGACGTTCATCTCGCTGATCGTGTGGACTTTCGTGCTGGGGCCGCTCGGGGCGATTCTCGCGATTCCGCTGAGCCTGCTGACGCGGGCGTTGCTGATCGACAGCGACCCGAGTGCGAAATGGGCGCAGGCGCTGGTGTCCGGTAAGCGGCCGGCGGGGCGGCCTGCCCAGGGGCGAGTGGGGCGGGTCAGAGGAGCTGGCTCATCGGGCCGCCGCTGAGCCGCCGTACGTCGTTGGCCATGTGGGCCTGGTCGGTGTAGCCGGCCGTGGCGGCGACCCGGGCCAGCGGGAGCCCGGTGCGGGCCAGGCGCAGCGCGTGCTGGAAGCGGACGATGCGCTGCAACGTCTTGGGTGCGTAGCCGAACGCGGAGACGCTGCGGCGTCGCAGCTGGCGTTCGCTGAAGCCGAGTGACCAGGCGACCTCGCTGACCGTCCTGCCCTGGCTCAGGGCGGTGGCGATGGCGGGGGCGACGGGGTCGAGGCCCTGGTCGGCGTCGTAGCCGAGGTGGGGGACGAGCAGGCGGCGCCGCACCGCCGCCCGCATGGCGTGCAGCCGCTCCCCCGCCGTGCTCGCGGGGCCGTCGGTCAGCTCGCGGAGGAACGCGTGGCCTCCGGGCAGGTCGGCCAGGGGAACGCGGCGGTCGAGGAGGTCGGCCAGCGGGACGCCGAAGAACGCGCCGACCGCACCCGGCTTGAACCGGACGCCGACCATGGTCTCGCCCGCCCTGATGGACGTCGGCATGGGCCCGGTGTCAGGCCCCGCCACGAACGGCCCCTTGTCACCCCAGATCAGGTCGACACAGGCATCGGGCACCACGAGCACCCGCCCACCGCCCCTCTGCCCGGTGGTGACGGAAGAGGCGGCGGTGTCGCTGGTGCGGAGCCATTCGCAGGTGATGCGGCCGGTGAGGCCCGAGGCCGGGGGCCGTTCGGCGTACATGGCTCCAACGTACGCCCGCCCTACGACAGATCGCCCAGCCTCCCGTACGCGTGCAGCGTCTGCAGGCTCTGGACGGTGAGGTAGCCGCCCCATTCGTGCTCCACCAATGGCGTCCACATCGTCCAGTTCGGGCCCCAGCCGCCGTCCGGGGACTGCGCGGCGAGCAGCGCGTCGAGGTGGGTGTCCAGGATGTCCTGGGGGAAGAGCGGCAGCGGCGACGGCCGGGGCGCGAAGTCGAGCGGGTGGTGGACGTGGCCTGGCGCGTCGAGGTCGTAGGTGACGGTGCCGAGCAGGACGTCCCGCAGCCGGTCGAACTCGGCCAGCGCGCGTTCCCTGTCCGGCACGTACGTCAGAAAGGTCAGCGCGGCCATCGCCTCGTACGTGCCGGGCTCCTTGAGGTCGGCCAGCCGCGACCAGCAGAACGCGGTCGCCCCGGCCAGCCACGGATGCGCGACCCCGTGCTTGTGCAGCAGCCCCGCGATGGGCGCGGTGGGGACGAGCGCGCCGGGCGGGTCGTCGTCCGTCTGCCACCAGGGGGCGCGCGGCGCCTCGCGCACGGACGGCAGCACCCACGGCACCCCGCCGTCGGGCGTGGCCACGGAGGCGAGGTAGTCGCAGGCGGCGGTCACCATCGGCGAGTCGAAGGCGTCCAGCTCGTCGAGGATCCACAGCGCCACCTCGACGGGCTCGGGCTGGCTGCCGGTCCCGCGCAGGTCGGGTTCGAGCGCGTGGCCGAAGCCGCCGTCGGTGTTCTGGTAGGCGTGCAGCGCGTGCAGCGCGGGCTCACGCGGGCCGCCCCGGAACAGCGCCTGGAAGCGCAGCCGGTCGATGAGGCGTCCGTGGTGGAGCAGGTAGCGCTCGGCGCGGTCGAGTACGTCCATGGCGGAGGTCCTTTCAACGTGGGCTTCCGACGCTAATGCGACCGAGAGACCGCGGGCTTGTAACAATCGGACACGTGGACAGACGGCGCTGGGACATCGATGACCGCTACACCGGGGTGTGCGACGCGACGGCGATGCTGCCCGCCGTGCACCGGCTCGGGGAGGCGATGGCGTCCGACGGGTGGGTGACGGAGGGCCCTGAGGTGCACCTGCTGCGGAGCCGTCCTTCCTGGTACGCCAGGCCGCCCCCGGCGTGTACGAATGCGTGACGGGCGTCCTGGACGGCGTCTACCGGTCGCACGGCCACCTGGTGCGCCTGATCGTCACTTGAGGTGGAAGACGGGGCCGCGCGGTCGGAAGGGCAGCGCGGCCCCCTGCGGGATCAGGAAGGCGTGCTCGCGCCGGATCCGCAGCACGTCGCACTCCCCGTCGGTGATCAGCAGGATGGGCCCGTCGGGCGGGAAGTCATCGGCGCGTTCGAGCAGCCGGACGCCGGGCTGGAGGATCGTGCCGCCCCGCCCGCGCACCCTGACCTTGGAGGCGATCTCCTCGACGGGCAGGTAGCCGGCGTCGTAGGCGGTGGCGTCGCAGAACACCACGCGGGCGCGCGGCACGTCGCGGGCGGCGGCGTAGGAGGCGATGGCGCCGAGCGCCTTGCCGAGCAGCTTGACGTCCATGGAGCCGGAGGTGTCGAGCACCACCCCGAACGTGGCCTTCCGCACGACCTCCTCGGGCCTGATCCGGCCGGGGCGGGGGATGTGCGGGGTGGCGGCCTGGCGGCGGGAGGCGCGGGCGTAGGTGCGGCGCTGCTCCTCGGGGCGGAAGTGCTCGTCGAACCAGCGGGCCAGCCGGGCGTCCCACGGCAGGGGCGGCTGGTCGAGCGCGCGGATCTCCTGTTCGAGCCCGGCGGGCAGCAGGCCGCGGCCGCTGGACTGGTGGTAGGCCAGGCCGGTGGCGAGGGCGTTGCGGTAGTAGTCGTCGAGGTCGACGTAGCCGCCGGCGCGGCGGGGCGGGGCGGTCGAGCATGTCGCCTAGCCCGCGCCCGCGCAGCGTGCCGAGCTTGCGCAGGCGGCGCAGGTCGGTGGCGATGCGGTCGTAGACGGCCTCGGCGGACATGCCGGTGAGCGACTGGTCGAACAGCAGCCCTTCCGGCATCTCGCCGACGCCCATCTCGACCAGCCAGCCGTTGACGACGTAGTCACAGGCGACGTTCCACAGGTACGCGTCGCGCAGGCCGGCGCGTTCGCCGTGGCGGAGCGCGGCGTGCAGCATCTCGTGGGCCAGCACGAAGCGCCAGCCCGGCTCGGTCTGCCTGCTGAGCGGGTTGACGTAGATCTCGCCCGCCTCGGCGCTGACGGCGGCGATCGAGATGTCCCACTCCCGGGCCAGCTCGGCGTCCGTGACGATCTTCATGCCTGCGGCCAGTGCCCCGAGCAGCGGGTACGACGACACGAACCAGCGCAGCGCGGTGTCCCACGGCCCCTTGACGTGCCCTTCGACGGAGGTGCGCGGCTCACCGGCGACGTCGAGGGCATGCGTGGCCGCGTCGGCGATGCCGATGGCGAACGACCGGGGGAAGTCGAGGTCGCGGGCCAGCTCGGCGGTGCCGACGCGGAAGTCGGGCTCGCCCGGCGGGCGGTAGGCGTCGGGCACGCTGGTGCGGCGCCACAGCTCCGACAGCGCCACCTCGTCGTGCGGGGGCAGCTCGGCGGGCAGCGGCGCGGGGCAGCGGCCGATCTTGAGCGTGCGCAGGAAGCGTTCGACGGCCAGGCAGCAGGCGGCGTGGTACGCGGGGTCGGGGAGGTCGTCGTCGACGTCCTTCGGCGCGCAGGAGCGCGGGTCGGCGTGGCCGAAGGCGAGGTGGAGCAGCAGGTGGGCGAACACCCACGCCCATTCGTCGGCGGGGGCGCGGCGCTTGGGGTGGAAGTGCACGTCGCCGCCGGCGGTGACGTACGCCCATGTGTCGGGGGTGAGGCGGCCGTCGGGGGCCTCGTACAGGGTGCTGTGGAAGACGCGGAACAGCGGCAGCCGGCTGACGGTGTGCCAGCCCTTGAGCACCTCGGCCCGCCAGGGGTCGGTCTTGGCCTTGCGGCGGCTCATGAGCGGGCGGCCATCAGGCGGGGCACGTCTCTGCCGACCTCGACGAGGAACCAGGTGGGCAGCGCGGGCGCGCCGTCGGCGTCGTTGGCGATGACGAGCTGGGCGCACTCCAGGGAGATCTCGGCCAGCTCGACCAGCAGCGTCTTGGCGCGGAAGGCGAGGTCGCGGCCCCGGCCCGAGGCGCCGCGCTTGTCGGCGGGCAGCTCTTTGACGAGGCGGGCGCGGAAGGTCTCGGCCAGGAAGTAGAGCAGGTCGCGCTCCTCGGGCCGGCGCGGCCATGGAGCGTCGCCCTTGAGCACGGACTCCAGGTCGTACGCGTGCCGCACGGTCTTGACGTAGGCGCGGAAGGCGGAGGCGTGGGCGCTGGTGAGCGTGCCGAAGGCGAGCGTGGCGAGGGTGTCGTCGGAGATGTCGCCGCCGTAGGAGACGAGCACGTCGGAGAGCATGTGCCAGGCGCGCGGCGAGGAGAACGGCTCCTCGGTCTTGGGCGGCGGGCTCCACAGGTGGTCGGGCCGCTGCACGAGGTAGTCGATGATCCAGGGGTGGATGCCGTTGGCGGCGGCCCACTTCAGCCAGTCGTCGGACGAGGCCCGCAGGTGGACGTGGACCAGCCGGTTGATGAGCGCGGACGCCATGGGCCTGGCCAGGGCGTTGTCGGTGGCGCGGTTGCCGGCGCCGATGACGACGGAGCCTTCGGGCAGCTCGTAGGCGCCGATGCGACGGTCGAGGATCAGCGAGTAGAACGCCTTCTGCACCTCGGGGGCCGAGGCGTTGAGCTCGTCGAGGAACAGGCAGTAGGGCTCGGCCCGCGCGATCGACTCGGGCGGCGCGAACCTGCTGCGCCCGCCGACCAGCTCGGGCACGCCGATGAGGTCTTCCGGGGCGAGCTGGGTGCCGAGCAGCGTGACGCAGTCGAGGCCGAGCGAGTCGGCGAACGCGCGGACGAGGGAGCTCTTGCCGATGCCGGGGGCGCCCCACAGGAAGACGGGCCGGACCACGGCGACGTGCAGCAGCAGCTCGGGGAGCTGTGCCGGAGTGACCGTGATCGTCGCCTGCATGACTCCAGACTGCCCAACGACGCTCGCGGCGCGCGAGGCATTTAATGCTTTGCCCGCCCCATCGGCCGCGACCTACAGTGACCGGCATGTCGAGCATGTTCTGCTGTCCGTTCTTCATCCGCATCCGCCGCGGCCGGGCTCTGGCCCGCTAGCGGATGCGATGAGCTGACCTGAGGCTGACGCGTCCGCAGGCGCGCCCGGGGCCCTTCGAGAGACCTGTTCATCTCGAGGCCCAGGAAGGGCAGTGCTGTGGCGCAGAACTTCGCGCACGGAAATCATTCACACACTCAGAAGAAGATCAGGAACGCCGGTGGCGGTCGCACGCCCGCGGATCGGGCGCGGCGCACGCTGTCGCAGAACTTCCTCGTCGACCGGCATGCCGTGCACCTGATGGTCAAGGCCGCCGCCCCGGATGGCCTGGTGCTGGAGCCGGGTCCTGGCACGGGGGCGCTGACGTTCGCGCTGGCGGAGGCGGGCGCGCGGGTGATCGGCTACGAGCTTGACCCGCGGCTGGCCGGGCTGCTGGCCGCGCGGACGCGCAGCGATCCGCGCATCCAGGTGGTCAGGGGCGACTTCGCGCGGGCTCGGGTGCCGCGCGAGCCGTTCGCGGTCGTGGGGAACATCCCGTACGCGGCGACCTCGCGGATCGTGGACTGGTGCCTGCGAGCGCCCGGCCTGACCTCGGCGACGCTGCTCACCCAGCGGGAGTACGCCCGCAAGCGCGCCGGCGACTACGGCCGGTGGAGCCTGGTCACGGTGCTGTCGTGGCCGTGGTTCGACTGGCGGCTGGGTGACACGGTCGGCAGGGAGAGCTTCCGCCCGGTGCCGTCGGTCGACTCGGCGATCCTGCGCATCGAACGCAGGCCGGACCCGCTGGTGTCGGACCGCCGCTCGTACGAGGAGCTGGTCGAGCTGGGCTTCGGCGGGGTGGGCGGCTCGGTGCGCGCCTCTTTGAAGACGCGCTACGCCGGTGTGGACGCCGCGCTGGCGGCGGCCGGGGTGGCCCGCGACACCGTCGTGGGCCACGTGTGTCCCGGCCAGTGGATCACGTTGTGGGAGCGCCTATGCCGGTGACGTGATCCGCGACTTGGGCGACCCGGAGGAGGAGAGCCCTGGGACCTTCGCGACGCGGCGGTTCCAGGGCAGGGCCAGCGCGAGGATCGGCAGGATCAGGATGGAGGCCCGCGACCAGTAGGTGTGCTGGAGCCACCACCCCTGCGGGTCGAACTGGGTCATGTAGAGATAGCCGTAGGCCGACCAGAACGACGTGGTCAAGATGGCCGCCCAGGCGAACCTGGTGGGCCGCGCGACCAGGAACGGCATGAACCACAGCAGGTACTGGGCGCCGAGCCGGGGCGTCATGATCATGAAGACGATCAGGATGGCCGTCGTCATGTCGATCGGGTCGGCCCGCCGCCACCACAGGATGACGGCGATCACGCTGACGTAGATGAGGTTGGTGCCGAACGAGGCCAGCTCGGGCCGAAGGTCCCAGCTGCCGTCGGTGAACCACGGGGTCCAGCCCCACTCGCCGACGATGGGCCGGATGTCGCGGATGGTGTCGATGACGGCCGGGATCTGGTTGAGCGATGTGCCGGCGAAGATCGGCAGCGTCACCAGGAAGAAGACCGGCACGAGCCCGGTGGTGAACAGCCCCATCACGCGGGCGCGCAGATTGGGCAGGAGCAGCAGCATGCCGGGGATCAGCCAGATCGGCCAGCTCTTGGCGCACAGCGCGAGGCCCATGAGCAGACCGGCCAGCGCGCCACGGCGCAGGTGGGCGCGGTCGTCGGGGCCGGGGAGCAGCGCGCGGTGCAGCATGCCGCGGCGGCCGATCACGCGCGGGATGGAGCCGCGTACGCCGTAGGCCGCGATGCCCTGGCGCACCCTGGCGGCGACGTCGGTGACCATGCCGGGCCTGTGGGGGTCGCCCGGGCCGCGGGCCACCACGAACGCGGCCACGCCGAACACCAGCGCGACCGGCTCGACCTGGCCGTGCACGGAGGCGACGAGCAGGGCGAGCGGGTTGAGCGCGTACTGGAAGGCGCGCAGCGACGCCCT
Source organism: Nonomuraea sp. NPDC004580 (assembly GCF_040609855.1). Lineage (NCBI taxonomy): Bacteria > Bacillati > Actinomycetota > Actinomycetes > Streptosporangiales > Streptosporangiaceae > Nonomuraea > Nonomuraea sp. NPDC004580. The sequence continues at coordinate 85,284 of NZ_JBEXLH010000030.1, read as the reverse complement.
CGGGCCGCCGGCGAGCTTGCCGACCAGCGGGATGAGCACGATGTCGGCGACCACGGTGACCAGCCGGCCGGCGTATTCCCACGGGATGCCGAGCCACAGCAGGATGCCGTAGACGTAGGGGATGGTCGGCAGGAAGTGCCAGCCGCCGTTGCTGGCCAGCACCGGGTCCTCGCCGCGCAGCACGGCCTCGCCGGCGGGCTTGAAGCTGTTGACGAAGTCGACGGGCTGCCAGGTGTCGATGGCCGCGAGGTACATGATGAGCACGCGCACGGCGATGCCGACGGCGAGGGCGACCCAGAGAGGGGGGCGCCAGTCACGACGTTGCGCGACGATGGCGAGCACGACACCGGCGACGAGGACGATCCCCGTGAGAGCTGCGTAATCCATGGCGCGTCTAGCCTGCCGTAAGCCGGGACCCGCTGCCACTCGGCCGGGTCGGGTGCTGCCAATTCTTATCCCCGACATGCCGACACGTATCCCGATACGACATCACGGTCTGTGTTGAACTTTTTCCATGGGGGGATCGCAGGTCAACCAGGCACTGGTCAGGCTGTATTTCGAGGTACGGGACGGGGAGCGCGACCCGGTCGCGGCCTGGGCGAAACTCACAGGAAACTCACAGCTCTACCACCGCATGCGAGGTGAGCGGCGGGTGCCGCTCGACGACGCGACGGCGGCGGAGCTGGCCGCCGCCGCGATCGTGGACACCGCGGTGCGGCACGGCGCCGAGCGGGTGGCGGCGCTGGCGACCTCGCCGCTGTCGCGGCTGGTGGGCGGGCTGGGCGGGGCGGTGCTGACCGAGCATCCGTGCGCGCCCGAGCAGGTGCTCGGCCCCCGTTTCTCCGGGCCGGGGGCCGACGACTGGGCGCGGCAGGCGTACGTGCTGCTGTGGGGCGAGAACAACCGGCTGGTACGCACGGCGGACACGCCCTGGGTGATCGCCGGACGGTACAAGGGCCAGAAGGTGGTGGCGATCGGCACGCACCCGACCCGGCTGTCGGACGAGACGCTGGTGGTGCGGCCGGGCACGGACGGCGCGCTGGCGATGGCCATGGGGCACGTGCTGCTCAAGGAGTTCTTCCTGGACCGCACGCCGTTCGCCGGGCACGCGATGGAGCGTACGGACCTGCCGTCCCTGGTGTGGTTGCGGCGGCGGGAGGGCGCGTACGTGCCGGGCGGGCTGACGGGTGAGGTGTGCGACCGGCTGAGCGTGTACGGCGGTGAGGCGGCGGAGGTGCTGCTGCCGCGCTTCGACGACGGCACGGGGGTGCTGCGGCGGGGCGTGCCGGTGGTGCTGGACGGCGGTGAGCCGGTGACGACGGTGTTCGACCTGCTGCTCGCCGTGTACGGGGTGCCGCGCCCCGGGCTGCCGGGGGTGTGGCCGGGCGGGTACGAGGACCGGGCCGAGCCGTACACGCCGGGATGGCAGGAGGCGTACACGGGGGTGGCGGCGTCGCGGGCGGTGAAGACGGCGCGGGAGCTGGGGGTGACGGCGGAGAAGACCGGCGGCCGGTGCGTGATCGTGCCGGGGCGGCTGGAGACGCCGCACGCGGACACGGCGTACCGGGCGATGCTGGCGCTGCTGGTGCTGACCGGGTGCGGCGGCGGGTGGGCGCAGGCGGGCGGCGCGGGGATTCCGCTGGTGCCGTACCTGTGCCTGCACGCGTGCGGCGAGGACCGCGCCGACGTGGGTGCGCTGAGCTGGGCGCTGGCGGAGGGGTTGTTCGCGCGCAGGACGTCGCGGTCGGTGCTGCTCGAGGCGGTGGCCGGGGGGTGGCCGATGGCGCCGCCGCCGCGCGTGCTCGCGCTCCCCCGGCCGATCTATCCGCTGCCGCCCGACGTGGACCTGCTGATCGGCCCCGACGAGCACTGCGACCTGACGCCGCCCGACCCGGAGCTGCTGGCCGGGGCCGTGACCAGGCTGGCCGGCGACACGGTCCCCCGGCGGCTCCCCGAGCCGGGCGCGCGGCCCGGGTTCGGGCGGATGCGGCTGATGGTGGACCACGCCTGGATGCACGAGTACGGCGAGGCGCTGCCCACCTACCGGCCGCCCGGTCTCGGCATCCCGGTCAAGCCCACCCAGCTCGTCAGGGTGCGGTGAGCCCGTCGAGGCAGGCCCGGTGGTTCCGGGAGAACTCCTTGCCGTTGCAGACGTCCCGGTTGATCGACCAGGCCATCAGCCCGCGCAGGCCGCCGAGGGGCGGGCCGGTGGGTCAGAAGCCGGCGGTGATCCTGGTGAAGTCCCAGTCGGCCTGCGCGATGCCGCTGCAGTGCGCGACCACGCCGCCGCCGGGGCAGCCGCGGTCGCGGTTGACCGCCCAGTAGGCGAGCCTGGTCAGGCCCTTCGACCTGGCCCAGTCACGGATCTGGGTCCAGGTGCCGGTGGTGGTCATCTCCTGCTGGTCGGACACGCCGTTCATGCCGGAGATGCCCATGTGGGCGTACGCCTGCGCGTCGGTCCAGCCGTAGGCGTTCTTGAGCGCGTTCTTCAGGCCCTCGGAGGCGTTGACGGTGTCCTGGTAGATGGTGGAGCTGCCGAAGTCGAACGGCATGATCGTGAAGTTGTCGATCGGCACGCCGAGTGCCTTGGCCTGGTTGATGAGCCGGACGCCGTGGTTGTTCGGGCCGGTCCGCTCGGTGCCGAAGGTGACGACGATCTTGATGTTCGGGTTGTTCTGCTTGACGATCTTGAGGGCGTTCAGGATGCGGTCCTGGACGGTGTAGTTGGCGAACTCGTCGGTGTTCTCGATGTCGAAGTCCACGACGGCCGGGCCGACGGCGTTGATGACCTGCTGCACCGCGTTGGCGTACGCCTGCGGCGAGGAGCAGTTGGGGCCGAGCTTGTTGCCCTGCCAGCCGCCGAAGGAGATCTGGACGTTGCCGCCCTTCGACTTGATCGTGTTGATCGCCTGCTGGTCGGCCCCGCCGGTGAGCGGCCTGTTGCCGTCCCAGGCCGGGGTGCAGCCGCCGCTCGACAGGATGAACGCCATCGTGAACGACTTCACGCCGGTCGCGTCCATCACCGTGCCGGGGTTCGGCGGGTTGCCCCAGCCCATGTAGAGGTAGGGGGCGCCGGCCATCTTGGCCGGGTTGGGTCCTGGGTCGGAGCCGCCGCCGGAGGTGGTGGCCGTCACGGAGTTGCCGGCCGCCGACAGGTTGCCGGCGGCGTCGCGGGCGCGGACGGTGTAGGTGTAGCTGGTGTTCGCGGCGCGGCCGGTGTCGGTGTACGACGTGCCGGACACCGTCGTGACCAGGGTGCCGCCCCGGTAGACGTTGTAGCCGGTGACGCCGACGTTGTCGGTGGAGGCGTTCCATGCCAGGGAGACGCTGCTGGAGGTGACGCCGGTCGAGCGGAGGTTGCCGGGCGCCGACGGGGCCGAGGTGTCGCTGCCGCCGCCGCCCGAGCCGCGCTTCCAGAGCGCGGGCACGTTCGGCGGCTCCCAGCCGGGCTGCGAGGTGTGGGCCTGGAGGCACACGTAGTCGACGCCCTGGTACGTGACGACGGCGCCGGTCGCGTACGAGGTCCACGGCGTCCAGGCGGCGGCGAGCTGCCTGACCTGCTGAGTCGTGGCCTGCGCGGGGGTGGCGAGCCCGGCGCCGGTCAGCACGAGGGCGAGGCCGGTCGCCAGAGCGGTGAGTCTGCTGCGAAAAGTCATGGCATTCCCTGGAGGTGGGGCTTGACGGTCTTGGAGAACTGCCAGTTGTTGCTCGCGTCCCAGTTGATGGACCAGGTCATCGCGCCGCGGATGTCGGGGTAGGCGCGCGGCGGCACGAAGGATCCGCAGTTGCTGCGCTTGGCCAGGCAGTCGAGCGCCTGGTTGACGAGGGCGGGCGCGACGACGCCGCCGCCCGCCGCGCCGGGTCCGGCCGGCAGGCCCAGCGCCACCTGGTCGGGGCGCAGGCCGTTCTCCAGCTGGATGCAGGCCAGGGCGGTCATGAAGGTGACCGAGCCCTGTGCGTACGCCTGCGCCTGGTCGCAGCCGAGCATGGAGCCCGAGTTGTAGAACTGGGTGTGGACGACCGTGAGGATGTCCTTGATCGACAGGGCGAGCTTGAAGTACTCCATCCCGGTCGTCTGCATGTCGATGGTCTGCGGGGCCATCGTGATGATGAGGTCGGCGCCGGCCTTGGCGCGCAGTGACCTGAGCGCCTGGGCCATGTAGGTGGCGTTGAGTCCGTTCTCCAGGTCGATGTCCACGCCGTCGAAGCCGTAGCTCTGCATGATCGCGTAGACGGAGTCGGCGAAGCGGGTCGCGGCCGCCGAGTCGGCCACCTGCACCCGGCCGGCCTCGCCGCCGACCGACAGGATGACCTTCTTGCCGCGCTGGTGCAGGGCCTGCACGTCGGCCTTGAACTGGGCGTCGGTGTAGCCGCCGACCGCGGCGGCCAGGCCGCCGTCCACGGCGAAGGCGACCTGGCCTGGGGTGGAGGTGGCCTCGCCGAACGCGACGGCGATCAGGTCGTACTCGCTGGGGACGGCTCCGAGCTTGAGCTCGACGGCGGGGTTGACGAAGTTGTGCCAGTAGCCGGTGAGGAAGTGCTTGGGCAGCGTGCCTCCGCCGCCGGTGCAGCCGCTGGTGGTGGCGGTGACGTCACGTCCCTGCGACTCGCCCTGCGCGTTGTACGCCTTGACGGTGTAGGTGTGCGTCTGGCAGGTGCCGAGCCCGCCGATGGTGGCCGTGGCGCCGGTGACCGTGGCCTTGACGGTGCCGCCCTCGTAGACGCGGTAGCCGGTGACCGTGCCGCTGGACGCGCCCCAGGTCAGGGTGATGGCGCTCGCCGTGGCGGTGGCGTTGACCGTTCCCGGGGCGCCGGGGACGCCGGGGTTCGTGGTGCCGCCGCCGCAGGAGCCGCCGTTGAGCGTGCAGCCGGTGATGCCGGGGAAGTTGCCGGGGCTGCCGTTGAAGCCGAAGCTCGCGCCGGCCCCGGGGGCGAGCGGGCCCGCCCAGCTCGGCGGGGTGAAGGTGTAGTGCTGCCCGCTCCTGGTCATGACGGCGTCCCAGGCGGACGGGATGCTGAAGCCGGACGGCAGGTCGAACTGCACGTTCCAGCTCGGCATGGCGGTGGTGCTGTCGTTGGTGACGGTCACCTTGCCCTCGAAGCCCGAGCCCCAGTCCGACACCTTGACGAACGTCGCGGTGGGGCCCGCGGCGTGCGCGGGCGCGGCGGGGAGCACGGAGAGGCCGAGTGCGGCGGTGGCCAGCGTCAGGAGGATCGCGCGTAATCTCACGGGTCTTTCCTTCTGGTTCTGCGTGCCGTACGGCTTGCGCAGGGGGGTGAGAACGCAAGCCGTACGGCACGGCCCGCGGAGGTGAACACGGGCCGGGGGGGTGTCTGCGCGAGTAACCTTGCTGCGGTTGTAAGGTCTTGTCCGGACGAAGATTACTTTTAGGAAACTTTCCTAAGGATTGCCGCGATCGTAGCTCTGACACCCCGGGCTTACAAGACCCAAACACGACTCCGCCGCACGAGTCAGCCGAGCGTGCGGCGGAGTCGTGCGGCGGAGGGGGGACCGGCTGCTACGGCTGCCGGGTGATCCTGACGTCGTCGATGCCGGCCTCGACCAGGGAGGCCCCTGAGGCGTCGGCGGCGTCGATCAGGATGCGGACGGTCTGGCCCGCGTGCGCGTTCAGGTTCGCCGTGGCCGTGGCCCAGGCGCCGTTGCGGTTGCTTGCCGCGCCGGCCTGGTTGAGCACGGTCGTCGTGGTGCTGCCCACCACGCGGACGCGCAGGTAGTCGGCGCTGGAGGCGTTCGAGCCGTGCGCCAAGTAGTACGAGAAGGACAGGTTCAGCGCGCCCGTCGAGGGGAGCGTGATCGGCGGTGACTGGATCGAGGTGACGCCGCCGTCGATGTCGTGGTCGCCCGCCGACGAGCCGGCCAGGCGGCCGGTCACCAGGTCGTTCGTGCCGCTGACCGTGGTGCCGAGCTGCTTGGCGCCGCTTGAGGTGGTGTCCTGCGGGTCACCCCGCTCCCAGAGCCCGATGGTGGCGGTGTCGGTGCCGTTCGGGTTCACCGTCCAGCCGGTCGCCGTCTCGAACGTGTCGATGTGGACGGTCTCCGACGGGGTGCCGGTGCCGCAGTACTGGGCCTCCTTGCCGATGATGCGGTAGACGCAGTCCGCGTACTCCAGGAAGCGCAGCACCGCCTCCCTGTTACGGGTGGTCTGCGTGACGATCTGCTCGTCCGGCGGGTAGAAGCCGGGGCTGGAGCCGCGCGGATACATCTCGAACGTGAAGCTGAAGATCTTGTAGACGCCCCACAGCCAGTCGTCGATCGTGCCGTCGGTGATGTAGAGGTCGCTGGCCTGCTCGGGCGTGTACCCGTTCGTGCTCGCCATGTTCTGCCCCAGCGTGGCGTGCGCGTCGCGATCGTCCTGCGTCAGGCCGGGCGCCGTGTCGTTGAAGGTGTAGCCGTACGGCCAGAGGATCAGCTCACTGTAGGTGTGCCAGTCGATGTGCGCCTTGATCTGCTGCACCCCGCCCACGACCCGGCTGCGCACCCAGTTGGCCGCCGCCCTGACCTCGGGCGCCGACTCCGCGCTCGCCCCCCGGTACGTCTCGCTGCCCGCCGAGCCGGACGACCCGCCGCAGCAGCCCCAGTTGTAGGCCCAGTTACGGTTCAGGTCGGTGCCGACCGCGGAGGAGCCGGAGTTCGGCTGCCGGTTCTTGCGCCAGGAGCGGTAGGAGCCGGTGGCGATGTCGTACTCGCCGCCGTCCGGGTTCAGGTCCGGCATGATCCAGATCTCCCTGGTGTTCACCAGGTTCGTGATCCGGGCGTCACTGCCGTGGTTGTCGGCCAGCAGGTGCATGATGTAGAGCGCCATCTCGACCGTCAGGTGCTCGCGGGCGTGCTGGTGCGCGGTGAACAGCACCTCGGGCTCGTTCTCGTCGGCGCCCACGTTGTCGCTGATCTTGACCAGGCGCAGCGGCCTGCCCTCGTACGACGTGCCGTACGTCGTCTGGCTGACGATGTCAGGCCGGGCCGCGACCAGCGCGTTGATCTCCGCGGTCATCTCGGCGTAGTTGTGGTAGGCCGAGTCCGCCGGCGGGAAGTCCAGCGCGCCCACCGATGACGGCGGCGCCGGTCGCGGCACCTCCGTCACCCGATAGCCGAGCCGCCTGATGGCCGACACCTCGGACTCGGTCGCCGTGACCAGCACCGAGTCCGGGTCCACCTCCTCGATGGCGGCTCCGGTCGCCGCCACCGCGCTGCGCTGCCGCGCGTCCGCCGGGCCCGCCACCCGATACTGCTTGTTCGGCGGCGGCTCGGCGGTGGCCCCCGCGCCTGTCATGCCGGTCAGGCTGATCAGGCTGAGGGCGGCAAGCAGGATGACTAATCGGTGTCTCACCTCGTCCTCCTCAGGCGCTCGGGGTCGGGGTTGACCGGCGCCTGAACCGAGAGTGAAGACGTTGACCGCCTTGGAGAAGGCCCAAATTCCGTCAGGTGGCGGGCAGTCCCGCGATGCGCTCCACCAGGCCGTCGGCGTCGAAGCCGATCGGCTGCCAGTAGACGTGGTCGGCGCCCAGCTCCCTGGCCCGCGCGAGGTCCTCGGCCACCTGCTCGGCCGAGCCGGTGAGCGGCATGCGCTCGTCCAGCGGCCGGTCGCCGATCACGCCGTTCACCTGGATGACGAACGGCCCCGCCCCGCCGGCCTTCCGGTACGTCTCCACGCACTGACCCAGCGCGTCCCAGTCGAACACCACGGCGGTCAGCCCCATCCCGAGCGCGGCCGCCCGCTCGACCGCGGCCGGGGCCGCCGCCCCCGCGAGCAGGGTCAGCCCGGCCGGCTTCGGCCCGACCTGCGACTCGGGAATCGTGTAGAAGCGGCCGGAGAAGCTCACCGGGTCGGGGCCCCAGCACGTGCGCATGGCCGCCACGTGCTCGGCGAACCCGGCCCCGCGCCGCGAGACGGGCACGCCCGCCGCCTCGAACTCCTGCGCCATCCAGCCCTGGCCGAGCCCGATCCACAGGCGGCCGCCGCTCAGCCGGTCGAGCGTCGCGAGGCGCTTGGCCAGCACGACCGGCGGGTGGTAGAGCGCGTCGATGACGCTGGTGCCCAGGCGGATCGTGCTGGTGGTGGCCGCGAGGTAGGCGAGCGTCTCCAGAGGGTCGTACACGATGGCGCTCTCCTCAGGCAGCGGCACCACCTGGTTCAGCCCCAGCATGTACGGCTCAGCCGGCCGCAGCAGCCGCTCGTACGCCCACACCGCGCCGAGTCCCGCGCGCTCGGCACGCTGAGCGACGCCGGCGATCCGCTCGGGGCTCGCCTCAGGTCCCGTGATGGGCAGGCCGATTCCGAAGTCCACGTCGTGCTCCCTTCCGTCACAGGGATAGACCTGGGCAGGGCGGGAAAGTCATCGGGCCGCCGGATATCGTGTGATGTCAGCGGTTCGTCCCCAGGAGCAAGCAGCATGTTCTTCGGCATCACCGATTTCTGGGCCTACGCCATCGGCGCCTTCCTGATCATCCTGTTGCCCGGGCCCAACTCCCTGTTCGTGCTCAGCCACGCGGCCACGCACGGCGTACGGGCGGGCTACCGGGCCGCGTGCGGCGTCTTCGCGGGCGACACCGTGCTGATGTTCCTCAGCGCCGCCGGCGCCGCCTCGCTGCTGCGCTCCCACCCGGCGCTGTTCGCCGTCGTCAAGTACGCGGGCGCCCTCTACCTCGCCTGGATCGGCCTGCAGATGATCCGCGGCGCGTGGAGGTCGTGGCGCGCCACCCCCGAGGTGTCGGAGCAGGCCGTCACCGCGCCGGCCAGGGCCGAGAGCCGCCCGTTCCGCAAGGCGCTGACGATCAGCCTGCTCAACCCGAAGGCGATCCTGTTCTTCGTCTCGTTCTTCGTGCAGTTCGTGGACCCCGGCTACGCCAGCCCGGCGCTGACGTTCGTCATCCTCGGCGCGGTCATCCAGCTCTTCAGCTTCCTCTACCTGACCGCGCTGATCTTCGGCGGCACGTTCCTGGCCGCGCAGTTCCGCCGCCACAGGCGGCTCGGCGCCGGCCTGGCCTCGGGCGTCGGGGCCGTCTTCCTGGGATTCGGCGCCAAGCTCGCCACCGCGTCACTCGGCTGAAAGCCCGGTTCAAGGCGCGGCTGTTCTCATGGAGACAGATCGAACGCGTCAAAAGAGGCAGTCGCACCACCACTCCTCAGGTACGGTAAGCCACCGGCGTGCTTCCCGGGGACGGTGGCCGATGACGCTCTGGTGACAGCGAGCGAGCCGTCGGGAAAGCCTGGTCCCCCGAAGCCCGGGTAGTCGCTGATCGTCGGCCTATCTGCGGAGCAGCCTTGAACCATCCACCGGTCACCCTTCCACGCCTCACCGCGCTCGCCCGGCAGGCGGCCCCCCGGCTGCTCGAGGCCGTCGTGGCGCCCCTCGCCGTGTTCTACCTGGCCATGGTGGTCCTCGACTTCAGGTGGGCGCTCGCCCTGACCGTCGCCTGGGTCTACCTGGGGGTGATCTGGCGGCTGATCAGGCGGATCAAGGTGCCCGCGACGATGTTCCTGGCCGCGTTCGCGATCACCGTACGCGCGATCGTGGCGTTCTGGACCGGCACCTGGATGTGGTTCTTCATCCAGCCCGAGATGGGCACGATCTGCATCAGCATCGCCTTCCTCGCCTCCGTGCGGCTCAACAAGCCGCTGGTGGAGAAGCTGACGCTCGACTACATCCACCTGCCGTCGGCGGTGCTCAAGCACGAGCGCGTGCGCAGGTTCTTCGCCAGGATCACCCTGCTGTGGGCGTTCGTGCTGTTCATGAACTCGACGTTGAGCATCTTCCTCGCCGTCTACGAGTCGCTGGCCGGCACGCTCGCCGGGTTCATGCTGCTGCGCACGTCAGCGGTGGCGCTGATCAGCGGCACCGCGATCACGTTCTCGATCATCGCCTTCAAGCGGCTCCTGCACCGCCTGCACGTTGCCCACACCTGAGCCCACACCTGAGCCCACACCTGAGCCCACACCTGAGCCCACACCTGAGCCCACACCTGACCGCTCCACCAGCAGAAAAGCCGCGCACAGGCCCATGACCAGCCCGGTCAGCATGCCGAACAGCGCCACGAACTCCTCCACGCCGCCCTCCGCCGCGCTGAGCGGCCCGGCCGCCGCCGCGACCACCATCGCGTAGAGCCCCCAGGCGAACAGCGTGCCCGAGCCCAGCCAGACCAGCACCGCAGGACGCCAGAACGGGCCGCGCCCCCGCCCGCGCACGAGCGCCACCAGCGCGAGCGCCCCCGCGATCGCCAGCGTCCCGCGCAGCAGGTTCTGCACCGCCAGGTACGGGTGCGCCCCGATCACCCCCGCCAGCATGACGCCGCCGAGCAACACCGCCACCGGCAGCGCGGCCCACGCGATCAACCGCTGCAGCGGCCTGGTGAGGCTGGGGAAGGGGTGCGCGAGCCGCGTGGTGAAGACAGAAGGCCAGCGGTCGCGGGCATAGAGCGCGAACGCGGCCATCAGCCCCACGCCCTGCCCGATGAACCCGCCGTAGACCATCGCGTACACCCACGGCTCGATGGGGCCGCCGTCCAGCGCGTCCAGCCCGGACGCGGCCAGCACCACCGGCGCGCTGACGATCACCACCGACAATAGGCCCGAGCCGACCCACAGCGGCAGCAGCACCAGCCAGGCCGGCAGGCGCAGCCCCCAGCGCATGGTGAAGGCCAGCGCCAGCACCAGGCCGACGGCGTCCATGCCGAACGTCATCGCGTTCATCCCGACCATCGCCGGGTCCGCCATCAGATCGGGGGCGCCGACGCCGACGTAGTGGCCGGCCAGCCAGAGGATCTTCAGCGTGAGATAGGGCAGCATGGCGGCGACGGCCACGATCGCGGCGGTGACGCGGCCGATGCCGGGCCTAGGTGCTTCGGTCATGCTCCGAGCGTGGTGCGGCGAGCTCCCTGGCTCCTCCCGAACCTCGGGGATCCTCCTCCCCCTCGCGGGGGAGGGCGACGGCGAGTTCGAAGCCGCCGCCCAGGGGCCGCGCGGTCAGCGTGCCGCCTTCCGCCCGTACGCGCTCGCGCAGGCTCATCAGCCCCAGCCCGCCCCGGCGGGCCGTGGGCCTGCTGCGCGGCGGCCCGTTGCGCACGCGTACGTGCCGCGGCGAGACCGACACCGCGACCTCGGCGCCCGGCGCGTGCTTGGCCGCGTTGGTGAGCCCCTCCTGCACCACGGCGGCGGCCAGCTCCGGCATCGGGCCGCCGGCCAGGTCAAGGGTGATCGCCATGCCGGAGCCCGCCGCCCTGCTGACCAGGTCGGGCACCGACTCCCCCGCCGCTTCCCCCGCCGGTTCCCCCGCCGGCTTCTCCAGGGGCGCCAGAGGCGCCGCCTCGGCGTCGTCGCGGAGCAGCCCGATGATCTGCCTGAGCCGCTCGGTGGCGTCGGACGCCGCCTCGCGCAGCTCGCCGGCCGCCTTGACCTGGGCGGACGCCAGCCCGGGAGCCAGCTCGAGCCCGGCCGCCCTGACCGCGATCAGCGCCAGGTCGTGGCCCAGCGAGTCGTGCATGTCCCGCGCGATCCGCGCCCGCTCCCGCAGCCTCGCCTGCGCCTCGACCGACAGCCTGGTCTGCGCCCGCTGGTGCAGCAGCCTGCCGCGCAGCACGCCGAGCAGATAGGGGACCAGGTAGGTGCCGATCAGCGCGGTGACCATCGACACCCACAGCGCGAGGTCGCCGCCCATCGCCACGACCACGGCCACGCCGACCAGCGTGATCAGGCAGAACGCCACGAGCGCGGGCACCGTACGGGTCGCCCTGCGGCCGGTCAGGTAGGCGTACCAGATGATGAACGGCGACGTGGGCAGCAGCGGGAGGATCTTGACGTCGCGCCGGGGCAGCAGCCACGTCAGGTCCACCGTCGCGAACCCCTCGCTGAACTTCCACGGCCCGAGCGGCAGCAGCAGCATCAGCGCGGCCAGCGGCCAGCGCCGGCCGACCAGCACCGCCGCCATGGCCAGACCCCAGCGGGGCAGGGTCACCAGGGCAAACCCGGCGGGGTCGCGGAACGGGTCGGCCCCCATCGCGGCGATGAACACGCAGAGCCCGATCCACAACAGCAGGTCGTAGACCACCTGGCGGCGGTTCGCGCGGCGGAGCTGGCGAAGGTACCTCACGCCCGCCGACGTTATCCGCTGCCGGCCGGTACGGGAGACCCCCGAAGGCCAGGTGACGCACCTGACGAAAGTAGGGGTGGGGAGCCGTCCACCGCGACGGTAGTGCTAGCCCTACCGGGAAAGCGCCTACCTCCACTCCTGATTCCGGCGCGCGAAACCGGTTTGATCGATGGTGTCATCCGGAGGTCCGGCGCCCTCCCCCGACGAAAGTAGGGGGAGGGGCATGCCTTACGTCCGATGTGCCGTGACCTGCGGAGTTTCTACCTTCCAGGGGTGACGGCCCTGACCCGCATCCGGGAAAGGGCCGCGTTCGACCCGGGGCATCCCCGATACCCCGGGGACCCCCGCACAGACAGGCTGTGTGGTGCCCCTAACGATCGGAGTACACGCTCATGTCGCACGCCATCCTCGACCTGGTCGAGCAGGTGATGTCGTCGCCGTGGCTGTATGTCGCGCTGTTCGGGCTCGCGCTGCTCGACGGGTTCTTCCCGATCGTGCCGGCCGAGACGTCCGTGATCACCGCGGCGGTCTTCGCCGTCTCGGGCCAGACCAACCTGGCCCTGGTCATCGTGGTCGCCGCCCTGGGCGCCTTCGCCGGCGACCACATCTCCTACCTGATCGGCCACCGGTCAGGGGGGCGGCTGCGGGAGAAGAAGGCGTTCGTCTGGGCCCGGAACGCCCTGGCGGAGCGCGGCGGGCTGGTCCTGGTCGTCGCCAGGTACATCCCCGGCGGGCGTACCGCGACCACGCTGACCATGGGCGCCGTACGGCATCCGCTGCGCTCGTTCACCTTCTTCGACGCGATCGCGGCGGGCTCGTGGGGCCTGTACTCCGGGCTGATCGGCTTCTTCGGCGGGATGGCGTTCGAGAACGACCCCATCAAGGGCCTGCTGCTCGGCCTCGGCATCGCGGTGTCCATCACCGTCGTGGTCGAGGTCGTGCGCTGGGTCAGGAAGCGGCGCGCCACCAAGGCTTCCGCTGACCGCCTTCCGGTGGACACGTCCCTTTGACCCTGCCAGGTCACCATCCGTTCGAAAGGAGTGCGCAATGACTGTGCTGGCCGCGGTGATCGCCCTGGTCGGTTCGCTGTTCTTCGCGCTCGGAGCCGCCCTGCAGCAGTTCGAGGCGGTCGGCACCGCCAAGCCTGGGCTGCTCGTCCTGCTGCGGAGACCGCGCTGGCTGATCGGCGGCGTGTCCATCCTCGTCGGTGGTGGCCTGCACATCGTCGCACTCGGGCTCGGCCCGCTGACCGTCGTCCAGCCCATGGGCGTGGCCAGCCTGCTGTTCGCGCTGCCCCTCGCCGCCACGCTGCACCATCGCAAGCCCGAGCGCAAGGAGCTGGCGGCGGCGGGCGTGGTCGCGGCCGGGCTGGTCGGGCTGGTGCTGCTGGTGCCGGAGTCCGACGGCCCCACCCACCTCGACCCCGACGGCGTGCTGACGCTGCTCGGCGTGGCCGGTGTCGCGGCGGTCCTGCTGTGGGCCGCCTCGAAGGTCGCCTCGCCCGCCGGCCGCGCGGCCCTGCTCGCCACCAGCTCAGGCGTCCTGTACGGCGCCACCGCGACGCTCATGCGCGTCCTGGTGGACGGCGCCTGGAACTGGCTGTACCTGCTGGCGCTGCCGGTCCCCGCCCTGCTGGCGCTCATGATGCTGCAGCGTGCCTACGCCGTCGGGCACTTCGGCGTCTCCTTCGCCGCCCTGCAGATCGCCGACCCGCTGACCGCGGTCGCGTTCGGCGCGCTGCTGCTCGGCGAGCCGCTGCCGACCGGAGCGCTGCCCGTCGTGGCGGCACTGCTGACCGCCGCGGGCACCGTGGCCCTGGCCAGAACGAGCCCGCTGGAAACCCGCTGATGTCCCTGCCCGAGACCCTGCCCGAAACCCTGCCCGAAACCCTGCCCCCGCTGTCCCCCCGCAACCGGTGAAAACGGAGTCGTCTCACATGGCCATGCCTCTGCACAGCGTCCCCCGCGTCCCCGACCTCGGCCCCGCCCCCGAGCGGCCGCGCCGCGTGCTGATCTCGACCGACACCTACCCGCCCGACGTCAACGGCGCCGCCTACTTCACCCACCGCCTGGCCACCGGCCTGGCCGCACGGGGCAACGAGGTGCACGTGGTCTGCCAGTCGGAGACCGGGCCAGCCGGCGCCGACGTCGAGGACGGCGTGATCGTGCACCGATTGCGCTCGGCGCCGCTGCTGGTCCACCCGACCATGCGGGTGACCGTGCCGACCAGGCTCGACCGGCTGGTCGCCGACATCAAGCCCGACGTGCTGCACACCCAGGGCCACTTCGTGGTCGGCAGGGCCGCCATCGCCGCCGCCCGCCGCGCCGGGGTGCCGATCGTCGCCACCAACCACTTCATGCCCGACAACCTGTTCCAGTTCGCCCACATCCCCGCGCGGCTGCGCGAGCACGCGGGCCGGCTCGCCTGGCGCGACTTCAGCCGGATCTTCAAGCGGGCCGACCACATCACCACGCCCACCCCGCTGGCCGCCAGCCTCCTCGCCGACCAGGGTTTCCGCAGGGAGGTCGAGCCGGTCTCCTGCGGCATCGACCTGACCAGGTTCCACCCGCGTGCCGAGCCCAAGTCGTGGGCCCGCAGGTCCTTCGACCTGCCCGACCGGCCCACCGTGCTGTTCGTCGGCCGCCTCGACGAGGAGAAGCACCTCGACGAGCTGGTACGCGCCCTGCCGCTGGTGCTCAACGACACCGACGCCCAGCTCGCGTTCGTCGGCAAGGGCAACCAGCGAGAGGTGCTCGAACGCCTGGCCAAGCGCATCGGCGTGCAGGACAGGGTCTTCTTTCTCGGGTTCGTGCCCGACGAGGCGATGCCGCAGGCGTTCGCCGCCGCCGACGTGTTCGGCATGCCGGGCATCGCCGAGTTGCAGAGCATCGCGACGCTGGAGGCCATGGCCTCGGGGCTGCCCGTCGTCGCCGCCGACGCGATGGCGCTGCCGCACCTGGTCGACTCCAACGGCTACCTCTACGAGCCCGGCGACATCGTCGCGCTGGCCAGGCACCTGACCACGATCCTGGTGGACGACGAGCTGCGCGCCAAGCTGGGCCGGGCCAGCAGGGAGCTGGCGCTCACGCACGACGACCAGGCGTCGCTCGCCAGGTTCGAGCGCATCTACGACGAGGTCGGCCGATGACGCTGAAGCAGACCTTCTGGAGCACCGTGCTGCTCACCGTGGCATCGGCGGGCGCGCTGGCCTACGCTCAGGTGGCGCTGCCCTCGCAGGTGCTGCTCAGCGACTACGCGCTGGTCTCCGGCGGGCTGCTGCCCGTACTGGTCGGGATGCTGGCACTCGCGGGAGCGTGCCTGAGTCTCGCGTACGGGCTGGCCGCCTCCGACCCGGCGCGTACCGCGGCGACCCGGGTCCTGCTGCTGGCCGGCGCGGCCGGGCTGATGATGAGCGCGATCTTCCCGACCGACCCGGGCACCTCCCAGGTGGGCTCGCTGTCCGGCGAGATCCACCGCTGGTCGGCGGCCGTCGTCTTCACCTCGCTGCCGGTCGCGGGCTGGACCCTGGCCAGGGGCCGGGGCGGCGCGCCGCGCTGGAACGCCGTACGCGCGATGGCCACGGCCTCCGGGGTGTCGCTGGCGGTCTACCTGGCCGCGCACCCCGCCTCGTTCACCTCGCCGCTCATCGGAGGCGCGGCCTACTACGGGCTGCTGGAGCGGGCCGTGGTGCTGGCCGAGATGGGGCTGCTCGTCGCCATGGCGCTGGCCGTCGCGACCGGCCGGCCCGCCGTCAGGACCGCGCACGACCCCGCGAGCAGGGGCACGGGGCCGCTCACCGGCCCGCTGACCGAGCACCCCGAGCGGCCCGGCGAGCAGGAGCGGCTGGCCGCGTGACGGCCACACTTCGACCGGGGCCGAAGGAACGCCGCCCTAGCGTGGGTCCATGCTCATCACACGCCATGCCGACGCCGCGGCGGTGCTCGCCGACCCACGGTACGTGCCGCCGCCCGTCGCCCAGGACGCCCCCGAGGGGACACTGGCCTGGCTGCGCGCCCGGGTGTCGCGGTTCAGCACCGGCGCGACGCACGCCGAGCGCCGCCGCGACCTGGTCGCGCTGCTCGACGGCATCGACCCGGCCGGGCTGCGCGCCGATGCCCGTGACCTGACCCGGAGGCGCGGCGGCGCCTGGCGCGGGGTGCCCACGACGGTGCTCGGGGCCGCGCTCGGCATCGAGGACACCTCCCCCGTGGCCGACGCCGTGGCCGACGCCGTGGCCGACGCCGTGGCCGACGCCGTGGCCGACGCCGTGGCCGACGCCGTGGTTGACGCCGCGGCCGGCTACCTGTCGGGCCCGGGCGGCCCGGGCGACCCGGACGGCTCGATCGCCGACGCCGCCGTCGCGAAACTGCTCGCCACCGCCGGCATCCCGGCGATCACCCTGCTCCTCCAGGCCCACACCGCCACCGAGACCCTCATCGAGCACGCCCTGCGCCACCGCGCGCCCGGCCAGGACGTGGACGCGCTGCTGCACGAGACACTCAGGCACGATCCGCCGCTGACGGCGACCCGCCGGGTGGACACGCTGACCGGGGACGAGGTGACGATCGACCTGGTCGCCGCCAACCGCGACCCGTCCGTCTTCCCCGACCCCGACCGCTTCGACCCCCACCGCCGGCACTCCCCACACACCGAGGACTCGCCGGACAGCGGGGGCTCGCCGCACGGCGGGGACTCCCCACACCCCGAGGGCTCCCCCCACCCCGAGGACTCGCCGCACTCCGGGGGCGCCTCGCACCTCACCTTCGGCTACGGCGTGCGCCCCTGTCCTGGGCCCGCCCACGCGCTCGCGCTGGCCGCCGGTGTCCTGGAAGGGCTGGTCCCGTGAACTTTCCTGACCTGCACCGGCCCGGCGACCCCCTCCTGCTGCCCAACGCCTGGGACTACGGCTCCGCCGCGCTCCTGGCCGCCCACGGTTTCCCCGCGATCGGGACGACGAGCCTGGGCGTCTCCGCCGTTCACGGCAAGCCGGACGCGGCCGGCGCCACGAAGGCCGAGACGATCGAGCTAGCCGAGACGATCAGCGGACTCGGCGTCCTGGTGACCGTGGACATCGAGGGCGGCTTCAGCGACGATCCCTCCGAGGTGGCCGACCTGGTGTCCTGCCTCGCCGCGCTCGGCGTCGCGGGCGTCAACCTGGAGGACGGCAGGCCCGACGGCACCCTGCGCCCCATCGAGCTGCACCAGCGTGTCATCGAGGCCGCCAAGGGCCACGGGGTGTTCGTCAACGCCCGTACGGACACCTGCTGGCTGGGAACCGGCGACACCCTTGCGCGGGTCCGCGCGTACGGGCACGCCGACGGGATCTTCGTGCCAGGACTGAGCGACCCCGGCGCGATCGCCGAGGTGGTGGCGGCCACGCCACTGCCGGTCAACGTCCTCTACCAGCCGAGTGGTCCTTCCCTCGCCCGGCTGGCCGAGGCCGGCGTGGCCAGGGTGAGCACCGGGTCGCTGCTCTACCGGGCCGCGCTGGGGGCGGCCGTGGCGACCGCGCTCGGCGTACGGGGGGAGCCGGCGCCGCCGATCCCGACGTACCAGGAAATGGTGGCCCGGCTGCCGGGATAATCGGAGGCATGCGCTTCCAGATCCTCGGACCCACCGCCGTGTGGCGGGCGGGCGGCGAGCCGGTGGAGCTGGGCGGGCCCCGCGTACGCGCCCTGCTGACCCTGCTCGCCCTCGACGCGGGCCGCATCGTCACCGCCGGGCACCTGGTGGACGGCATGTACGGCGCCCGTCCTCCCGAAGGCGTGGCCAACGCGCTGCAGTCCCAGGTCTCCCGGCTGCGGCGGGCGCTGGGCCGCGACCGCGTCGAGTTCCACCCGGCCGGCTACCGGCTGGTCGCCGACCCCGAGGACGTCGACGCCCGCCGCTTCGAGCTGCTCATCCGCGACGGGCGGCAGGCGCTGGCCGGCGGCGACCCCGAGCGGGCCGCGGCGCTGCTGCGCGCCGGGCTCGACCTGTGGCACGGCGCACCGCTCGCCGACGCCCCGCACGCCGAGGCAGCCGCCGCCGCCCTGGAGGAGCTGCGCCTGACCGCCACCGAGGACCGCGTCCAGGCCGATCTCACGCTCGGACGGCACCGGGAGCTGGTGGCCGAGCTGACCCGCCTCACCGCCGCCCACCCGCTGCGTGAACGGCTGCGCGCCCAGCTCATGCGCGCCCTGTACGGCAGCGGCCGCCAGGCCGAGGCCCTGACCGTCTACGAGGAGGCCAGGAAACTCCTCGACGAGGAGCTGGGCATCGACCCCGGCCCCGACCTGACCGCCGCCCACCTGGCCGTCCTCCGCGCCGACCCCTCCCTCACACCCCCCGCCTCCTTGACCCCGAGCCCCCACACCACCCCCGCCTTCTCACGCAGCCACCCCCAAGCAGACCCGGCTCCTCCGACCAACCCCCGCACCGACCCCGCCGGGCCGGTGCGGGTGGGGTTGCGGAGTCAGCTGACCAGTTTCGTCGGCAGGGCTGAGGAGCTCGATCGGGTGGGGGCGAGCCTGCGGGACGGGCGGCTGGTCTCCCTCATCGGAGCCGGTGGAGCGGGGAAGACAAGGCTGGCGATGGAGGCGGCGGCCAGGGAGCCGGGCGAGGTGTGCTTCGTGCCGCTCGCGCCCGTCTCCGGCGGCGTGCCCCAGGCGGTGCTGGCGGCGCTGGACATCCGCGACGCCCTGCTGCACGGCCACGAGCGCTCCCGCATCGATCCCGTGGACAGGCTGGTGGCCGCCCTGGCCGACCGGGAGCTGCTGCTGATCCTGGACAACTGCGAGCACCTGGTGACGGAGACGGCCGAGCTGACCGACCACCTGCTGGCCGCCTGTCCCCGCCTGCGCGTGCTGGCGACCAGCCGCGAGGCGCTGGGCATCACGGGCGAGTCGGTCCTGCCGGTGACGCCGCTGCGGTTGCCGCCGCCCGAGGCGGACGACCCGCTCGGCTACCCGGCGGTCAGGCTGTTCGCCGACCGGGCGGCGGCGGTCCGTCCTGGGTTCGCGGTGGAGGAGGACAACCGGGCCCACGTCGTACGGATCTGCCACGCCCTCGACGGCCTGCCGCTGGCGATCGAGCTGGCCGCGGCCCGGCTGCGCACCCTCCCGGTGGCCGAGGTCGCGGCCCGCCTCGACGACCGGTTCCGGCTGCTGACCCGCGGCAGCCGTACGGCACTGCCCCGCCACCAGACGTTGCGCGCGGTGGTCGCCTGGAGCTGGGACCTGCTGACCGAGGACGAGCGGCGGATGGCCAGGCGGCTGAGCGTGTTCGCGGGCGGCGCGCGGCCGGAGGCGGCCGAGCGGGTGTGCGGGCTGCCGGAGGACGTGCTGTTCTCGCTGGCGGAGAAGTCGCTGGTCGAGTACGTGGACGGGCGTTTCAGGATGCTCGCCACCATCAGGGCGTTCTGCCTCGAACGGCTGGAGGAGTCGGGCGAGGCCGAGGAGATCCGCCATGCCCACGCCCGCCACTACCTGGACTTCATGCTCGCGACCGACCCGCTGCTGCGCACGTCCGAGCAGCTCGTCTGGCTCGCCAGGGTGGACGAGGAGAGCGACGACCTCGACGCGGCGGTGCGCTGGGCCACCGAGGCGGGGCATCTGGAGCTGGGGGTGCGGCTGCTGGCCCACAGCGCCTGCTACTGGTGGATGCGCGGCCACCGCACGGCCAGCGCCCACCTGGCCGACGGGCTGCTGTCCGCACTGGGCGAGCACCGCCTGCCCGGCATGGACGAGGAGTTCGCGATGTGCGTGCTCGTCGCGGCCTGGGCCGGTGGCGCGGACGAGAAGCTGCACACGCTCCTGGGCGAGGCGCGGGTGACGCTGTCGCTCGACTACCTGCCGGCGCGGGTGGAGTTCCTGATGATGCTGCTGCCGATGTACAGCGGCCCGCCGATGGACTCCGACCTGGCGTTCCGGCTGCTCGCGGAGCACAAGGAGGACCTGCCGCCCTGGCAGGAGGCGCTGGCGTTCACGGGGCAGGCGTTCATGCTGCAGCTCGGCGGCCGCATGGAGGAGGCGCTGGCCGATTTCGAGCGGAGCCTCGCGGCGTTCAGAGCGATCGGGGAGCGGTGGGGCATCGTGCTCGTGCTGGCGGGGCTGTGCGACCTGCGGCTGTCGCAGGCCGACCACCGGGGTGCGCTGGCGCTGGCCGACGAGGCGCTGGAGGTGGCGCGGGAGCTGCGGGCGTACACGGAGATCGGGGAGGCGCTGTGCCGGCGCGGCGACGCGCTCGCGCACCTGGGCGACCTCGAAGGCGCGCGGGCCGACTACCGGGAGGCGGCGGAGCTGGCGCGGATGAAGGGCTCGATGGAGATCAGGGCGTGGGCGCTGCTCGGCCTCGGCGAGGCGGCCACCGCCGGCGGTGACCTCGGCACGGCCCGCGACCTGCTGGTACGCGCCCGCGAGGCGTGCCCTCGCAGTTGGTACAGCACCGAGGACACCTTGGAACGCATCGAAACGGCCCTCACCCGCCTCGACGCGCTGGACGGTGAGTCGCCCCGCTGATCGGGTGGCGGTCAGTGTGCGGTAGGCGGGTGGTCAGGGCGTACGCCGAGAGTGGGCGGCATGACAAGCGTGAAGAATCCGTGGGCCTGCCTGGCCATCGCCTGCCTGGCCACGCTGCTGCTCTCCCTCGACCTGACGGTCCTGCACCTGGCCCTGCCCAGCCTGGCCGCCGACCTCGGCGCGGGCGCGACGCAGGTGCTGTGGATCGGCGACATCTACGGCTTCGCCCTGGCGGGCCTGCTGGTGACCATGGGCAACCTGGGCGACCGCGTCGGCCGTAAGCGGCTGCTGCTGATCGGCGCGGCCGCGTTCGGCGCCGCCTCCGTGGTGACCGCGTACGCTCCCACCCCCGAGCTGCTGATCGCGGCGCGGGGGCTGCTGGGCGTGGCGGGCGCGACCATCATGCCGTCCACACTGTCCATCATCAGGAACGTGTTCACCGAGCCGGGCGAGCGCACGGCCGCGATCGGCATCTGGAGCGGCATGAGCGCGGCGGGGTTCGCGATCGGCCCGGTGGTGGGCGGTCTGCTCCTGGACCACTTCTGGTGGGGCTCGGTGTTCCTGATCAATGTGCCGATCATGGCGGTGGTGCTGGTGGGCGGCTGGCTGGTGCTGCCCGAGTCGCGTAACCCGCACGCGGGCCGGCTGGACCTGCTGAGCGTGGGGCTGTCGTTCGCGGGCATCGTGGGCGCCGTCTACGCGCTCAAGGAGGCCGCGAACAAGGGCGTCGATCACGCGGACGTGCTGGTGGCGGGGGCGGGCGGGATCGTGCTGCTCGGGTGGTTCTGGTGGCGGCAGCGGCGGCTGGCCGAGCCGCTGATCGACGTACGGCTCTTCGCCCGCAGGGCGTTCAGCGCGTCGATCCTGACGAACCTGCTGGCGATCTTCGCGATGTCGGCGATGATGCTGATGTTCGCCTGGTACCTGCAGCTCGTGCTGGGCTGGTCGCCACTGATGGCGGGCCTGGCGCAGCTGCCCGGCGGGCTGAGCGGCGCGGTCGGCGGCGTGCTGGCCGCCCGGCTGATCCCGCTGCTGGGCAGGAACGGCGTGGTCGCGCTCGGCCTGGCGATGAACGCGGGCTCGTTCCTCTACTACACGACGCTCGGCACCGAGCTGAACTACCTCACGCTGCTCCCCGCGATGATCCTGGGCGGGGTCGGCGTCGGGTTCGCCTTCACCGTCAACAACGACAACGTGCTGGCGACGGCGCCACGGCAGCGTGCGGGGGCCGCGGCTGCGGTGTCGGAGACGGCGTTCGAGCTGGGCGGCGCGCTCGGCATCGCGGTGCTGGGCACGGTGCTGACCAGCGCCTACCGGAGCAACCTGGAGCTGCCCGCCGGCTTGACGGGCGGGGTGGCGGGCGGGGCGGCGCAGGAGTCGCTGGCGAGCGCGATCGCCGTGGCGCAGGGCCTGCCGGCGGGCCAGGCGGCCGACCTCGTACGCGCCGCGCAGACGGCCTTCCTCGACGGCGTGCACCTGGCTTCGTACGTCACGGCGGGTCTGCTGGCCCTGGTGGCGCTGCTGGCGCTGGTGGGCCTGCGCGGCGTGCCGAAGGTCATCCCGGAGGAGGTCCTGACGGCGGCGCACTCCTGACCGGCGGCGTCAGAGGATGGGCTTGGTGGGGCACGGCCGGACGGTCGTGGGCGACAGGCCGTCGAGCCGGCCCCCGACCATCCGGGCGACGCCTTCGATGGTCTGGATACCCGTCCCCTCCCCCGGCTGCCGGTCGGTCTGCACCGACAGCAGCAGGTCGCGCCCCGGCCCCGCCACCCGCCCGTAGCTGGTCACGGCCCACGTGTTCTGGATGAACGGCCGGGGCGTCCAGCCGTTCTTGAGCGCCACCCGGTCGCCTGGCCTGGCCGCCGCGCTGACGCCCCACGCCTGGTCCTGCTGCACCTGCTCCATCAGCTCCAGCACCGTGCGCCGGTCGGCCCTCGTCAGCCCGCGACCGCCCTTGACCAGCACCCGCATCAGCCGGACGCGGTCGGCGGGGCTGGTCTTGGTGCCGCCCCAGAACCTGCTGGGCCCCGGCGTGGTCTCCCGCAGGCCGAGCTCGCGGTAGAGGCCGCTCATGGAGCCGGCCACGCGCGACCACAGCGCGTCGGCGGCGCCGTTGTCGCTCTCCTTGATCATGCGTTCCGCCAGGTCGCGCTCGCCCTCGCCGAGCCCGGCGTCGCGCCGGTGCAACAGCGCGACGAGGATGTCCACCTTCGCGCCGCTGGCGGTGATCATGTCGTTCTGGTGCTCGCCCTGGCCCAGCCGGACGCCGGTGACCAGGTCGAGCGCGCTGTAGACGATGCGGCCAGGGCGGCCGGCCAGGTAGCGGGCGATGTCACGCTGCAGCCGGGCGCGCGCCAGGGCCGCGCCGCGCGGGTTGGGGAACGACAGCAGGCAGCGCGCCACCTTGACCGGCGACCGGATGACCCGCCCCACCGAAGCGGGCACCACGGGCGCGGGCTCGCTCCCGCATCCGGCCACGAGCACCAGGCTCAGCCCGGCCACCCATCTCGCACGCACGCCACCAACCCCCGCAAGCTCGACGGGGGTCGTACAGGAACATGCCCGGCACTCGTGGCTTATCCCTCACACCAGGGGTTTCCTGGCCATACCTTCAGCACGCCGTTGCCAGGAGCGGCGCTAGGAGTCGAAGCCCAGCCCCATCCGGTCGAGCGCGCGCAACCACAGGTTGCGTCTGCCCTGGTGCTGGTCGGCCTGCGCGATCGACCAGCGGGTGAACTGGATGACGCCCGAACGCACCGGCTCGGGCGGGAACGGGATCGGCTTCTCCTTGACCATGCGCAGCTCGGTCCGCTCGGTCGGCTCGCCGGACAGCAGGTCGAGCATGACGTTCGCGCCGAAGCGGGTGGCCCCGACGCCCATGCCGGTGTAGCCGGCAGCGTAGACCAGCCGGCCGCCGTGCGCCTGGCCGTAGAAGGCGCTGAAGCGGCTGCAGGTGTCGATCACGCCGCCCCACCGGTGGGTGAAGCGCACCTCGGCGAGCTGCGGGAACGTGTCGTAGAAGTGGCCCGCGAGCTTGACGAACGTCTCGTCGCGCTGCTCGTACTCGGGCTTGACCAGGCCGCCGTTGTAGTAGACGGCGTCGTAGCCGCCCCACAGGACGCGGTTGTCGTCGGTCAGCCGGTAGTAGTGGAACTGGTTGCCCGAATCGCCCACGCCCTGCCGGTTGCGCCAGCCCACCGAGGCGAGCCGGCCGGCGGTCAGCGGCTCGGTCATCAGCACGTAGTCGTACACCGGCACCACGAAGTGCTTGAGACGGCGCAGCAGCGGCGGGAACACGCCGGTGCCGAGCGCCACCTGGCGGGCGGCGACCGCGCCGTGCGGCGTGCGCAGGGTGATCGTCGTGCCGTCGTCGTCCATCGCGCGTACGGGCGTGCGCTCGTGGACCCGGACGCCGAGCCGCAGGCAGGCCTCGCGCAGCCCCCACGCCAGCCGCGCCGGGTCGAGCATGGCGCAGCCGCTGCGCTCCCACAGCCCGCCCAGGTAGGTGGGCGAGCAGACCTCGGCGCGGACCTGGTCCTGGTCGAGCGGCACGTAGTCGAGCCCGAGGTCGGAGATCAGGTCGAGGTGCTCGCCGAGCGCGTCGACCTGCCACGGCTCGGTGGCGACGTGCAGCTCGCCGGTGCGCTCGAACGAGCAGTCGATGCCGTAGCGCTTGAGCGTGACCTCGATCTCGTCGAGGTTGGCCACGCCGAGGCGTTCGAGCTTGTCGATCTCCTCCGGCCACCGCTCCAGGCCGTTGGCCAGGCCGTGGGTGAGCGTCGCCATGCAGAACCCGCCGTTGCGGCCGGTGGCCGCCCAGCCGATCCTGCGGCCTTCGAGCAGGACGACGTCGAGCGAGGGGTCGCGTTCCTTGGCCATCAGGGCCGTCCACAGGCCCGAGAAGCCGCCGCCGACGACGACCAGGTCGGCGGTGGTGTGTCCGAAGAGCCGCGCCTGCGGCTCGGGTCTGGCCGGGCTGTCCAGCCAGTACGGCTTGCGCTCCGCGTCAGCAAGCGCCTTCAGCGGATCCACACATCCCACTTCCCTACATGTTCTTCATGATGTGATCTCGGGATCGAGCTCAGGTGCGCCGCCGGGCCGCGACCGCGTTGGCGATCGCGATCAGCACCCCGATGCAGAAGATCAGCGTACCCATGACGTTGACCTGCGGCGGAATACCGGTTTTGACCGCGCCGACGATCCACAGCGGGAACGTGACGGTGGAGCCGTTGACGAAGCTGGTGACCACGTAGTCGTCGATCGACAGGGCGAACGACAGCATCGCGCCCGCCAGCACGCCCGGCATGATCGACGGCAGCGTGACCTGCCGGAACGTGCCCCAGCCGGTCGCGCCCAGGTCCCTGGCCGCCTCCTCCAGGGCCGGGTCGAGCGTGACGACGCGCGCCCGTACCGTCACCACCACGAACGACAGCGAGAACAGCACGTGCGAGACGATGATCGTGAGGGAGTCGCGCGGCACGTTGCCCGAGACGAACAGCGACAGCAGCGAGGCGCCCATCACCAGCTCGGGCGTGGAGATGGCGGCGAAGACGAGGAAGTTCGTCACGCCCTTGGCGCGGAAGCGGTGCCGGCCGAGCGCGAGGCCCAGCATGGTGCCGATGACGACCGTGATGACGGTGCTGACCACGGCGATCACCAGGGAGTTGCGCAGCGCCACGGTCAGGTCGGAGATGTCGAACAGCTCGGCGTACCAGCGCAGCGTGAAGCCCTGCCAGCTGGTGTTGGACTTGCTGCGCTTGTCGTTGAAGCCGAACAGGATCATCACGGCGATCGGCGACGACAGCCAGATGATGATCAGCCAGGTGTAGAGGTGCAGCAGCCGGTCGCCGGCCCTGGTGCTCCTCATCGCGCGGCCGCCTCGAGGACGTTCTCGGTGCCGAGCGCCCGCGCGTAGACGAAGATGCCGACCAGCAGCACGGCCATCAGCGTGAACGACAGCGCGGAGGCGGTCGGGTAGTCGAGGTTCGTCAGGTACTCGGTCTGGATGATGTTGCCGATCATCGTGTTGGACGTGCCGCCGAGGATGGCCGCGTTGATGGGGTCGGCCGTGGCGGGCACGAACGTCATCAGCACCCCGGCGAACACCCCGGGCAGCGACAGCGGCAGCACCACCCGGCGGAAGGCGGCGGCGCGGGTGGCGTACAGGTCCTGGGCGGCCTCGACGACGCGCGGGTCCACGCGTTCGAGCGCCACGTAGATCGGCAGGATCATGAACGGCAGGAAGTTGTACGTCAGCCCGCCGACCACCGCGAACGTGGTGGCCAGCACATGGAAGTCGCCGGGCAGCAGCCCCCAGTCCTTCAGCGTGCCGAACAGGATGCCGTTGTCCGACAGCAGGAAGTTCCACGAGATCGTGCGCAGCACGAACGAGACGAAGAACGGCAGCAGGAGCAGGAACAGGTAGACGGACTTGCGGTTGCCGGCCTTGAACGCGATCCAGTAGGCCACCGGGTAGCCGATGACCAGCATGGCGACGGTGGCCAGGGCGCCGTACCAGAGCGAGCGGCCGAGCTGGGTGCCGTAGCGGCCGAGCGCGTCAGCGTAGTTGGAGAAGCTGAACGTCATCGCGAAGCCGTCGATGGCGTTGCCGGTCTGCAGCGACACCGACGCCATCGCCACCATGGGGACGACCAGGAAGATCGCCAGCCACAGCCAGCTCGGCAGCGCCAGCAGGTAGGGGGTGAGCCGCCGCATGGTCAGGCCTGGGTGATCGACTGGAAGATCGGGTTGAACACCTGCTCCTGCTGGGTGGTGAGCGTGGTGTACGTGCGCAGCTTGGCGTAGTCGGACTCGGAGGGGAACATGAGCGGGCTGTCGATCATGTCCTCCAGGGCCTTCTTGTCCTCGCCCTCGGCCGTCTTCGCCTTCTCCCTCAGCAGGTCCTGCACGGCCGGGACCGGGGTGACGAACTGGATGTACTCGTCCAGCTCGGCGGCCACGGCCGGCTGGTAGAGGTAGTCCATCAGCATCAGCGCGTCCACGGGGTTGGCGGCGCCCTTGGGGATGAGCATGTTGTCGGTCCAGATCGTGCCGCCCTCGGCGGGCACGACGAACTTGACGGGCTCGCCAGCGAGCTGGCGCTGGAAGACGTCGCCCGACCAGGCCATGGTCACCCAGACGTCGCCCTTGGACACGGCGTCGATATACGACTGATCATAATATTTCCGCACAATTCCGGCATCGCGCTGGGCCTTGAGCTTCTCCCCCGCCTTGCGCCAGTCCGCCTCGGTCGACTTCTCCGGGTCGATGCCCAGCGCGATCATCCCGAAGTTGCCGATCTCCTGGGCGTCGTTCATCATGCCGACCCGCCCCTTGTACTTGGGGTCGAACAACGCCTCGATGCTGGTGATGTCCTCTTTGACGTACTCGGTGTTGTACGCGATGCCGGTCACCCCGGACGTGTACGGCACCGTGTACTTGTTGCCCGGATCGTAGGACCGCTCCTTGTACTTCTGCCCGGCGTTGGCCTGGAAGTTCGGCAGCTTGGAGTGGTCGAGCGGGATCGCGTAGCCCAGCTCGATCATGTGCTGGAGCTGGATGCCGTTGGTCATGACGACGATGTCGTAGCCCAGTGACTGCCCGGCGCGCAGCACCGGGTCGGCCTTGCCGAAGAAGTCGGCGTTCTCCTGGATGACCTCTTTGTACTCGTACGCGATGCCGGTGTCCTTCGAGAACCGCTCCAGCGGAGCCTTGTCCTCGGGCATGTACTCCGGCCAGTTCGCGAAGACGACCTTGCCGTGCTTGGTCTGCTTGGCCCAGAAATCGGCCACCGCGTCCGCCTTGGGCGGCGCCTGCTTCTGTCCCTGCACGCCGCAGGCGGCCAGAGCCAGCCCGGCCGCGGAGAAGCCGGCCAGCCTGAAGACGTCGCGGCGGGTGCGGGGTTGCGTCATTCCACGCATGAGGAGGGGGTTCATGGGGTGCTATCGACTTCCAATCACGTACGAGTGCTGCGCCTGCCAGGACAGCCACACGGAGTCGCCTCGCTCCGCCGTCGCCGTCGCGTCGTGGGCATTCTGCTGGAACACGGTGATCGTGGTCTCCCCGGCCCCCTCGGAGAGACGTACCGCGTAACTGTTGTAGGTGCCGAGGTAGATCACCTCGGCGACGGTGCCGCGGACGGCGCTGCGGTCGCGCGCGGGCTCGTCGGTGCCGATGGTGATCTTCTCCGGCCGTACGGTCACCGTCACCTCGCCGTCGTGCCCCGGCACCAGCACCCGGCCGTCGCCGACCTTCAGCTCGCCGTCCCTGGCGGTGCCGGCGAGCAGGTTGGAGGTGCCGATGAAGCCGGCCACGAACGGCGTCGCGGGCCGCTCGTAGATCTCGCGCGGACCGGCGAGCTGCTCGACCAGGCCGTCGTTCATGACGGCGATGCGGTCGCTCATGGTGAGCGCCTCGCTCTGGTCGTGGGTGACGTACACGAACGTGATGCCGACCTCGCGCTGGATGCGCTTGAGCTCGATCTGCATGGCCTGGCGCAGCTTGAGGTCGAGCGCGCCGAGCGGCTCGTCGAGCAGCAGCGCCCTGGGCCGGTTGACCAGCGCCCTGGCCAGCGCCACCCGCTGCTGCTGGCCGCCGGACAGCTCGCGCGGCATGCGCTTCTCGCGGCCGGTCAGATCGACGATCTCCAGCGTCTCGCCGACCCGCCGCCTGATCTCCTCCTGCGGCGTCCTGCGCTGCCTGAGCCCGAACGCCACGTTGTCCCAGACGCTCATGTGCGGGAAGAGCGCGTAGGACTGGAAGACCATGTTGACGTCGCGCTTGTTCGGCGGGACGTTCGTGACGTCCTGGCCGTGCAGCTTCACCAGGCCCTTGGTGGGCGCCTCGAAGCCCGCGATCATCCGCATGGTCGTGGTCTTGCCGCAACCGGACGGGCCGAGGAGGGAGAAGAACTCCCCCTCGGCGATGTCCAGCGTCACGCCTTTGACCGCCTGGACGACCTCGCCATGCGAGAGATACTCCTTGACGACGTCTGCAAGCTCAATCGCACTCAGCCCGGTCATTTCCAGGATTTTTCCTTGCTATTCGCCGATGTAGTGCATGACGTGCTTGACCCTGGTGTAGTCGTGCAGGCCGAACACCGACAGGTCCTTGCCGTACCCCGAGTGCTTGAAGCCGCCGTGCGGCATCTCCGACACGAACGGGATGTGCGTGTTGACCCACACCACGCCGAAGTCGAGCCGGTTCGACATGCGCATGGCGCGGCCGTGGTCGGAGGTCCACACCGAGCTGCTCAGCCCGTAGCGGACGTCGTTGGCCTTGGCCAGGGCGTCGGCCTCGTCGGTGAACGTCTGGACGGTGATCACGGGGCCGAAGACCTCGTTCTGCACCATCTCGTCGTCCTGCTTGAGCCCGTCCACGACGGTCGGGGCGAAGAAGTAGCCGCGCTCGCCCACGCGGTGACCGCCCGTGAGCACCTTGGCGTGCGCCGGGACCCGGTCGATGAAGCCCTGCACCCTGGCGAGCTGGCTCTCGTTGTTGAGCGGGCCGTAGAGCGCGTCCTCGACGCCGCGGTCGCCGGTGACCGTGGCGGCCGCGGCCTCGGTGAGCGCGGCCACGAACTCGTCGTGCACGCTCTCCTGCACGAGCACCCGGCAGGCCGCGGTGCAGTCCTGGCCCGCGTTGTAGAGGCCGGCCATCGCGATGTCGGCGGCGGCCTTGCCGAGGTCCTTGACGTCCTCGAACACCACGACCGGCGCCTTGCCGCCGAGCTCCAGGTGCACCCGCTTGAGGTCGTCGGCGGCGCTCTTGGCGACCGACATGCCCGCGCCGACCGAGCCGGTGATGGCCACCATCGCCGCGGTCGGGTGGCCGACGACCAGCGCGCCGGTCTCCCTGTCGCCGGTGACGACGTTGAAGACGCCGGGCGGCAGCACGGAGCCGAGGATCTCGGCCAGCTTGAGCGTGGAGACCGGGGTGGTGTCGGACGGCTTCAGGACGATCGTGTTGCCCGCCGCGAGCGCCGGGGCGATCTTCCAGACCGCCATCATCATCGGGTAGTTCCACGGCGTCACCTGGCCGACGACGCCGATCGGCTCGTGCCTGATGACGCTGGTGTGCTCGGCGAGGAACTCGCCGGCCGTCGGACCCTCGAGCGTGCGGGCGGCCCCGGCGAAGAACCGGAAGTGGTCGGCGGCGATCGGCGTCTCGTCCTCGGCCATGCGCGCCGGCGGCTTGCCGGTGTTGCGGCACTCGGCCTCGTTGATCTCGTCGGCCCGCGCCTCGATCGCGTCGGCGACCTTCAGCAGCAGCCCGGCCCGCTCGCCCGGGGTGGTACGGCCCCACGACTCGAAGGCGGCGGCCGCGGCGGCGTAAGCGGCGTCGACGTCCTCCTGCCCGGAGACGGGCGCCTGGACGTACGCCTCACCCGTGCAGGGGTCGATGATGTCGGAGAACCGGCCGCTCTTGGCGTCCACGAACTCACCGTTGATGAAGTTCTGCAGACGGGTTGTCATTCGCCCTCCTGGACAGGTGGCTGAGATGCCGCGACTCTGACAGAGCAGATGCAGCTGGACAAGGGATTTCGTGGTGAAGATATCAAATTGCTACGAATTCGCTTGACAGACCGCCAGGAACTGACACCATGTCGCACCAGGACGGCAACCCAGCGGGAACGCCCCCGTAACGCCGACCCGCTAGGAGGAATCCTCTCGATGACGACGCCGCCGCGCGTACGCCGAAACAACGGCAAATCCGGGCCGGTTGTGCTCGACGACCTGTCCAAGCAGATCATCGAGCAGCTCCAGGCCGACGGGCGCAAGCCGTACGCGGCGATCGGCAAGGCGGTCGGGTTGTCAGAGGCGGCCGTCAGGCAGCGCGTCCAGCGGTTGCAGGACGCCGGGGTCATGCAGATCGTCGCGGTCACCGACCCGCTCACGCTCGGCTTCCCCCGCCAGGCCATGATCGGCGTCAACTGCGAGGGCGACCTTGAGTCGGTCGCCGACGAGCTGGCGGCCATCGACGAGATCGACTACGTGGTGCTCACGGCGGGCTCCTTCGACGTGATCGTGGAGGTGGTCTGCGAGGGCGACGGCCACCTGCTGGAGATCCTCAGCAAGATCCGGGCCATCCCGTCCGTCCGCGCGACCGAGTCGTTCGTCTACCTCAAGCTGCGCAAGCAGACGTACTCCTGGGGCACCCGCTAGCCCGCCCTGGCCCCGACTTTGGCCACGGCCCGCACGGGTGCGCCGTCCGCTCCCGGCAGCCGCAGCGGCAGCAGGAACACCTCGATCGGGCCCGCCTGCGCGAGCAGCCGGTCGAGCCCCGTCAGGTTCTCGGCGATGACCGCGTGCGCGCCCAGCAGCGTCCGATGCGCGGGGAAGTCGGCGGCGGGTGTCGGGTCCACGCTGAACGCGTCGATGCCCACCGTCCGCACCCCGCGCTCGACCAGTAGCTCCGCCGCCTCCTCCGTCAGGTAGGGGTGCTCGGTGTAACGCTCGCTCCCCCACCACCGCGACCAGCCGGTGGCGACCAGCACGATCACGCCGGCCTCGACGTCCCGGAACGCCTCAGGCCCGATCGGCGCCCGCGGCGGCAGCCCGCGCGCGTCCACCACGACCGCCGGCCCGCAGAAGCGCTCCAGCGGCAACTCGTCCAGCGCCGGCAGCGCGTCGTCGATGTGCCGGGGCGCGTCCACGTGGGTGCCGGAGTGGGAGCCGAGATGCAGGCCCAGGACGTTGACGCCGTCGCGGGCCACGGTGAGCGCCGGGCCGGTCGAGACCTCGGGATCGCCAGGGTAGACGGGCATCCCGGTCTCGACCGGCACCGACAGATCGACGATCGCCATCAGGCCACCGGCTCGGTGGCCGCGGTGATGGGCAGCACCGGCGTGTCCGCCGCCCTGACCAGGCGCGGCCCCTGCGGGCCGTAGACCTCGCGGGGCTCGGGGAAGGCGGTCAGCAGCGCCAGGTAGAGCAGCGCCGCCACCGCCAGGCCCAGCGGCAGCGAGACGTCCACGCCGCCCGCCAGGTCGCCGAGCGGGCCGACGAACTGGCCGGGCAGGTTCACGAACGCCAGCGCCACCCCCGCCGAGACCAGCCAGGCGCTCATGCCGCGCCAGTTCCAGCCGTGCGTGAACCAGTAGCGGCCGCCGTGCTGGCGCCGGTTGAACACCTGCAGCGCCTCCGCGTCGTACCAGCCGCGCCGCGTCACGTAACCGATCATCATGATCACCATCCAGGGTGCGGTACACGTGATGATCAGTGTGGCGAACGTGGAGATGCTCTGCGTGAGGTTCGCCGCGAACCTGCCGACGAAGATGAACAGGATCGACAGCGTGCCGATGAACACCGTCGCCCGCACCCTGGAGAAGCGCGGGAAGACGCTGGAGAAGTCGAGGCCGGTGCCGTAGAGGGAGGTCGTGCCGGTGGACATGCCGCCGATGAGGGCGATGAGGCAGACCGGGACGAAATACCAGCCGGGCGAGATCGCCAGCAGGCCGCCCACGTAGTTCGGGGCCGCCGGGTCCACGTACTCGGCCGCCTTGGTCGCGATGATCGACGCCGTGGTGAGGCCGAACAGGAAGGGCAGGATCGTGGCGACCTGCGACAGGAACGCCGCCGCCATCACCCTGCGGCGGGGGGTGCTCGCCGGGATGTAGCGCGACCAGTCGCCCAGGAACGCGCCGAACGAGACCGGGTTCGACAGCACGATCAGTGCAGCGCCGATGAACGACGGCCAGAACAGCGGGTCACCCGGCCTGA
Source organism: Nonomuraea sp. NPDC004580 (assembly GCF_040609855.1). Classification (NCBI taxonomy): domain Bacteria; kingdom Bacillati; phylum Actinomycetota; class Actinomycetes; order Streptosporangiales; family Streptosporangiaceae; genus Nonomuraea; species Nonomuraea sp. NPDC004580. The sequence continues at coordinate 52,961 of NZ_JBEXLH010000030.1, read as the reverse complement.
TCGCGCCGGCGTACGACGGGTCGAAGTCGCCGGCGAAGGCGAACACGCCCAGCACGAACAGCGCCGACGCCGCCACCACCGCGATCTTGTTGACGAACAGCATGAAGCGGAAGCCGTACACGCAGACCACCAGCACCAGGACGGCGAAGACGGCGTACGCCACCGCGTACGACGGGTCGGTGTCCGGCAGCCCCATCAGCCGGTGCGCGCCGCCCACCAGCGCGTCGCCCGACGACCACACCGAGATGGAGAAGAACGCGATCGCCGTCAGCAGCGACAGGAACGAGCCGACCACCCGGCCGTGCACGCCGAGATGCGCCGATGAGGAGACGGCGTTGTTGGTGCCGTTCAGCGGGCCGAACAGCGACAGCGGCGCCAGGATCAGCGCGCCCACGACCAGCCCCAGCACGGTCGCGGCCAGCCCCTGCCAGAACGACAGCCCGAACAGGATGGGGAAGGCGCCGAGCACGCAGGTGGCGAACGTGTTCGCGCCGCCGAAGGCCACCCTGAACAGGTCGAGGGGGCGGGCGGTGCGGTCGGCGTCGGGGATGCGCTCGACGCCGTAGGTCTCGATCTCGGTGATGGAGCCGCTCATCCCGTCTCCTCCTCGGTCAGCGCCATCAGGCTGACCAGGTCGTACGCCACGTGGGACGCGGCGATCGAGGTGATCTCCGCGTGGTCGTAGGCCGGGGCGACCTCCACGACGTCGGCCCCGATGAGGGTGCGGCCCGCGAGACCGCGCAGGATCTCCAGCAGCTCGCGGCTGGTCAGCCCGCCCGCCTCCGGGGTGCCGGTGCCGGGGGCATGGGCCGGGTCGAGCACGTCGATGTCCACCGAGACGTACAGCGGACGGTCGCCGATGCGCTGGCGCAGCAGGTCGATCACCTCGTCCAGGCCGCGCCGCAGCACGTCGGCCGCGGTCACGATGCCGAACCCGAGCCGCCGGTCGTCCTCCAGGTCCTTCTTGCCGTAGAGGGAGCCGCGGATGCCGACGTGGCTGAGCGCCTCGGTGTCGAGCAGGCCCTCCTCGACCGCCCGCCGGAACGGGGTGCCGTGGGTGTACTCGGCGCCGAAGTAGGTGTCCCAGGTGTCGAGGTGGGCGTCGAAGTGCACCAGCGCCACCGGGCCGTGCCTGCGCGCCGCCGCACGCAGCAGCGGCAGGGCGATCGTGTGGTCGCCGCCGATCGTGACCAGCCGGGCGTCCATGCCGCCTGCCGCGTCCTCGATCGTCTCGATGGCGGCGCCGATGTCGAACGGGTTCACCGCGATGTCGCCGGCGTCGGCGACCTGCGCCCGCGCGAACGGGGAGACGTCCAGGCCCGGATGGTACGGCCGCAGCAGCCGCGAGGCCTCCCTGACCGCCGCGGGGCCGAACCTGGCCCCCGGCCGGTAGGAGACGCCGGTGTCGAAGGGCACGCCGACCACCGCCACGTCGGCCCGCTCGACCTGGTCGAGCCGGGGCAGCCGGGCGAAGGTGGCGAACCCCGCGAAGCGCGGGACCTTGGAGGAGTCGACGGGTCCTGTGTTCATGTCCGCCAGTGTTCGTCATGGCTCTGACCTGCGGCAATTGTAGGTGCCACGAAGTACTACGGTGTGTGTTGTGGCTGACCACAAGCTCACCGTCGAAGACCTCCTGCGCTCCCCCGCCCTGCAGCTCCGCCTGCTCGCCGGGGAGGCGGGGCTGTCCCGCTCCGTGTCGTGGGCGCACGTCAGCGAGCTCGACGACCCCACGCCGTGGCTGCTCGGGGCCGAGGTCATCATGACCACCGGCATCGGCCTGCCGCGCGCCGCCGCCCGGCAGCGCGCCTACCTGCGGCGGCTCGACGACGCCGGCGTCTCCGCGCTCGCCCTGTCGGCCCAGCTCCACGTGCCGCCGCTGCACCCGGCCTTCTTCGAGGCGGCCGAGGAGCGCGGGATGCCGGTGCTGGAGGTGCCGCTGGCGGTGCCGTTCATCGCGGTCGCCCAGGAGGTGGCCGCGGCCTTGCAGGAGGACGCCAGCCACCGGCTCGGCGCCCAGCTCCAGGTCTTCGGCGCGCTGCGCTGGCTCGCCGCCGAAGACCTCGACACCGCCACCCTCTTCACACGCCTGGAACGCCTGTCCGGCTACGAGGTCTACCTGTCCACCCGCAGCGGCCGCCCTCTGCTGCCCGGCGTCCCGGTGCCACCCCTGGACGTGCTGCCCGCCGAACCCGACGCGCCGCCCACGATTCCGGGCGGCTTCGTCCTGCCCGTCTCCGCCCCTGGCGGCCCCGCCGGCCACCTGGTGGCCCTGGAACGCGAGGGAGCCCGCCCGGCCGGGCTCGCCGTGGTCCAGCACATCGCCACCGTCGCCGCGCTGCAGGTGGCGATGGCCCGCCACGAACGAGAGACCCTGCGCAGGGAGGGCGCGGAAACCCTGGCCGAGCTGCTCCAGGACCTCCTCGACCCGCCCGCCGCCCGTCGCCGCCTCGCCCGCCTCGGCCTCCCCATGGACACCGACACGGTCCTGCTGGTGGCCCGCGACCTCCCAGAGGGCTTCACGGGCGGGGTGCGAGGCGGAGCGGACGAGGCGCTACGCCGCGCGCTCGACGACCTCCCGCATCTGATGCTGCGCCGAGGCGACGACCACTACGTCCTGGGCCCGCCCGCCATCGCCCCGGCGGTGGCCGCCGTACCGGGAGTGGCCGCCGGCCTCAGCCGCCCCTTCCCACCAGGCACATCCCTGAGAGTCGCCCAACGGGAAGCCGTCTGGGCCGCCACCAACGCCGCCGAATCCGGCAAGCCGTTGGTCCACTACGGCGACGACACCACGGGCCGCTGGCTCCCCGACGACCCCGCCACCCTGTCGGCCCTGGTCGATCACGTGCTGGGGCCGGTGCTCGCCTACGACGAGGCCCACTCGTCACGGCTGCTGACGTCGGTGCGGGTGTGGATGGAACGCAACCGGCATGTGGAGGCCGCCGCGTCCGCCCTCCACATCCACCCCAACACCTTGTCCTACCGCCTGCGCCGCTTCGCCGACCTGACCGGCCGCGACCTGACCTCGACCAGCGCCTTCGCAGAGGTCTGGCTGGCCATCCGCGCCGCCCGCCAGCTGGGCCTCCTCGGCCCCTGACCTCACCCGAAGACGTCGTCGACCGACTCGGCGGTGATCGCTCTCCTGAAGCACCCGCGCAGGACGTCGAGGTCATGGCACGAAGTGATGCGCCGCCGCACCTCGTCGGACACCATGAGACCCCGAAACTCGAGCACCTCGAGAACCGCCTCGGCCCTACCCTGAATTTTGCCCTCGGCGAGTCCTTGGATTTTGCCCTCGGCGAGGAGGCCCTCCACGTACTTGCCCTGGTACGGATACGTCATCGTGCTCATGCCTTGCTACTCAACGTCGCGACGCGGCTTCCGAGGTCACCCGAAGATGTCCTCAGCCGACTCGACGATGAGAGCCCTGCTGAAGCACTCGCGCAGGACGTCGAGGTCCTGGCACGAAGTGATGCGCCGCCGCACCTCGTCGGACACCGCGAGGCCCCGAAGTTCGAGCGCATCGAGAACCGCCTCGGCCTTACCTTGGAGCTTGCCCTCGGCGAGTCCGCGGGTCTTGCCTTCGGCGATGAGGCCCTCCACGTACTCGCCCTGGTACGGATACGTCATCGTGCTCATGCCTCGGTTCCACTCTTCCTGTGCGTCACCCAGCAGTGACAGATTGACATAACGAGCGTACCGCCACGCCTGCTCCGTATCGATGTGATCCAGCGCCTGTTGCAGGACGGCGAAGATCGTGGCGAACTTCGGGTGTTCGCTCTGCGTGATGGCGGAGATGATCGCCAGGCCGATGTTCTCCGTGGCCTGGGCGAGGTCGGTGATGACCGGGGTGTTGCCGGCGTGGATGATGAGGGCCTTGAGGATCAGCCCCGGGTGGCCGGTGTGGATCTCGCGAGCGGCCCAGCGGGCCGCCTTCCTGGTCGGGCAGATGACGACCAGGCAGGCCGGGCACCGCTCACGCGCCCGGAAGTTGGCGATGTACTCCAGCCACGCATAGAGCTTGTCATCGTCCTGGTCGCGCTGCGTCTCGACGATGACGCCGAATTTCTCCTCTCCCGTGCCGTAAAGGATGGCGTTGTCAGCCCGGCAGACGCCGGGGTCAGCTTCCGAGAGGTCGGGCGAGGCGAGTCGCGCCGCGCCCTCCTTCGGGACGGGAAGGTCGAACAGCGCCCTCAGCATCTCGCGGGTGTATTCGAGATTGAGGGTCGCGATCTTGTTCAGACCTTCATGTTGGGCCGTGACCATGGCCGAAAGATTACTACCTGCGTTCGAGTCATTACTCAGAGTTTACGGAACTGGATGGTCGCGATCTCCCAGGAAGACAGGGGAAGGCGGACGGTGCCGTCGGTGACCTGCAGCGGAGCGCCGGGGCGGCCTCTGAGGTCGGTGTGGCGGGCCTCCTGGACAGTGGAGATGACCGCTTCCGTGGGGCTGGGGGTCATGGCGACGACGCGGAGCTCCAGCCAGCCGTCGCGGTCGCGCAGCGAGGTCATGACCACCCCGTCGCCCGTCACCGACAGGCCGGGGGCGGGCTGCGGCATGGGCAGGGAGCGGTCGCCGAGTCCCGGCACCACGAGCAGGTCGTGACGGAACGCCTCCGCATGGGGGACGACCTTCTCCCAGGACCCGAGGTACGGCATGAGCGCCAGGTTCACCGTCCGCAGCCCCCGCGACTGCGCCGCAGGAGTCGGCAGCTGAGGACCGGCCGGTTCGGGGCGAAGGGTGTTGCGGTTGCGGGAGAGGTAGCCGACCGAGCGCAGCAGGGTGAGCGCCAGCTCGTCGTCGTTCACCTCGTACTCGGTGACGTGCTCAAGGAGCGCGGCCACGCCGCCCGCGGCGACCCAGGAGGAGGCGGGGAAGGTGGGCAGCGGGGTCTCGCCGCAGCCGCCCTCGGAGGTCAGGGGCCGGGTGACGACCGCGAACTGCCCCTCCGCGTGCGACTCGGAGGCGGGCGTGGGCAGCGGCACGTGGAAGCGTACGCGGTGGTCGTCGCACCGGTTGTCGAACTCGACGCGCAGCCGGACGAACGGCTCGCCCGCGCGCAGCTCGACCCGCATGGTGACGACGATCTCCTCCATCTCGGCGCGCCGGTTGAGTGCGGGCACCTCGGGGATGCCTTCGATCGCCTCGGCGGCGGCGGGCCAGCGGTAGGTGCGGCGGACGTCCACGGCGGCGACGATCGGCCCGCTGAGGATCATCTCGGTCTCGACGCTCACCGGCTGGGAGACGACGAGGTCGGCGCGCGGCGGCGCGTAATTGTAGGTGTCGCCGACGTCGCCGCCGTCCACGATGCGGCCGGCGCCGGTGATCCTGGTGCCGTTGTCGCCGACGATGTCGAGCAGGCCGTCCTCGGCGATGGTGACGCGCACCAGCCCGTTGTCGAGCACCTGGGCGTCGCCGCGGACGGGCAGCGGGGCGTCGTCGGAGCGCAGCCAGCACGACGGGTGGTGCTCGCTGGGCAGCGGTTGCGGCGCGTCGGGGTCGTAGACCTCGTCGCGAGGGGCGGGCCTGACGGTGGTGTGGCCGAGCGGCGGCGCGGTGACGAGCGCGGCGACGGTACGGCGCTGCTCGGCCTCGATGCGGACCCGGGTGACGCCGTCGATGGCGGCCCGCAGGTCGTCCACGTCGAACACGACGGACGTCTCGCGCGCCACGGTGAAGGCCAGGGTGTCGCCGTCGACCTTCCAGTCGGTGATGTGCTGGCCGTACAGCTCGGTGCCGTGCACGAAGCTGAGCGCGACGGCCGGGTCCATCTCCTGGTCGAGCAGGAGCGTGGGGGCGTATTCGATGGGCTGGGTGGGCAGGGCCTCGCCGGTGGGGCCGGCGATGGGGTCGGTGCCCTCGACGTCGAGGATCACGACGCCGGAACGCGTCTGGGGCGTCGGGTTGACGATGACGACGGCGTCGGACGGCGCGGCCTCGGCGAGGCGGGCGGTCACCATGTCGCGAACGGCCTGCCCGAGGTGCTCGGCCTCGGCGATGCGGGCGGCGACCTGCTGGGCGGTGTCGTCCACGCCGCAGCCGGTGACGGAGTCGTGGCCGCTGGCGTCGACGAGCCGCCACCAGGCCATGTCGAGGAAGCGTCCTGGCCACTCCTCGCCCCAGAGCGCGGCGAGCGGCTCTGCGTAGCGCTCGACCATCCGCTCGGCGCGGCCCATGGCCTGCTTGACGTGGGCGCGCACGGAGATGACGCCGGGCAGGATGTTGGCGCGGGCGTGGGAGCGCAGCTCGCCGTGGACACGCGGCAGGCCGTCCACGTCGCCGGAGTACGCGCCGATGTAGCCGGACAGGGTGTCCATGCGGGCGCCGATGGCGGCCACCATCTCGGGCAGGCCGCGTACGGGGGCGGAGTGGTCGGTACCGTACATCGCGAGCAGCGACCCCTCGGGCCCGTGCCACTCGCGCATGGTCCTGACGAACGCCGCCGCCCGCTCCTTGAGCCCCTCGCTGTCGTGGAACAGGTGGGCCCCGTTGCCGTAGCCGCCGGCGGGCAGGTATTGGGTGCGGATCGCGGTGCCGTCGGGAGCGGTCCAGGCGAAGGCGTCGGTGGTGACGGAGGACGGCACGCCGCGGTAGACGCAGGCGTGCAGCAGCCCGGCCTTGCGCAGGATCTGCGGCATCTGGGCGGTGTGGCCGAACATGTCGGGCAGGTAGCCGACCGGCATGGCGCCGCCCAGCTTGTCCGCCCTGTCCATGCCGAGCTCCAGATTGCGGATGATGTTCTCGCCCGAGCACAGGAACTCGTCGAGCAGGATCTGCCACGGCCCCACGGCCAGCCGCCCGGCCTTGACCAGCGCGGCGATGCGGTCGCGGTTCTCCGGACGCACCTCCAGGTAGTCGTCCACGCAGGCGAGCTGGCCGTCGAGGGTGAAGTGGTAGTCGGGCTCGCGCTCCATGGTGTCGAGCACCTCGTCGAGCAGCGCCACCAGACGCAGCCTGAAGCGCTGGAAGGGCTCGTACCACTCCCGGTCCCAGTGGGTGTGCGGTACGACGACGATCTCCGTGCTCACGCTGCTTCCCCTCCAATGGGCAGTCCGTGCTGTACGGCGTAGCGGGCCGCGATCCGCTGTGCCGTGACGATGTCCTCGAGCCCGCCGCCCGCGTCGGTGAGCGGCGGCGTGCCATCGTTCACGTAAGCATGGAAGGCCGCCAGCTGTACCTCGAATGCCTCAGTCACCTCGCGCCATTCCGCACGGCTCTCGCCCGGGGTGACCACGGTGAGCGTGGTGGGGGCGTTCATGAGGTAGGGCGAGGGGAAGACCAGTTCGAGTGAGCCGCTGTCGTGGTGGATCGCGACGGTCTCGCGGTAGGCCGGGTAGTCCTCCAGGTAGTGCCAGCGGAGGGAGAACCGGCCGGTCTCGGGCAGGGGTCCGGAGATCTCGATGGAGCCGGGCGTCTCGCCCCACGTCTCGACGTACGAGATCTCGGCGGGCGAGCCGGTGAAGCGGCGCAGCAGCGACAGGTCGTGGCAGATGGAGCCGAGCGCGACGCCGTACAGGTCGCGTACGGCCTTCGGCGCGTCGGCGCCGAGCGCCTGGGAGGCCAGCTCGTCCTCGGCGGCCCGCAGCGAGGCCGGCAGCCCGGGGTCCACGTCGCGGGCCTGGGTCAGGTTGGCGAAGGCGAGCTGCGACTCCCCGCTCGGGTGCAGCACGGTCACCTCGACGGCCCTGATGGCGGCGGGCCCGCCCAGCTCGGCGAGCAGCTTCTCGGCGCGGCGCACGGCGGGGTCGTACTGCTTCATGTAGCCGACCATGAGCCGCCCTTCGGGCAGCGCCGCCACCTCGGCCCTGGTCAGGGCGAGCGGCTTCTCGCAGAGCACGGCGTAGCCGGCGGACAGCGCCTGCCGCACGGTCTCGCCGTGGGAGCCGGACGCGAGCACGACGACGGCCTCGAACCCGCCGTCGGCCAGCATGTCGGCGACCGCCGTGTAGCGCTTGCCCGCGCCCAGCCGATCGCCGACGGCGTCGGCCAGCGTCCGCGACAGGTCGCAGACGGCGACCACCTCGAACAGGTCGCGGCGGCGCGACAGCAGCGGCACGTAGACCGCCTGGGTGACGGCGCCGCAACCCACCAGCGCGATTCTCACAGTCCCAAGTCCTTCAGCTTCTGGCGGTTGGCCGCCTGGTCGGCGATGTTCTGGGCGACGCTGCGCCGCCCCGGGAGGGTGTCCTGCTCGACGATGACCCACCCGGAGTAGTCGATCTCGTCGAGGGTGCGGATGACGGCGGGCAGGTCGAGCTCGCCCTCGCCGAGGAGGGCGAAGCCGCCGCGGCCCATCAGCTCGCGCAGGTCCACGCCGTCGGCCAGGGCCTGGGCGAGGATCTTGGTGTCGCCGTCCTTGATGTGCACGTGGGTGACCCGGCTCGCCCACCTGCGCAGGCATTCGACCGGGTCTCCGCCGGCCAGCAGCAGGTGGCCGGTGTCCAGGCAGAGCTCGACGTCGGTCAGCTCCAGCAGCCGCTCGACGTCGTCGGGCGTCTCGACGTACGTGCCGAGGTGGTGGTGGTAGGCGGGCTCGAAGCCGCGCTCGCGGCACCGGTCGGTGGCCTGCTGGATGCGGGCGGCGTAGGCCGGCCAGTCGGCGGCGGCCAGGCCGGGAGCGTTCCCGCCGGGCCGCGCGAACCGCTCGGGCGTGCCGGGCGCGGCCAGCGTGGGCCTGGGCGCCAGGTCGCCCTCGGGGGCGGCGGCGAAGAAGTCGAGCGCGCTGTCCAGCCCGGCCAGGTCCTGCTCGAACGCCTCCGCGTCGTGGTAGCGCAGGTCAACCCAGCCGCCGGCGAGCAGCAGCCCGGCGCCGGACAGCCGCTCGGCCAGCTCGGAGCCGGTGCCGAGGTAGCCGATCGGCCCTGAGTCGATGCCCTCGTAGCCGGCGTCGGCCAGGGCGCGGACCATCTCGTCGGCGGTCAGCGGCGGCGGGGCGTCGCTTAGCTCGAACACGCCGAAGCTGACGGGGGCGTTCGCGACTTTCCTCACGCGCATAGCGCGATCACCTCGTTCTCGTGGGTTTCCAGCCGGTGCGGCCCGTCGATGGCCGGCAGCAGGGCGCGCTCGCCGCGGACGACCTGCCGGGTGCCGTCGGGGCGGACCAGGACCAGGCCGTCGGCGTCCAGCGCGAGCAGCTCGTCGCCGAGGCGCAGCAGGAGCGGCGCGTCGGGGCCCGCTGAGACGGCCGTGCGCCCGGCCTTGACGGCGTCCAGCACCGCGTCCGTGCCGGGGGCGGTGCCTTCGGCGAGCACCCAGGTCGTGGGCGCGCCCGGCAGGCCGTCGGAGCCGTGCCGGTGGAAGTCGCTGCCGCCGATCACGATGACGTCGTCGCGCCAGGCGTCGGCCCAGGCGAGCGGCGCGCCCCAGCGGCGGTCCCACCAGCCGGAGTGCCACACCTCGGCGACGCGGGGACGGCGCTCGATGGGCTGCAGCCAGGCGCAGTCGCCGCCGAGCGGATGGTTGATCGACATCACGCCGCCGGCGCGGTCGGCGTGGTCGTGCCAGGAGTCGACGGGCCGGCGGAAGTCCACCCAGCCGACGTCGCCGAACACGTTCGCATGGCCCCGGTCGGTGGTGACCTCCTGGCCGGGCAGCAGGTGGACGCCCCGATCGATCTTGCCGAGCCAGGGGTGGTGGCTGACCGTGTTGTGGTCGGTGACGGCGAGGAAGTCGAGGCCGCGCCCGTGGGCCAGCTCGGCCAGCTCGGCGATGGTCAGGCCGCCGTCGCTGTGCACGGTGTGGGCGTGGAAGTCGCCGGCGAACCAGCGCAGGCCGCCGACGTCGGGGATGTCCCTGCGGGGCGGGCGTTCGCCGTGCGGCGGCTCGGCGACGACGGGCTCCGGCGGGGCGGCGCGCTCGCAGGTGATGTCGAGCGTGTAGTCGAGGCCCTGCGGCGGGATGCGGTGCAGCCGCAGCCACACGTTCCAGGTGCCGGGCTCGGGCTCGCCCGGCAGGTAGCCGGGGGTGGCCCAGTCGCGGGTGATCGTGTACTCGTCGCGCGCGCCGCCCGACCAGCCGCGGAACCCGTCCGGTGCGCCGCAGCCGAGGTCGAGCACGCCCTGCGACCTGTCGTAGGACAGTTTCACGTGCACGGCGGCGGTGCCGGGCGGCACCTCGAACGGCACTTCGCGCAGGATCCGCTCCAGGCGGTCGTCCAGCGACCAGTGGCCGGTGGTCATACGAGCTCTCCGTTCCGGTAGACGAGCGCGCGGTCGCGGCGGGGCACGGCGAAGCCGTCGTCGCCGACGGCGGGCTCGCTGCCCTCGGGCACCACGGCCTGCACGTTCACGTCGTTGACGTCAAGGGTCACCAGGTGGGAGGCGCCCAGGTTCTCGACGATGGCCACCTTCCCGCCGAACGCCCCGTCGGCGGGCGCGGCGGAGTAGGCGAGGTATTCCGGACGTACGCCGTACACGATCTTCTCCCCGTCGGACAGCAGCCCCTCGGCCGAGTCGGGGACCGCGACCTTGCAGCCCGCCACGTCCAGCGTGTCACCTCGTACGGTGCCGTCGAGCAGGTTCATCGGCGTGGACCCGATGAACGCGGCGACGAACGTGTTGGCCGGCCGCTGGAACACCTCCGACGGCGTGCCGATCTGCCGGATGTGCCCGGCCTCCATGACGGCCATGCGGTCGGCCATGGCCAGCGCCTCGGCCTGGTCGTGGGTGACGAAGACGGTGGTGACGCCCAGCTCGCGCTGCAGTTTCTTGAGGAACGTCCTGGCCTCAAGCCGCAGCCGGGCGTCGAGGTTGGACAGCGGCTCGTCGAACAGGAACGCCTGCGCCTGCGTGGCCATCACCCTGGCCAGCGCGACGCGCTGCTGCTGCCCGCCCGAGAGCTGCCCTGGCCGCCGGTCCATCAGGTGCTCCAGCCCGAGCCGCGCGCCGACCTCGGCGGCCTTGTCGCGGCGGGTGTTCTTGGCGACCTTCTTGATGCGCAGCGGGTAGGCGATGTTGTCGGTGACGTCCATGTGCGGGAACAGCGCGTAGTCCTGGAACACCATGGCCACGTCCCGGCCGCCCGGCTGCACGCCCGTCACGTCGCGCTCGCCGATGACGACGGCGCCGCCGGTGGCGGTCTCCAGGCCGGCGATCGTGCGCAGCAGCGTGGTCTTGCCGCAGCCGGAGGGACCGAGCAGGGCGAAGAACTCGCCGTCGGGGATGGCCAGGTCGAGCGCGTCGAGCGCTGTCACCCCGCCCGGGTAGACCTTGGTCAGCCCGCGTAGTTCGATGGCGGCCATTAACGCTTGATCCCTCCGTGGAAGCGGAAGCCGTACTTCTTGCTGACGAACAGGTACATGAGGACCACCGGGATCGAGTAGAGCAGCCCGAACGTGGACAGCATGCTGAGGTTGGCCTGCCCGCCCTCGGTGTACAGCGTGTACGTGATCACCGCCGCCGGCTGCTTCTCCACGTCGCTGAGCAGCAGGTACGGCATCAGGAAGTTCCCCCACACGTTGGCCACGGCCCACACGGCGATGGTCGCGAGCCCGGGACGGACGAGGGGCACCACGACGTGCCGGACGATCTGCAGCGGCGTGGCCCCGAAGACGCGGGCCGACTCCTCGTACGACTTCGGCGTCGAGTCCATGAAGTCCTTGAGCATGAAGATCGCCGCGGGCAGCAGGCCGCCGGTCAGGATGAGGATGAGCCCCATCTGCGAGTCGATGAGGTTCAGCTCCACCGCGAGCTGGAACAGCGGCACCATGGCCGCCGTGCCGGTGATGATCGACGACAGCAGGAGCAGCCCGTACAGCAGGGCGTCGCGGCCGGGCAGCCGCACCCGGCTGAGCGCGTACGCGGCCAGCGCCGAGAAGATCACGACCAGCGCGGCGGTGCCGGCCGACAGCACGACGGAGTTCCACAGCGACGGCAGCGCGTACGGGTGCTCGATGACGGCCTGGAAGTTGTCCCAGGTGAAGTCGGGCAGCCGCACCTCGTAGGTGGGGTCGGAGGTGAAGGGCGCGGTGACCAGCCACAGCAGCGGGATCGTGAAGAACGCCAGCAGCACGGCGATCAGCGTGTAGAACCCGATGCGGCCCAGGACGAATCGCGTCATTTCTTGCTCCTGAGCAGCCGCAGGTAGAACACCGCCACGACCAGGTTGATGAGCAGGATGATCGTGGAGACGGCGGCGCCGTAGCCCAGCTCGCCGCCCTGCAGGGCCACCTTGTAGACGTGCACGGCGAGCACCTCGGACTTGCCGTCGGGGCCGCCGGCGGTGAGCAGGAACGGGCTGAAGTCGTTGAACGTCCACAGGCTGATGAGCAGCAGGTTCGTCAGGATGTGGCCCCTGATATGGGGGAAGACGACGTCCCTGAGCTGCTGCCAGCCGGAGGCGCCGGCCAGGCGGGCGCTCTCCAGGTGGGAGGGCGGCACGTTGCCGAGGGCGGCGCCGTACAACATCATCGAGAACGCGGTGCCGCGCCAGGTGTTGAACACGATGATCGACAGCATCGGGTGGTCGAGCAGCCAGGCCATGCCGGGCATGCCGAGCAGCGCGTTGAGCGTGCCGCCGTCGCGGTCGAGCAGCGCCACCCACAGGAACGCCACGATGGCGCTGGGCAGGATCCAGGCCAGGATGACCAGGCCCTCGACGACCCGCTTGAGCGGGCCGCGCTTGTCGCGCAGCAGCCAGGCGATGGTGAAGCCGAGCCCGACCTGCCCGATGACCGCCGAGCCCAGCACGAACTCGACGGTGAGCCAGGTCGAGCTCCAGAACGTCGGGTTCGCGACCGCGTCGAGGAGGTTGTCCAGCCCGACGAACTGCGGATCGGCGGCGGCGAGCCCGGTCAGGCGGTAGTTGGTCAGGCCGAGATAGAGCACCCACAGCGCGGGGAAGACGAGGAAGGCCGCGATGAGCAGCAGGGCTGGGGTCATGAAGACCCCGGCCCTGGCCTTGCCCAGGCCCGCCGCGTCCGAGCTGTAGCGGGCCTTGCCGCTCTCGGTCGCTACTTCAGGAGGCGATGTTGCCTGCGCCACCGACGATTCCCTCAAGCTTCTTCTGGTAGTCGGCCGCGGCCTGGTCGGGCGCGGTGCCGCCGGTGACCGCCGCGGTGGCCTCCTGCAGCGCCACCGACACCTGCGGGTAGACGGCGACCGGCGGGCGGTAGGCCGTCACCGGGAGCACCTTCTCCGAGATGTACGTCAGCAGCGGCTCTCCGGCCAGGATCTCCTTGTTGACGTCCGAGCGCGGGGCGACGCGCACGTTGCCGTCCTTGGTCTCCTCCTTCAGCGCCTCAGGGGAGAGGGTGAAGGCGGCCAGCTCGAAGGCCTCCTTGGGGTGCTTGCTGTTGGGGTTGACCGTGCGCAGCGCGCCGCCGGACATGCTGACGAAGTCCTGGCCGCGGATTCCCTTGCCGGGCTCGATGGCGGGGATCATCGCGTAGCCGACGACCTGGTCGCGGTCGGCCATCTTGGCGACGCCTGTCTTGGGGTTGACCACGCCGCGCCAGAAGTAGTCGCCCTCCATCAGGATGCCGATCTTGCCGTCGGCGAACTGCTGGAACGACTTGTCGCGGCCCTTGGCCTCCTGCTGGAGCTTGGGGTCGCCGAGGCCGCCGCCGTAGATCTTCTGGTAGAGGCCGAGGGCGTCCTTGAGCGGCTGGGACGCGCCGGTCCACTTGCCGTCCTTCTGCACCTCGCCGCCCGCGCCGGCGAGCAGCGGCAGCACGCCCTGCATGGAGGTGGCCTCGCCCATGGCGGTGCCGGCGTTGATCTGGATCGGCACGGGCACGCCCGAGCCCTTGAGCTTGGCGCCGGCGTCGAGGATCTCCTGCCAGCTCGTCGGCTGCCAGTCGGCGGGCAGCCCGGCCTTGGCGAAGAGGTTCTTGTTGAAGTAGAGGACACGGCCGTCGGTGCCGACGGGCAGCGCGTACTTCTTGCCGTTGAACTCGGTCATGCTCTGCACGGCTTCGGGGATCTGGCCCCAGCCGTCCCAGCTGTCGGCCTCGGGGCCGACCAGCTCCGACAGCGGCTTGAGGTAGCCGGCCTCGGCGAACTCGCCGGCCCAGATGCCGTCGATGTCGATGACGTCCGCGCCCTTGCCTGACTTGAGGTCGAGCGAGAGCTTGGTCTTGTACTGCTCGTCGTCGACGCCGCTGGGTACGAACTTGACCGTGACGTTCTTACCCTTGGCCTTCTGGGCCGCCTCGAACTTCGGGATCACCCAGTCGGCGACGAACTTCGCGGCGGCGGCGTTCTTGCCGCCCGCGATGGCGTTCTGGGTGATCGTCAGCTCGATGGCGTCGCCGCCTTCACCACCGCCGGAGGACTGGCCGCACGCGGCGAGCCCCAGACCGGCCGCGGTGATGACCGCGACCACACCCAATGACCGTTTCCGCAATGCCATGCAAACCCTCCGACGTGTCCATAAAGGGAGGCAGCCATGGGCCAATATGTCATGACATTCAGATGACGTAAAGACCTGGCCATGATCAAGGAAGTGCCCACATGCTGCGCCTTTTCCCAGGCAGGAGCGATCTTCACGTCCCGCGCCCGCAGAAGTGAGCGACGGGGTTTCGGACGGGGCACACAGCGCAACATAGCGGACATCCGAATGTCATGACAATATGCCATAGTGTCGAGGGTAAGCTCCGTCCCTGGAGGTGCTGTTGTACGACCTGATCACGATCGGCCGCTGCGGCGTCGACGTCTACCCGCTGCAGACCGGGGTCGGCCTGGCCGACGTCGAGACCTTCGGCAAGTTCCTCGGCGGCAGCCCCACCAACGTGGCCGTCGCCGCCGCTCGCCACGGGCTGCGCCCCGCCGTGATCACCGGAGTGGGGGCCGACCCGTTCGGCGACTACGTACGCCGGGCGATCCGCGGCTTCGGCGTGGACGACGCCTTCGTCAGCACCATCGAGGGCGCACCCACCCCCGTGACGTTCTGCGAGATCTTCCCGCCCGACCACTTCCCCATCTACTTCTACCGCGGTGAGCATCCGCCGGACCTGCGCATCGAGCCGTCCATGCTCGACCTCGGCGCGATCGCCCGCACCCCGCTGTTCTGGTTCTCGCTGACCGGGCTCAGCAAGGAGCCGAGCGCCGCTGCCCACGCCGCCGCGCTCGAGACGCGCACCTCCGGCTGGACCGTCTTCGACCTCGACTACCGGGCGAGCCTCTGGGAGTCGCGCGCGGCCGCCCACGAGGCCGCGCGGCGCGCGCTGCCGCACGCGAACGTGGCCGTGGGCAACCAGGAGGAGGTGGAGGTCGCGGTCGGCGTCCGCGACCCCGAGGCCGCCGCGCAGGCGCTGCTCGACGCCGGCGTACGCGTCGCGATCGTGAAGATGGGCCCCGAAGGCGTGTTCGCGCGCACCGCCGAGGAGAGCGCGCTGGTCGAGCCGATGAAGGTCGAGGTCGTCAACGGCATCGGCGCGGGAGACGCGTTCGGCGGCGCCGTCTGCCTCGGCCTGCTGCGCGGCTGGCCGCTCGAACGCACCCTGCGCTTCGCCAACGCCGCCGGCGCCTTCGTGGCCGCCCGCCTGGCCTGCGCCGACGCCATGCCCACCACGTCCGAGGTGGACGACCTGCTGAACGGGGCCCGCTCGTGAGCGACATCACGCTGCCCAAGGCGGCCGACTACGGGCGGCTCACCCGCATCCGCGCCACCAGCCCCGGCGAGATCGCCGCCGCCGCGGCCCGCAGGGAGCGGCGCGGCCTGCCCGGCGAGGGCGGGCGGCTGCTCATCATCGCCGCCGACCACCCGGCGAGGGGCGCGCTCGGCGTGCGCGACCGGCCGCTCGCCATGGCCAGCCGCATCGACCTGCTCGACCGGCTGCGCGTGGCGCTGGCCAGGCCCGGCGTGGACGGCATCCTGGCCTCCCCCGACGTCCTGGAAGACCTGCTGCTGCTCGGCGCCCTCGAAGGCAAGCTCGCCTTCGGCTCCATGAACAGGGGCGGCCTGGCGGGCTCGGTGTTCGAGCTCGACGACCGCTTCACCGGTTTCGACGCCGACTCCATCGACGCCATGCGGCTCGACGGCGGCAAGATGCTCTGCCGCATCGACCCGTCCGACCCCGCCACCGTCGCCACGCTGGAGTCGTGCGCGCGGGCGGTCAGCGACCTGGCCAGGCGGCGGCTGGTGGCGATGGTGGAGCCGTTCTGGTCGGGCCGTAACGAGTCGGGCGTCGTACGCAACGACCTGTCCCCCGACGCGGTGATCAAGGCCATCAGCATCGCCCAGGCGCTCGGCGTGACCTCCGCCTACACGTGGCTGAAGATCCCCGCCGTGGCCGAGATGGAACGCGTCATGGCCGCCACCACGCTGCCCGCGCTGCTCCTCGGCGGTGACCCGCCCGACATCGACGCCGCCTACGCCGACTGGCACCGCGCCCTGAGCCTGCCGGGCGTGCGCGGCCTGGTCGTCGGGCGCGCCCTGCTCTATCCCCCGGACGACGACGTGGCGGCCGCGGTCGACGGTGCCGCGGCCCTGGTGCGAGAGGTTCGTGCATGACCTACCTTCCTCACGGCAAAGCCGCCCGCGACCCCTGGACGGTGGAGGTCACCCCGTCCTTGGCCGGCTGGACGTACTCGGGGCTGCGGGTGACGGACCTGGGCGAGCGCCCGGTCACGTTCGAGACCGGCGATGAGGAGCTGCTCGTCCTGCCGCTGGCCGGCTCGTGCACGGTCACGATCCCCGGGCGGACGTTCGAGCTGGCCGGGCGCGCCTCCGTCTTCGACGGGCCGTCCGACTTCGCGTACGTGCCGATCGGCACCGAGGTGACGCTGACCGGCGCCGGCCGTGTCGCGCTGCCCTCGGCGCGCGCCACCCGCAGGTTCGACCCGCGCCACGTGCCCGCATCCGAGGTGCCCGTCGAGATCAGAGGGGCCGGCCAGGCCAGCCGCCAGGTCAACAACTTCTGCGCGCCCGACGCGTTCGAGTGCGACAAGCTGATGGCCGTCGAGGTGCTCACGCCCGGCGGCAACTGGTCCTCCTATCCGCCGCACAAGCACGACACGCCCAACCCGGGCGAGGCGGTGCTGGAGGAGATCTACTACTTCGAGGTCGCCGGTGACGGCCTCGGCTACCAGCGCGTCTACTCCTCCGAGCGGGGCCACATCGACACGCTCGCCGAAGTGGCCTCGGGTGACGTGGCGCTCATCCCGTACGGCTACCACGGCCCCTCCATGGCCGCGCCCGGCTACGACCTCTACTATCTCAACGTCCTGGCGGGCCCCATGGAGCAGCGGTCGATGGCGTTCTGCGACGACCCGCGCCACGCCTGGATCCGCTCCTCCTGGGCGGGCCAGGACATCGACCCCAGACTGCCGTTCGGGAGGACGTCATGATCCGGTTGACCGTCGCGCAGGCCGTCGTCCGCTTCCTGGCGCAGCAGTGGAGCGAGCGCGACGGCGTCGAACGCCGGTTCTTCGGCGGCGTCGTCGGCATCTTCGGCCACGGCAACGTGGCCGGCGTCGGCCAGGCGCTCGCCACCTCAGGCGACGAGCCGCCCTACTACCTCAGCCGCAACGAGCAGGCGATGGTCCACACGGCCGCCGCCTACGCCCGCGCGAGCAACCGCCTGTCCACGCTGGTGTGCACCACCTCGATCGGCCCCGGCGCCACCAACATGATCACCGGCGCGGCGGGCGCCACCATCAACCGGCTGCCCGTGCTGCTGCTGCCCGGCGACATCTTCTCCACCCGGGTGGCCAGCCCGGTGCTGCAGGAGCTGGAGGACCAGCGCTCCTTCGACGTCTCGGTCAACGACTGCCTCAAGCCGGTCTCCCGGTTCTGGGACCGCATCAACCGGCCAGAGCAGCTGCCGTCCGCGCTGCTCGCCGCCATGCGGGTGCTCACCGACCCGGCCGAGACCGGCGCGGTGACGCTGGCGCTGCCGCAGGACGTCCAGGCCGAGGCGTACGACTGGCCGGAGGAGCTGTTCGCCCGCCGCGTCTGGCACGTCCCGCGGCCCCGGCCGGAGCGCGCGGCGCTGGCCCGCGCCGCCGAGCTGCTCCGGTCGGCCGAGCGCCCGCTCATCGTGGCCGGCGGCGGCACCATCTACGGCGAGGCCACCGACGCCCTGCGCGCGTTCGCCGAGGCGCACGGCGTGCCGGTGGCCGAGACGCAGGCCGGCAAGGGCGCGCTGCCGTACGGGCATCCGCTCGCCGTCGGCGCGATCGGCGCCACCGGCACCACGGCGGCCAACGCGCTGGCCCGCGAGGCCGACGTGATCATCGGCGTCGGCACCCGCTACAGCGACTTCACCACCGCCTCCCGCACGATCTTCGCGCCCGGCGCCCGTTTCGTGAACGTCAACGTCACCGGCTTCGACGCGGCCAAGCTGTCCGGCCTGCAGCTCGTCGCCGACGCCCGCGAGGGGCTGAACGACCTGTCCGAGGCGGTCGCCGGCTGGAGCACCCCCGTCGGCTACCGCGGGCGCGCCGCCGAGCTCAACCGGGCCTGGGACGCCGCCGTGGACGCCGCGTACGCGGTGGAGCGCACCCCGATCTCGCAGGCCGCGCTGATCGGCGCGGTCAACGCGGCGGCCGGCGACGACGGCGTGGTGGTGTGCGCGGCCGGGTCGATGCCCGGCGACCTGCACAAGCTCTGGCGGCCCAGCGGCCCGGGCAGCTACCACGTCGAGTACGGCTACTCCTGCATGGGCTACGAGATCGCCGGCGGGCTCGGCATCAAGCGGGCCGTGCCGGAGCGCGAGGTGTTCGTGCTGGTGGGCGACGGCTCCTACCTAATGATGGCCCAGGAGCTCGTCACCGCCGTCGCCGACGGCGTCAAGCTCATCGTGGTGCTGGTCGACAACTCCGGCTTCGCCTCCATCGGGCGGCTGTCGGAGAGCGTCGGCGCCGAACGCCTCGGCACCGCCTACCAGGCAAGCGACGGCGGCCCGCTGCCCGTCGACCTCGCCGCCAACGCGGCCAGTCTCGGCGCGACCGTGCTGCGCCCCGAGTCGGTCGCCGACCTGCGCAAGGCACTCGACACGGCGCGGTCGGCGAGCGAGACCACGGTCATCTACGTGCCCACGGACCGCCTGGCCGACGACGTGCCCTCGTCCGAGGCGTGGTGGGACGTGCCCGTGGCGCAGGTCGCCACCACCGACGCGACGCGGACGGCCAAGGAGGAGTACGCGGCCGGCAAGCGCTCCCAGCACGCTCACCTGGCGCCGCCCGCCTAGCCATGATTGCCCCCGATCGGCCTGGGGAACTCCTCTGACCAGGCACGATCGGGGGGCGTGGGGATGAAGCCGTGGCGGCTGCTCGGGTGGATCGCGGTCGTCGCGGTGGTCCTGTTCTGTCTCCATCATCTGCGTACGGTGGCGCTGTCCATCGTCATCGGGGTCTTCCTGACGGCGCTGCTGGTGCCGCCTGCCCGCTGGCTCAGGTCGCGCGGCGCCGGGCCGGCCCTGGCCACCGCCGTCGTCTTCACCGGCGGCCTGGTGGTGGCCGGTGCGCTGTTCGCGCTGCTGGTGCCGCCCACCGTGGCCAGCCTGACGGAGCTGAGCGCGAGCGTCGGCAAGGTGCTCGACGACCTGCACCGGCTGGCGGTCCGGCTGGGGTTCGACGACCGGCAACTGCTCGCGCAGGCGCGCGACTACCTGTCCTCGCGCAACCGGCAGATCACCACCGGCGCGCTGGCCGGGGTCAGGACGGCGGGCGAGATCGTGGTCGGCGCGGTGCTGGCCGTCATCCTGTCCGTCTACTTCGTGCACTCCGGTGACCGGCTCTTCCCCTGGCTGACCGCCCTCGCACCCGCCGCCGCCCGGCCCAAGCTGGCCGAGACAGGGGCGCTCATCTTCACCGTCATCGGCCGCTACATCAGGGGCGTCGCCATCGTGGGGCTGGTCGACGGGTTCTGCATCGGCGTCGCGCTGTGGATCCTCGGGGTGCCGGTGGCGCTGCCGCTGGCGGTGCTGACGTTCGCGGGGGCGTTCCTGCCGGTGGTGGGGGCGTTCGTCGCCGGGCTGCTGGCCGCCGTGGTCGCGCTCGTCGCCAAGGGGTGGCTGGTCGCGCTGATCGTGGTCGCCGTGACCGTGGCCGTGCAGCAGCTCGAAGGGCACGTGCTGGCGCCGCAGATCTACGGCAAGGCGCTCGACCTGCCCGGCGCGGTGATCCTGGTGGCGATCGCGGTGGGCAGCGTGGTGGCCGGGATCGCGGGCGCGTTCCTGGCCGCGCCGGTGACCTCTGTCATCGTCGCCTTGCTCCACCGCGCCCGCGCCGCCGAAGAATCCGGCCCTCCCGGCCGAGAACCTCCGGGCGCCGGCCCGCTCGGCCCCGGCCCGACCGGCCCGACCAGCCCGACCGGCCCGCCTCCGCAGCCCGCGGGCCCGCACGGAGGACCGCAGGAAGGACCGCACGGAGGACCGCACGGAGGACCGCTCGGAGGACCGCTCGGCACATCCCGGCCCGGCCAGGAATCTCCAGGCCCCGGCCCCGGCGGTCAGGGGCCGGGCAGGCTGCGGCCGGTCACCGAGTGCTCGTGAGTGCCGTTCAGAGGAGGAGTTCGAGCTCCAGCTCGTGCCGGATCGGGATCCCATCCGCCTCGGCCGGGATGTCCGGCTTCAGCTCGCGCGCCCGATCCACCGCGTTCCGGTGCAGCGCGACCAGGTCGAACCCGTAGCGCTGGTAGAAGCGCAGCGCGTGGGTGTTGTCGTTCGTGGTGATCAGGGTGAGCCTGGACAGCCCCTGCGCGACCGCCACCGCCCGTACGGCGTCGAGCAGCGCCGCCCCGACCCCCTTGCCCGGCACGACGGCATTGATGGTGATGATCTCCAGCGAGCCGCCGCGGTCGGCGTACGTGAGCGCCCCCGCCACGTCCCCGTCCAGCTCGGCGACGAAGCCGGGCAGCGCGGCGGCGTCGATCAGCTCGCCGCTGCCCAGCGCCATCACGGTGGTGCCCGCCCAGCTCTCGGTGAGCACGCGGGCCACGACACGCTCGTCCTCAGGACCGATGGGACGCACGGATATCGACATGGCCCCCATTATGTGACGTATGCGATGGGTGACATTCGACTGTTACGGCACTTTGATCGACTGGCGGCACGGCATCCGCACCGGCGCCGAACTGGTCGCCCCGGGGCGGGGCGAGCGGCTGCTGGAGGCGTACACGCGGCACGAGCCCGAGGTGCAGACCACGAAGCCGGTGCTGCGCTACCGGGCCGTGCTGGCCGAGACGCTGCGCAGGGCGTGCGCCGAGGAGAAGGTGGACCTGGTCCCCGACGACGCCTCGATCCTGGGCGAGACGATCCCGTACTGGCCGCCGTTCCCCGACGTCGCGGCCGGCCTGGCGGAGCTGCGCGCGGCGGGCTGGCGGCTCGCGCTGCTCACCAACTGTGACCGCGACCTGGTGGCCGGTGCGCTGCGGCGGCTGCCGGTGCCGTTCGAGGCGGTGGTGACGGCGGAGGAGGCGGGGGCGTACAAGCCGGAGCTCGCGCACTTCGAGGTGTTCAGGAGCGCGTACGAGCCGGAGGCATGGGTGCACGTGGCCCAGAGCTACTTCCACGACCAGGTGCCCGCGCACCGGCTCGGCCTGCCGCGCGTGTGGATCAACCGGCTCGGCCAGGAGCCGGAGGACCCGTCGGTGATCCAGCGCGTCCAGCCCGACCTGCACGGCCTGCGCGCCGCCGTCGAGGCCGCGTACGCCGAGGCGGCCCGCTAGGAACGCTGATCGAGGACGTCGGCGATGCCCGCGAGGAACGAGTCGACGTCCGCGATCACATAGCCGGCCCTGAACAGCACGGTCGAGAACTTCGCCGTCCGCACCTCCTTGGCCGTCACCGGGTAGTCGGTCGTGCCGCGCAGCGTGGCCACGATGCGGTCGAGGAAGGCGTCCACCTCGTCCTCGTTGTAGCCGGTGCCCATGCGGCCCGAGCGGAAGCCGACCCGTTCGACGCGGGCGGCCTGCGTCTCGAACCACTCCTCGCGCAGCATGTCGCCGGTCGGCTCGGCCATGGCGAGCCGGACGGGCCGCTTGGCCTGCGTCTCCAGCGCCACCACGAACGCCTCCAGCGCGAAGTCCACCGCGGTCTCCTGGTAGCCGCCGCGCACGGCGCGGAACGTTGCGCTGCGCACCTCATCGGCGGTGACGGGCTCCAGGAGGTGGGAGCCCCGGCCCAGGGTCGACTCGATCCGCCCGATCAGAGCGTCGACCTCGACGGGGTCATAGCCTGAACGCATGCCCATGACGCGTGGAAAGCGGTTCAAGCCTCACTCCTCTTGAGATGTGCTGGGGTGTCTCCATTGTCGGACCTTTATCCCGGCCCTGCGACCCGACATATACGGTTACAGGATCATGCGTCTGTCCAGAGTCTCCTTCCGATATCGAAGACGTGACCCGCTCGTCATCGAAGAAGCCGACGCACGTCTCGCGCCGGGCGACCTGATCGAGCTGACCGGCGCCAACGGTGCGGGCAAGTCCACGCTGCTGCGCCTGCTCGCCGGGCTCGCGAAGCCCACGTCGGGTGCGATCACCGAACGGCCGGCGGTCGTCGGCTTCGCCCCCGACCGGTTTCCCACCGGGCAGCCGTTCACGGTGACCGCGTACCTGCGGCACATGTCCCGCGTACGCGGCGGCGCCCGCTGGGAGCCCTGGGCCGAGCGCCTGAACATGGGCCACCTGCTCGGCGCCGCGCTCGGCGACCTGTCGAAGGGCAGCGCCCACAAGGTGGGCCTGGCGCAGGCGCTGATGGCCGAGCCGGGGCTGCTGATCCTGGACGAGCCGTTCGCCGGCCTCGACGCCGACACGCGCGCGGCGCTGCCCGCGATCGCCGCCGAGGTGGCCGGGCGGGGCGGCATCGTCATCGCCTCCGACCACCAGGGCGGGCTGCGCGACCTGCCCGGCCTGCGGCAGTGGGCCATGATGGACGGCCACCTCAAGGAGGGCACGGCCGCCCCCGCCGCCGTGCCCGCCCACGCCACCGTGGCGGTCACGCTGCCCGCCGACGAGGTGCCGGGCTTCCTGGCCAGGATGCGCGAGGACGGCTACGCGGCCCGCAGGATCGAGGAGAGCCCATGATCGCGCTGGCCGTCTACCGTGTCGCCGGCTACGTCCGCTCGCACCGGGTCTACCAGGCGCTGCTGCTCACCCTGGCCATGCTGGCGATCCTGCACGGCAGCAGGGCCCCTCGCGGCGAGGAGGCCTCCGTCCTGGCCGACGGGGCCGTACTGCTGATCCCCGTCCTCGCCTGGGCGGCCCGCAGCCTGCTCGACACGGAGCCCGACCGGCAGCGGGAGATGTCGGCCGTCCAGGTCGGCGGGTGCGGCAAGGAGGTGGCCGCGGGACTGCTGGCGGCGTTCGCGGCGTGTGCGGTGTTCGCGGCACTCGCCCTGCTCTGGGCCCTCCTGTTCGGCGTCACAGAGCGCCCCTCGTCGGGCGTGCTGGCGGCGGCAGTCCTCCTGTACGGAGTGTCGGCCCTGACCGGCACCGCCCTGGGCGCCCTCACCAGCAGGGCCGTGCTCCCCTCACCGGCCATCTCGATCATGGCCCTGGTGCTCGGCTATCTGGCCATGCTCCTGCTCAGCGCCACTGCCCCGGCCTGGCTCACCGTGCCGCTGATCGGCTGGATGAAAGCCGCGAACGCCGGCGAACTGGTGACCCGCCTGCCGGAGCTGGGCGCGATCTCCCTGGCGTGGTGCGCCCTCGCGCTGACCGCCTATACCTGGCTCCGCCGCACCCGTACGTAACCTCGGACGACCGACCAGGCCCCACCCCGCACGGGCCCGCGCCGCGCTTTCCCGCACGGGCCGGTTTCTGTGCGGGCCGGGTCTCTGTGCGGGCCGGGTCTCTGTGCGGGAGTTGGGCGGGTCTTCATTCGGCGGCGGCGAGCTGGCCGCAGGCGCCGTCGATCTCGCGGCCGCGCGTGTCGCGGACGGTCACCGGCACACCGTGGAACTCCAGCCGCCGCACGAACGCCCGCTCGTCCTCCGGCCGGGAGGCCGTCCACTTGGAGCCGGGGGTCGGGTTGAGCGGGATCAGGTTGACGTGCACCAGCTTGTTCTTGACCAGCTTGCCGAGCAGGTCGGCCCGCCACTCCTGGTCGTTGACGTCCTTGATCAGGGCGTACTCGATGGACACCCGCCGCTTGGTCCGCGCCGCGTACGCCCACGCGGCGTCGAGCACCTCGGCGACCTTCCACCTCGTGTTGATCGGCACCAGCGTGTCGCGCAGCTCGTCGTCGGGCGCGTGCAGCGACAGCGCCAGCGTGACCGGCAGCCCCTCGTCGGCGAGCTTGCCGATGGCCGGCACCAGCCCCACGGTGGAGACGGTGACGCCGCGCGCGGAGATGCCGAGCCCGTGCGGCGCGGGCTCGACCAGCCGCCGCACCGCCCCGATGACCTGCTTGTAGTTGGCCAGCGGCTCGCCCATGCCCATGAACACGACGTTGCTGACCCGCCCGGGCCCGCCGGGCACCTCGCCCGCCGCCAGGGCCCTGGCCCCCGCGACGACCTGCTCGACGATCTCGGCGGTCGACATGTTCCTGGTCAGGCCGGCCTGGCCGGTGGCGCAGAACGGGCAGTTCATGCCGCAACCGGCCTGCGACGACACGCACATGGTGACCCGGTCGGGATAACGCATGAGCACCGACTCCACCAGCGCTCCGTCGAAGAGCTTCCACAGCGTCTTACGCGTGGTGCCGCCGTCGGTGGTCAGCTCTCTGACCGGCGTCAGCAGGTCGGGCAGCAGCGTGGCCAGCTTGTCTCGCGCCGCCGCGGGCAGGTCGGTCATCGCCTGCACGTCGGTGGTGAGGCGCTCGAAGTAGTGGCGCGAGAGCTGGTCGGCGCGGAACGCCTTCTCGCCCAGCTCGGTGACCGCCGCCCGCCGGTCGGCCATCGACAGGTCGGCCAGGTGCCGGGCGGGCTTGGCCCGTCGCGGTGCGACGAAGGTGAGCTGACCAGGAGGCTGGGACACTGTGCTGCCTTTGCTTGAGGGGTTTGCGACCAGGGTAGTGAACGTTCGGATCGGAGGTGGAATTCCTGGTCACTGTGAGGCTCGCGTCCTGGTCTCCGGCCGATCTACAGTCATCTCGTATGGCGATTTTTCGGTCGGCATCTGGCGAGGGTGGCACCGAGGTCGTGCTCGCCGCCGGCAACCCGTACGGGAGCCGGACGCTCGTCGTCGAGCGGGACGAGGACTCCTCGGTAGCTTACCTGTGCTCGCCCGACGGCACGGTCCACGGGGCCGTGTGGCTGGCCAACCATCGTCCCGCGCCGCTGGTCGTCGACCTGGCCCGCATCAACGCAGGCCGCCCGCCGCTCATGCCGCGCCCCAACACGCTGCACCCCGACGGCCGCCGCCCGCTGGGGCAGCTGAGCCCGCTGTGGTTCGAGGAGGGCGACGGCGTGGCGCTCTATGAGGACGACGAACTGCTCGCGGTCATCCCCGGCTGGGCAGACATGAGCCGCGGCATGCCGGGGTACGCGCGCGACGCGGTGGGAGAGTCGCCGTTCGCCTGGGCGCTGTCGGAGGCGCTCGAAGGGCTGCGGCCCCGTATCTCGAACGCCAGATCCTACTGGCGCTGGCGGCACAGCGAGGGGTCGTGGCCGTCGTTCCAGCAGTTCGTGATGGGTCACCTCGACGAGGTGCTGGGCCCGGCGGGCCGCTACTGGGACGCCAGCGGCGAGCGGCTGCCGACCGTCGGCATCACCGAGCGGCCGCCGCACGGCGAGCGCGGCTTCACCGTGCTGTCGACGGTGGGGATGAGCTGCCAGCGCATGCCGACGGTCGAGCAGTGGATCGACCGGCCCGGCGCGTACGCGAGGGTCGAGCTGGCCGTGGCCACCCGCGACGACCCGCGCGACGCGGCGCTGCTGCTGGTGTGGTTGTGTCAATATCCGTGGCATTCGGTGACCTGGCTGGGCCACGGCCACACGGCCAAGTGGTATCACGAGCCGGCGACGTTCCCGCTGGGCCCGCAGTACTCGGGGGTGCTCATGCAGGCCAACCCACCCCACATGCCTGACATGTCAGGATTCGCATTCGGGGGTGAGGCCGTCCGCTGGCTCTGGCTCTCCCCCATCACCGTCCAGGCGATGCAGGCCCACCAGCACTGAGCTAGAAGAAGATCGTCATCAGCAGCCAGACCGGCACCAGCGTCGTCACCAGCGAGTCGAGCCGGTCCATCAGCCCGCCATGCCCCGGCAGGATCGTCCCCAGGTCCTTGATGCCGAGATCCCGCTTGATCATCGACTCGATCAGGTCGCCCACGGTCGCGAGCAGCGCACCCAGCGTCCCGATCAGCGCGCCCTGCCACAGCTCGCCGCCCAGCAGCCAGGTCACCAGCCAGCCTCCGACCGCGATGCAGGCCACCAGCGAGCCCGCCAGCCCCTCCCAGGTCTTCTTGGGGCTGATCGCCGTGAGCTGGTGGCGTCCGAACAGCACGCCGGCGATGTAGCCGCCGATGTCGCTCGCCACCGTCACCGCGATGAAGATCAACACCCGGTGGCTGCCGTCGTCGGGCTTGAGCAGCAGCGCCACGAACGCGCTCAGCATCGCCGGGTAGAACAGCGTGAACACCGACGCCGACGCGTCGCGTACGTAACCGTCGGTGCCGGCGCTGAACATCCGCCAGATCAGCAGCACGAACGCGAACACCGCGAACGCCGCCAGCATCCACAGCGGCCCGCCCCAGTAGGCGCCGGCCTGCATCGCCACCAGCCCCACCAGCACCGGCGGAACGGGAACCGCGATGTCACGGGTGGCGAACGCCCTGGTCAGCTCGACCACACCGACGCCCACGCAGCCCACCACGACCAGGAGGAACAGCTCCTTGACCGTGTAGATGGTGCCGAGGACCAGCGCGCCCAGCACCACCCCGACCGCGATCGCGGCAGGCAGGTTCCTTCCGGTACGGCTGCCGCCGCTCGAGCTGGTGCCAGCCGTACGTTCTTCCACAGACTTCTCCATATGCCACGGCCCCCGCCGTCAGCGGCGAGGGCCGCAGTGCAGACCCGCTACGTGAGACGGCCCGCAGGACGCGGCCCGCCGTGCGGCGCGCCGCTCAGACCTCGAGCAGTTCGGCTTCCTTGTGCTTGAGCAGCTCGTCGATCTTGGCGACGTGCTTCTGGGTGAGGTCGTCGAGCTCCTTCTCGGCCCGCCTGACCTCATCCTCGCCCGCCTCGCCGTCCTTGATCATCTTGTCGAGGACCTCTTTGGCGGAGCGGCGGATGTTGCGCACCGACACCTTGGCGTGCTCGCCCTTGCTCCTGGCGACCTTGATGTACTCCTTGCGGCGCTCCTCCGACAGCTCGGGGAACGTCACGCGGATCACCTGGCCGTCGTCCGTGGGGTTGACGCCGAGGTCGGAGTCGCGGATGGCCTTCTCGATCGCGCCCATCGAGCTCTTGTCGTAGGGCTGGATGAGGACCATGCGAGCCTCGGGCACGTGGAAGGACGCCAACTGCTGGATCGGCGTCGGCGTGCCGTAGTACTCGGCGTTGATCTTGTTGAACATCGAGGGGGTGACGCGGCCCGTACGGATGGAGGCGAAGTCCTCCTTCGCCACCGATACGGCCTTGTCCATTTTTTCCTCGGCTTCGAGGAGGGTTTCGTCGATCACAGCGGCTCCCTGTCTTCTAGCTGGCGGTGTCGGGCTCGCTCCGTCATTTGCCTGCGGGACTCACCAGCGTGCCGATTTTCTCACCGCGTACCGCTCGCAGGATGTTGCCCTCGCCCATCAGGTCGAAGACCACGATCGGCAGATCGTTGTCCTTGCACAGGCTGATCGCGGTGGCGTCCATGACCGCGAGGTCACGCAGCAGCACCTCGCCGTAGTCGAGGTGGTCGAACCGGACCGCGTCGGGGTTCTTGCGGGGATCGGAGTCGTAGATCCCGTCGACCTGCGTGCCCTTGAGCAGCGCCTCGGCGCCGATCTCCAGGGCCCGCTGGGACGCCGCGGTGTCGGTCGAGAAATACGGCGAGCCCAGCCCCGCGCCGAAGATGACCACGCGCCCCTTCTCGAGGTGCCTGATCGCCCGGCGCGGCAGGAACGGCTCGGCCACCTGCTGCATGGTGATGGCGGTCTGCACGCGTGTCTCCACGCCCCGCCGTTCGAGGAAGTCCTGCAGGGCCAGGCAGTTGATCACGGTGCCGAGCATGCCCATGTAGTCGGCCCTGGCCCGGTCGATGCCGCCCTGCGAAAGGGTGGCGCCGCGGAACATGTTGCCGCCGCCGACCACGACCGAGACCTGGACGCCCTCCTTGACCGCCTCGGCGATCGAGTCGGCCAGATGATCGACCACGACAGGGTCGATGCCCAGCGGCTCGCTGCCGGCGAACGCCTCTCCTGACAGTTTCAGCATCACCCGCTTCCACCTCAGCGGGCTCTGCGGGTGTTGAGATGAGGAAGCCGCCGTCCGTGTGGATTCGTGGGCTGACTCCCGGTGGTCCTGCACGGCGGCGGCCTCCTTCATTCGGTGGATCGTTGAGCTCGCGGCTTGCCTAAGCCTAAGCCTGACCGACCTTGAAACGGACAAAGCCCAGGACCTCGACGCCATTCTCCTCGGCGTACTTGCCCACGCTCTTCTTGTTGTCCTTCACGAAGGCCTGCTGGAGCAGCGTGAAGTCCTTGTACCAGCCGTTCACGCGGCCCTCGACGATCTTGCCGATGGCGGCCTCCGGCTTGCCCTCCTCGCGGGTCATCTCCTCGAAGAGCTTGCGCTCCTTCTCGACGACCTCGGCGGGCACGGAGTCGGCCTTGAGGTACGTCGGCGCCATCGCCGCGGCGTGCTGCGCGATGTCCTTGGCGACCTCGGCGTTCGGCTTGTCGAGCTGGACCAGCACGCCCACCGCCGGCGGCAGGGCCGGGTCGGTCTTGTGCATGTAGGAGCCGATGTAGCCGCCCTCGAGCACCTCGAAGCGGCGGATCTCGATCTTCTCGCCCAGCGCGGCGTTGGCCGTGTCGAGGTGCTCCTTGACGGTCTTACCGTCGAAGGACGACTCCAGCAGCGCCGTCACGTCGGCCGGACGGGTCTCCAGCACGTGGGCCACGACCTGGCCCGCGAGCTCCTGGAAGCGCTCGCCCTTGGCCACGAAGTCGGTCTCGCAGTTGAGCTCGAGCAGCGCGGCGGCGGAGTCGCCGTCCTGCTTGAGCGCCACGAGGCCGTTGGACGCGGTGCGGGCCTCGCGCTTGCCCACGTCCTTGGCACCCTTGAGGCGCAGCAGCTCGATGGCGCGGTCGAAGTCGCCCTCGGCCTCCTCGAGCGCCTTCTTGCAGTCCATCATGCCGGCAGCGGTGATCTCGCGAAGCCGCTTGACGTCGGCCATGTTCACGGAAGCCATTGCTCTTTTTCCTTGTGGGATTTCGTCGTCGTCATCATGGTCGGGGCGGGGGCCGGTCTGCGGCCTTCCACCCTGGTTCGTACGGCGGGCGCATGCCGTACGGTGAGCCTTCTGTCGTGCCTTGCACCGAGCCACTGCCCGAAGCCGTTGACCGTGGCCTCGGACCCCTGTGGCCCAGGGCCTCGCACCGGGCCAGGGCCTTCGGTCGGCATTGCCGCTGCCTCGCCCGGCATACTGCCCAGCCTCGCCTCGGCCTACCGCCCTACCGCCACCAGTCCCACAGCCCCGAGCCCCAGCGCTCGGACCCGACCCGGAGCCTCGAACCTGGACCGGACCACTGGCCCCGGCCCTTCGACCGGAACCCAGGGACGCCGGCCCCGAGTTCGTCCCTCTCAGGACCAGGCTCGGCGTGCCCGGTTCCCGGCCCGATCGGCAGAGACCCGAGCCCTGGAGTAGCTCACCCGGTGCTGGTGAACCGCTCCGGCGTGCCGTCCCAGCCCGGCCTTTTGCCGGACCGAGACGTACACCTTGCCCGGCTGCCGGAACCCCGGCGGCCACGTGCGGTGCTCAGCCGGCACAGCGGCACCTCCCGGCACCGCCACGAGCCTGCCGAGCCTTCGCGGACCGTCCAGAGCGGAACCAGCCTCGGCCGGTACGCGGCAATCCGAGCGGCAGCGACCGCCCCTGGCGGGACGACCACCGAGAACCCGTCACCGAACCGGTCCCTTCCATCAGAACATGGAAGGGCCGGTCGGGGGCAGACCCTCGGAGGTCACCCCGAAGTCAGGGCGTCAGCCCTGCTGCTCGGTCTCGCCCTCGGCGGCCGGAGCGGCGGCCTCGGCCGGAGCCTCGGCAGCGGCGGCCGGAGCCTCGGTCTCGGCGGCAGCGGCCTCAGGAGCGGCCTCAGAAGCGGCCTCGGGAGCGGCGGCCTCACCGGCGGCCTTCTCCGTGCCCTGCTCGATGAGCTCGCGCTCCCACTCGGCCAGCGGCTCGGCGGCGGCCGGCTTCTCGTCACCGCGGGCGGCGCCGGAGCGAGCCATCAGACCGGCCGCGACACCGTCGGCGACGACCCTGGTCAGCAGGCCGACGGCGCGGATGGCGTCGTCGTTGCCCGGGATCGGGTAGTCGACCTCGTCGGGGTCGCAGTTGGTGTCGAGGATCGCGACGACAGGGATGCCAAGCTTCTTGGCCTCGCTGATCGCGATGTGCTCCTTCTTGGTGTCGACGACCCACACGGCGCTGGGCACCCGGCCCATGTCACGGATGCCGCCGAGCGTACGCTCCAGCTTGTCCTTCTCGCGGCGGCGCATCAGGAGCTCCTTCTTGGTGAGCCCCGAGGCGGCGACGTTGTCGAAGTCGAGCTCCTCGAGCTCCTTCAGACGCTGCAGCCTCTTGTGCACGGTGGAGAAGTTGGTGAGCATGCCACCCAGCCAGCGCTGGTTGACGTACGGCATGCCGACCCGCGCGGCCTGCTCGGAGATGGCCTCCTGAGCCTGCTTCTTGGTGCCGATGAACAGGATCGTGCCGCCGTGGGCGACGGTCTCCTTCACGAAGTCGTAGGCGCGGTCGATGTACGACAGCGACTTCTGAAGGTCGATGATGTAAATGCCGTTGCGCTCGGTGAAGATGAACCGCTTCATCTTCGGGTTCCAGCGCCGAGTCTGGTGGCCGAAGTGAACGCCGCTCTCGAGCAGCTGTCGCATGGTGACGACGGGGGCCATGTGCTGGTCCTCCAGGTCTGGGCGCCCTGCGGATGGGCGCGGTTTTCGGTTGTGCCGCGGCAGCGCGTCGTCTGCCGCCCTGATGCCCCGAACCCGCTCCAGCCGGGCACGTGGCCCGGACCGATGAAGCGGTCCGCAATGGGGCATGCGAAGTCGGCCTGCGGTGACAGGCCACCGGAAAGTCTACCTCCCGCGCCGCGCCGGCCTGACCGCCCCCGGTCAAACGCCCACCACATACTCCCGGCCTACCGACACCCCATTCCCGCCCCTCATTACCCTCGCCCCGAGGCGGCTCCGAGGAGCATCACCCGCCACCCACATCCTCCAACCTCGGGACCTTCACTCCTCGGATATTTCCGGAATATCCCCCTCGCGCCGCACTGCCGGGAACCCGTGGTCCTCGGTCGGCAGCCCCGGCTTCGTCCTGGGCGGCGTCGGGAACAGGTTGACCTGCACCTCGGACACCCTCGCCCCTTCAGGCGCGGCCTCCGCACTCCGGTTGCGCACCAGGTACGGCTCGATGAGCTTCTCGATCTCCCGGCTGAGCCCCGCCAGTTCCCGTGCGTCGACCCTGATGCGATGCCGGCCGAACGTGATCGCGTCCCGCCACTCATCGGGCTCTCGCTCGACCGTCTGCAGCGCCCGTTCCGCCTCCTCGTTGGCCGCACGCCGGAACGCCTCGATCAACATCTGCTTGGCGGCCCGCACCTCGGGCTGATCCTCGGGCTCGATGCCGACGGAGAATTTCCGCTCCGCGGACTTCCACAGGCGTTCCCTGCCGTCGCCGCGAGGGGGCGCGTCCTCGACGAAGCCGTACTTGGCGAGCATGCGCAGGTGGTAGCTGGCGGCGCTGGGGGTGATCCCCGCCCCCTCAGCCACCTCGGTGGCAGTGGCGCTGCCGTGTGAGCCGAGTCGCTGCAGGATCGCCAGTCTCGCCGGATGTGCCAGCGCCCGCATCGCCTTGGGGTCGCTGAGCGCCGAAGTCTCGCCCGTCATGAGCCCAAGGTACCCACTCCTGAAGATATGAAAGGTTGCCTTCACAAACTATGAAGGATTATCTTCACATCTATGAAGCGTTCCTTTCGGAATTCCGCTGACCCTCGGCCCCTGCGCAAACAACGCGACTACCGCCTGCTGTGGTCGGCCCGGACGATCTCGATCACCGGCTCCGAGGTCTCCAAGCTCGCCATCCCCCTGACTGCCGTGGCGCTGCTGACCGCGTCCCCGGCGCAGATGGGGATGCTGACGGCGGCGGCGTCCGTACCGGTGCTGCTGTTCGGCCTCCAGTCGGGAGCGATCGCCGACCGCCTCACCCGTCACAGGCCGCTGATGATCGCGTGCGAGCTGACGTCCTGCGCCGCAGCCGCCACGGTCCCCCTGGCGTGGCTGCTCGGCATCCTGAACGTGACGTGGCTGATCGTCGTGGCACTGGTCATCGGTACGGCGGGCGTGCTCTTCAAGGCGGCCAACTTCCCGCACATCGCCGCGATAGCGGGCCCCGAGCAGCGAACGGAGGCGATGGCGGGCCTCCAGACGACGTACTCGGTGGCCTCGGTCGCCGGCCCCGGCCTGGCCGGTCTCCTGGTGCAGGTCCTTACGGCGCCGCTGGCCGTACTGGCGGAGGCGCTGTCCTTCCTGACCTCGGCCCTGCTGCTGCGCGCCATCCGTACGCCGGAGCGGAACACCCCCGCCGCCTCCAAGGGCATGTGGCGCGACATCGTGGAGGGCCTGAAGGCGAGCGTCACGCACCCGGTGCTGCGCGCGTTGCTGTTCGCCGGCGTCACGATCAACTTCTTCGCCATGGCGTACACGGCCGTCTACATGCTCTACATGGTCAACACGCTGGGCATCCCCAAGGGGCTGATCGGCGTACTGATCGCCTTGGGCGGCGCCGGCGGCCTCCTGGGCGCCTGGCTGACCGCCCGCCTGTCGAAGAAGTACGGCGAGAACCGCGTACTCCTCCTGTCCGTGATCTTCTTCCCCGCCGAGATCCTCACCGTGGGCCTGCTGACCGGCCCGCTGTGGTGGAAGCTCGTCATGCTCGCTCTAGCCGGTACGGTCGCCGGCGCCATCGTGGTCGCCTTCGCCACCTGCATGGGCGCCATCGTCCTGCGAGAAACGAGCCCGGAGCTGCGAGGACGGGTGAACGCCACGATGACCTTCGCCATTCAGGGCGTCCTGGCGCTGGGCGGCCTGGCAGGCGGCCTCTTGGCGGAACTGATCGGCCTACGCCCGGTGATCCTCATCTGCGCAGGCGGCATAGCCCTGAGCACGTTCTGGATCTGGCTCTCCCCCATCCACCCCGAAGGCCCCCGTCCTACCCGCCCAGCACTCCCACCGACGCCCACCACAACATCGACCTACATGACCACGAAACGCCACTCCATCTGACCAAGCCACCCACCGATCACCTCAATGCGGCCCAAGTCCAAGGCCCCAATCCACAGCCCGGCCGCGCCAACCCCTGCTTCTCCACAGAACGACGTTCACCACTCCGCGGCCCCCACCCCACCCGCCAAACTCCCGCGCATGAACGTCGAACCCCCCACCCTCAAACCCACCGAGACCACACCCCTTAACCACCCCACCCGCACTCAAGGAGCTTCCTCAAGAAGCCCTCACCTCCTGACAGCCTTGGCCAAGGCCGCCCTCCTGGTCACCCTCATCACGACTTCCGCCCTCCTCCCCACCTCAGCAACCCCAGCCAGAGCCTCTCCCTCGGCTCCCACCTGGCGCTGGCCATTGAACGGCCACCCCCGCATCATCCGCCGCTTCGCCCCACCACCCATGCCCTGGCTGGCGGGCCATCGCGGCATCGACCTGGCCGCCCCGGTCGCCACCCCGGTCCTGGCAGCCGGCCCAGGCACCATCCGCTTCGCAGGCCCGATAGCAGGCAAAGGCGTGGTCACCATCGACCACCCGAACGGCCTGCGCACCACCTACCTCCCCGTTACCCCCTCCTTGACCCGCGGCCACCCGGTAACCCCGGGCACCGAGATAGGCGTCATAGCGGCCCCCTCGAAACCGCACTGCCCAGAGTCCTGCCTCCATTGGGGCCTCATCCGCGACGCCCAATACCTCAACCCCCTCCACCTCCTAGGCCACGCCCCCACCCGCCTCCTCCCCTTCTGGGACAGCCCCGACCGCCACCACATCCGAGCCAACGGCGAGAGCACGGGTGCCAACCACTCGCCCCTCACCACCAGCAGCCCGGCCACCGACAAGCAAGCCCCCGCCACAACCCCCGCAGCCGACACGCCGGCCAACAGGGCAGCCGACGCCTGGCTCACCGCCGCAACCAAGACCCCAACAGACCAGACCACCAAGACCCCAGCCGACCCCACCACCAAAACCGCGGCGGACCCCACCACCAAGACGCCGGCCGACCCCCCGGCCAGAGCTCCGGCGGACGCCACGACCAGAACTGCGACCGACACCACTGCCGGCACCGGGCCTGATGCCGCCGATCAGAACGCCTTCACCACAAGGTCCGCGAAAGGCCTGCCGAGCGATCCACAGTTCACCACGCCCAACCCGGAACCGATCCCCACCCTCATACGAGCCGCCTCGTCCCCGCACCCCGCTGCCCTCGCGATCGCAGCCCTCCTGGCGACCCTCCTCCTCATCACCCTCAGGTGCCGCAGACGCAGGGCCAATCGACCCCGCCCACGCCGCCACACCTCGACCAGAGGCCAGCACCGGAAGAGCCGCCATGACCGAACCCGAGGTCGAAGAGGCAGAACCCCTGGCCACCAGAGCCGTTGACCAGGTCAAGCCCTCGGATGCGCCTGCCGATAAGCCGCCCGCAACCGCTCGATCGACACATGCGTATAAATCTGCGTGGTGTTCAACGACGCATGCCCCAGCAACTCCTGCACGCTACGCAGATCCGCACCCCCTTCCAGCAGATGAGTGGCCGCGCTGTGCCGCAACCCATGCGGCCCCATGTCCGGCGCCCCCTCAACCTGGGCCAACCTCGCATGCACCACCCGCCGTACCGTCCCCGCATCGATACGGCCGCCCCGCACCCCCAGGAAGAGCGCCGGCCCCGTCCTTTCCCGCACCCACAGCGGCCGCCCGTGAATGCACCACCGATCCAACGCCCGCAACGCGGGCGCCCCGAACGGCACCACCCGCTCCTTACGCCCCTTGCCCAGCACTCGGACGACGTTCCGCTCCCGATCCACGTCATCGACGTCGAGCGCACACAGCTCGCTCACCCGCACCCCGGTGGCGTACAGCAGCTCAAGCATCGCCTGATCGCGCAACTCCTTGGGCTCCCCGGCGGACGCCACCCCCAGCACAGCCTCGGCTTGCCGCTGATCGAGCACCGCAGGCAGCTCCCGCCCCGCCTTGGCACTGCCCAGCAACAGCCCGGGATCATTCGCCAGCCACCCTCGCCGATGACAGTAGGCGGTGAACGTACGGGCACAGGCGGTGCGCCGCGCCAACGTGGCCCGAGCCTTCCCCGCCGCATGCTGCCCGGCCAGCCACTCCCTCAGCACCCCGATCTCAAGCGCCTCGATCCGCCCGCCGAGGTGATCGAGCAACGAGTTGACGTCCCCCAGATAAGCCCGAACGGTATGAGGCGAAAGATCCCGCTCCAGTCGCAAATACCGCCCGAACTCCGCCACAACCTCTTCCCTATCCACACCCATCCCCCAAATCTCCCCCAAGCCCCGCCCACCACCAACCCCAACACGCAAGCCACCCGCTAGTAGCACCAGGAAACTCCCCCTCCAGGGGACCGCCGACCATCGATCCGACGCCGGAGAGAACACGCGACGAGAGCCCGCCGGCGTGGCCCGCAAGGGGAGCCCACGACCAAGCCCGCCCCCGCGGGTGGGTCACGTCCCACGGAGTGGTGTGTTCGACTATGCCGTCATGAGTTCGGTGTGCGCCACCTCCTTGGGGTCGGTGCCGGGTGAGGTGAGCCAGCGAGCAGGGCCTGCGAGAGGCGCGCAAGCACGGCCCGCGAAAGGCCTGCGAGCACGCCAGGCAGGAAGGCTCACGAGCAAAGCATGCGAGCACGCCAGGCGAGGAGGGCCCAGGAGCAATGCGGGCGAGCAAGCTCATGAGCAGGGCCGCCGTGTGTAGCGACTGCCCTCCCTCGGCGGCCACGGTGGCCGACGCATCGCGTTACTTCGCCGCGGTCAACGGGGCGCTGACCGACGGGCCGCTGACCGACGGGCCGCCGTGTGTGGACGACGGCCGAATTTGAACCCCTGACGGGCGCTCGGGTTCTGGTGCTTGTCGCAACGCACCTGAGCATGGAGGGCGGAGGAGTGGTGACGGCCATCGTTTGATCCATCACGGCTATGGTCGAGACCGCAGGAGAGGGAAACGATGGCCGCGCATTCATTGTGAGACCCGGATCCCCGCCGCGAGGGCGTTTCACCGTGAGTGACCCCTACTTCGTCGCCGCTTTCCCTCCCTCCTCACGGACATGCCTCGCCTACGTCGCAAAAGGGCAGTTCCGGGCCTTCCTCCGCCCGATCCTCGCCTTGGACGTGAGAGGTCGGCCGTCGTCCGTTACATCGTGGTCTGCCCATGATCCTGGATTTTCGTCACTCTTCGTAGCCCACGTGCAGGAGATCGTCTGGGGGTGGGGGGAGATCTGTGGGGTCGGGTTCGGGGGTTGGTGGGGGTTGGAGGGCGAGGGTGTCGGGGGCCTTGCGGTATGAGGTGCTTGGTTTGCGGAGGCGCCAGCCGCGTGGGGTTCGTTCGATGTAGCCGGCCGCTGCCAAGCCGCCCAAGGCGCTCAGCGCCGCGTCCAAAGTCACGCCGGCCGCCACTGCGATCGAGGCCGGGCCGGCGCCGCCGCGGGCGGGGACGGCGTCCAGGACCTTCTTCGTGGGTTCGTTGAGACGGTCTCTCGGGACGGCGGGGGCGCGTACGTGCGGGGCGAGGTCGTCGCCCATCACGCCGACCAGGTCGATCATGTCCTCGGGTGAGGTGATGCAGACGGCCTTGCGCTCGCGGAGGAGCTTGTGGCAGCCCGCGGACATGGACGAGGTGATCGGGCCAGGAACCGCTCCTAGGTGCCGGTTGAGTGACAGGGCATGGGTGGCCGTGTTGAGTGCGCCGCTGCGGATGGCGGCCTCCACCACCACCGTTCCTCTCGACAGGGCTGCTATCAGGCGGTTCCTGATGAGGAAGCGCGCCCTGGTCGGGTGGACGCCCGGTGGGCATTCGCTGATCACGACGCCCTGTTCCTTGATGGCGGCGAACAGCGTGTCGTGGTTGCTGGGATAGCAGACGTCCACGCCGCAGGCCAGGACCGCGACCGTCGGTGCGCCGGCCGCCAGGGCTCCTCGGTGCGCGGCTCCGTCGACGCCGAAGGCTCCGCCGGAGACGACGGTCCAGCCCGACTCTCCGAGTCCCACGCCGAACTCGGCCGCCGTGTGCGAGCCGTACGGGGTGGCGGCTCTGGCTCCCACGATGGAGACGGATTTGAGGCAGGAGAAGCGCAGGTCCGCGTCGCCGTGCACCCACAGGGCCAGGGGACGGCTCGGGCCCAGCTGGTCCAGTTGGGTGGGCCATTCCGGGTCGCCGGGGATGATCAGGCGGGCGCCGGATCCGGTGCCCGCCGCCAGGTCGGCTGCCGGGTTGGCGGCTGCGAGGCGGGCGTACCAGGTGTGGAGGCGGGCGGTCAGGTCCGGTGGACGTTCCTGCTGGGCTTCCTGGGCCACGAACTCCGGCGGCAGGGTGCGGGAACGGATCGCCTTGACGGCTTGTGGGGCTCCGTATGCGGCGACGAGGCGGCCCATGAGCACGTCGCCTACGTCGCAGGCTCGCATCAGTGCCGCCCTGGCCTCCACCTCGCTCAGTCCCCCGCCAGCCCTCGGTCCGGATCCGGCGCCCGCCCTGGTCCCGCTCTCCGGCCCGGCTCCGGTGCCTGTCCTGGCCTCTGTCCCCGTCCCGGCTGCGGTTCCCGCCCCGGCGACAATGTCTGTCCTGGATGCGGTGTCGGGTCCCATCCGGACTGCGGTGTCGGGTTCCATCCGGGCTGCGGTGTCGGGCCCCATCCGGGCTGCGCTCTCGGTGCCGGTCTGGGCCTCAGCAGCGGGTGGTGGCGCCTCGCTGGAAGCTGGTGCGGAGGCGCCCGAGGCAGGCGGGAAGGGTGTCGCGACGTTCGCGCTTGCCGCTGAGAAGGGGGTGCCCAGTCGTTCGATGCTGGGGGTCTCTGTCACCTGAGGGAAGGGGGCCGTCGGCGGGGTGGTGCCGCGCAGGGGGCGTCGGTGTGTGGGCGTAAGGGGCATGGGGGTTGCTCCTACAGGCAGGGATCGGGCGAGTGAATCAGGAGTGGGTGCCGAGCCAGAAGCCCAGCGCGGTGTTGGTCTCGTCCTGGCCGGGGGCGTCTTTCGCGGCCAGATCGGCGAGGGTCCAGGCGACCCGGACCACGCGGTCCAAGCCGCGGGCGGTCAGGGTGCCGCTGTCGAGGCAGGCCGTCATGGGGCGCATGGCCTCGGGCGAAGGGCGGAAGTCGGCGTGCAGGACGGCGGACGGGATCTCGGCGTTGGAGCGCCAATGGGTGCCGGCCAGGCGGGCTGCGGCGCGTTCGCGGGCAGCGAGTACGCGCTCCGCCACCGTCTTGCTGTCCTCCACGAACTGCCGATCGGCCAGAAGCTCCCGTCGCGACGACCGGGCGACCGTGACCTTCATGTCGATCCGGTCGAGCAGCGGACCCGAGAGCCTGCCGATGTAGCGGCGTTTGACCGTCGGTGAACATCGGCAGGTGTCGTTCTGGTCCTCGGCCTGCGCGCACGGGCACGGGTTGGCGGCCAGGATGAGCATGAACCTGGCGGGAAACGTCACCGAGCCCACCGACCGCGACACCGTCACCCGCCCCGACTCCAGAGGCTGCCGCAGGGCGTCGAGCACGCTGCGCTGGAACTCGGGCGCCTCATCGAGGAAGAGCACCCCTCGGTGCGCCAGCGAGACCGCCCCGGGACGTACGGTCGTGCTGCCCCCGCCGATGATCGCGGCCGCCGTGGCCGTGTGGTGCGGGCTGACGAAGGGCGGGCGGCACATCATGGGCGCGTTGGGCGGCAGGGCGCCGGCCACCGAGTGGATGGCCGTCACCTCAAGAGCGTGGTCGAGCACCAGGTCGGGCAGGAGAGTCGGGAGGCGTTCGGCGAGCATGGTCTTGCCCGTGCCGGGCGGGCCGAGCATCCACAGGTTGTGGCCGCCCGCCGCGCACACCTCAAGGGCCCGGCGGGCGACCGGCTGGCCCACGACGTCGGCCAGGTCCACGTCGGGGGCGCCGGTGGTCTGGGGCGGCTCGGCGGAGCCCGGCTCCTGCTGCTCCTCGACGACCGGGCTGGGCGGCTCGTCCCCCTTGCGCAGCCACTCCACGAGCTGGCGCAGGTCGCCGACCGGGATGACCTTCACATCAGGTACGAGGACGGCCTCCGCCGCGTTCGCCGCCGGGACCACGACCGTGACGTCGCCGTGCGTGGCCGCCCCCAGGACGGAGGGGAGCACGCCGCGTACGCCTCTGATGCGCCCGTCGAGCCCCAGCTCCCCCAGGAAGAACGGCTCCGCGATGCGCTCGGCGGGGACCACGCCCGCGGCTCCGAGTATGGCGACGGCGATGGCCAGGTCGAATTGCGAACCGCGCTTGGGCAGGCTGGCCGGGAAGAGGCTGACGATGATGCGTGCGTCGGGCCAGGGGTAGTGGCTGTTGACCATGGCCGATCTGACCCGGTCGCGGGCCTCGCTCAGCGCGGTGTCGGGCAGGCCGATGAGGTGGATGCCGGCCAGGCCGTTGCCCACGTCGGCCTCCACCTCGACCGTGCGGCCCGCGACCCCCACCAGGGCCACACTCCGCGTACGGGCCACGGCCATCTACATCGCCCCCCGTACGTGCCACAGGGAGAAGTCACCCGCGAACCGTTCGAGGGCGACCACGTCCACGCGCACCGACTCGTACGTACGGGGCTGACCGGACAGCCACTGGGCCGCCAGCATCCGCAGCCTGGCCAGCTTGACCCGGCTCACCGCCTCGAGCGCCGAGCCGTGTGACCTGCTCGATCTGGTCTTGACCTCGGCGACGACCAGGGTGCGGCCGTCTTCGGCGATGATGTCGATCTCGCCGTGGCGGCAGCGCCAGTTGCGTTCGAGCACGCGCATGCCCTCGGACTCGAGGTAGGCCGCCGCCAGTTGCTCGCCTCGTTTGCCCAGCTCCTGCTTGCTCTCGGTGGCCATCTGCCGAACTCCGTCCTGTCGGTGGATGCGGGGTGCGGCATGACTTTCCCGGATGCGGGGCGGACTGAATTCGGCCGAACGGGATTCTGTGGATGAGCGACGAGCCGTGGTGACGGCTGTGGATGAGCGACGAGCCGTGGTGACGGCTGTGGATGAGCCATCAGGCAGTGGCTGCGGGTGAGCGTTCCATGGGTGCGGTCAGGAGAAGCGCCGGCCCTCGTCCCGCCGGTACGCCCACACGGCCGCGACCCCCATGCCCACCGTCCACACACCCAGCATGACCAGCGGCACCACCCCCGGCCGCACACCGGCCACCGCCCACCAGATCAGCTCCGCCGCGCCCCTGGTGGGCACGTACGGCGAGATGACCTGCACGAACCCCGGCAGGATCTGCGGCGGCAGCAACAACCCACCGAGAATCGCCATCGGGAAGAACAGCAGCTGCGACACCGCCATCGCCGCCTTGAACACCAGCACGAACCCGACGAACAACCCCGTCATCATGA
Organism: Nonomuraea sp. NPDC004580; assembly: GCF_040609855.1. Lineage (NCBI taxonomy): Bacteria > Bacillati > Actinomycetota > Actinomycetes > Streptosporangiales > Streptosporangiaceae > Nonomuraea > Nonomuraea sp. NPDC004580. Next base: position 12,295 of record NZ_JBEXLH010000030.1, on the reverse strand, counting down.
ACGGCACGACGCTCACCACCAGCGCGCCCAGCCCCAGCAGCAGCCTGCCCGGCGTGATCGTCGCCGCCGTGAACAGCGCCCCCATCACCAGTACGGGCACCACCGAGATCAGCATGACCGCCAGCGTCGACAGGATGCGCCCGGCGAACCGCGGCAGCGGCCCGGCGGGCAAGGTGCGCAGGTAGGGGTTCCACGGCTGCTCCCGATCCTGCGAGACCGCGGTGCCGAGCCCGGTCAGCGCGGACGACATGGCGCCGAACACCATCAGCGAACTCGTCGCCGTGGTCGCCGCCGCCGGGTCCTGACCCGTGTACGGCACCACGAACGCCACCATCGCGACGGCCGGGAAGAACGCGGCGGCGAGCAGGCCCACCGGGGTCCTGATCTGCTCGATGAGCAGGAAACGGGTGTGCGCGAGCACCAGGCTAGACATCGGCGGTCTCCTTCGAGGTGAGGGCGAGGAAGGCCTCTTCGAGCGTGGCCGGCCTGATCTCCAGCCCGGAGAACGCCACCCCACTCCGGACCAGCTCCACGACCAGCCGATCGGCATCACTGACGACCAGCTCGAAACGGCCATCCACGCGCCCGGAGGCGAGCACGCCGGCCAATCCATCGGCAGCGGGAGAGCCGGGCAGACTACCGGGCAAACTACCGGGCAAACTAGGCGCGCCGGATGAGCCGGACAGGCGGTCAGCGGCGGGAACGCCGGGCAGGATTTCCGCAGCGAGCACGCCGGGCAGCGCGGGCAGATGGCCGGCGGTGAGCGAGACGCGCCACGTACCGACCATGCCGCGCACGGCCCGCATCGTGTCGTCGGCCAGCACGCGCCCCTCGCCGACGACCACGACCCGCTCGGCCAGCGCCTCGATCTCCTCCAGGTAGTGGCTGGTGAGCAGGACGGTGCCGCCGTCCTCGTGGAACGCCCTGATGCCGGCCCAGAGCGCCCGCCGGCCCTCGACGTCCAACCCGGTCGTTGGCTCGTCCAGGAACACCAGCCGCGGCCTCCCCACGAATGCCAGCGCCACCCCCAGCCGCCGCCGCTGCCCGCCGGACAGCCCGCCGACCTGCCGCTTGGCCAGGCCGTCCAGCCCGAAGCGGCCGAGCAGCTCGGTCGTGCCGACGCTGTCGGGGAAGTGTGCGGCGACGAAGGAGACGATCTCCCCGACGCGCAACGATTCGGGCAGTCCGGTCTCCTGGGGCGTCACGCCGATGCCGCGCCGCACAAGAGGATCACCCGGCGAGCCGCCGAACAACGTGACCGTGCCCGACGTCGGCCGGCGCAGGCCGGTGAAGAGGTTGATAAGAGTGGATTTGCCGGCGCCGTTCGGGCCGAGCAGCCCGACCAGCTCGCCCGCCTGGATGTCCAGGGAGACGCGGTCGAGCGCGCACACCTCGCCGTAACGGCGGGTGACGTCGATCGCCTGGGCGAGGACTGTCATGCGGATCTCCTGGTACGTACGGGAACACGACGCTTCAGGGGACGGACGAGCGACCACGGCGCTCTGCCCGCCATAGGCCGGCTCATCGCCGCGCCAGCCCGCCCACGAGGACGCCGCCGACGACGAGATGCATCACGACCAGCACCGACATCGCGCCGCCACCGGCCGCACCGCCGAGCGGCCCGAGCAGGGACAGCACGAGGACGGCCAGCGCGACGACCGTCCATACGCGGCCCGGCTTGGACGTGACCCGCTCCAGCACGGCCAGCAGCGCCCACCCCGCCAGCCCGATCACCAGGCTCGCCACGACCACGGACACGGGCCCGATCTCCTGCATGCCGCCGCCCATGTGCACGGTCAGCGCGACCCCTGCCAGGGGCACCGCCACCGCCCACACGACCAGTGCGGCCACAGCGGCAACGCCGACGGTGAGCGGCCTTCGAAGAGACTTGTCCATGACGTCACCTGTCCTCTTGGGGTGTTGATGGGGCTGAGCTCCACCGGCCCGCGACCGAGCCGACCGGACGATCCGGAGAAGCCGCAGCCAACGATGACCCGTGACCCCGGCCCGCCACATCGGGCCCGAGGCCGCGGCGCCTCCTCCCCCAGTGGCCCGGGCCTCCGACTTTGGTAGGTGATGGCCGGGAAGGGCCGCGGGCTAGCCTGGCCCGATGAGCGCGTTCCGACTCCGGTTCTCCCTCGCCGTCGCCGTCGTCCTCCTGGCGATGGGCGCGCTGACCGGCGTGACCTTGTGGACCTTGGTAGGCGGGCCCACCTGGGGCATGGACGTGGCGATCGCGGTGGCGAGCCTGGCGGCGGCGGTGGCCCAGCTGTGGTGGCCGGTGCACGGCGCGCTCGCCGCGACCGCGCTGGCGACGCTGTCCCCGGTGGCGACGCCGGTGGCGACGATGGGCGCGTTGCAGGTGGCGCAGCGCAGGCGGTTCCCGGTGGCGGCGGGGGTGGCGGCCGCGGGCATGGCGGCTCACCTGATCCAGGGCTGGTGGCGGCCCAATTCGGGCATCTCGCTGTCCTGGTGGTTGCTGCTGATCTGCGCCGCGTACGGCGCGCTGCTCGGCTGGGGCGCGTGGGCCCGTTCGCGCCGCGCCCTGCTCATCTCCCTGCACGAACGTGCCCAGCGCGCCGAGGCGGAGCAGGGCAGGCGGGTGGCCGAGGCGCGGGCGGCCGAGCGCCGCCTGCTGGCCAGGGAGATGCACGACGTACTGGCGCACCGCCTGTCCCTGGTGGCCACGCACGCGGGCGCGCTGGAGTACCGTCCCGACTCCTCCCCCGAGCAGCTCGCGAGGGCGGCGGGGGTGGTGCGGGCGGGCGTGCACCAGGCGCTGGAGGAGCTGCGCAGCGTGATCAGTCTGCTGCATGAGCAGGACGACGAACGTGACGAGCTGGAGCCGCCTCCCGGCCTGGCCGACGTGCCCACCCTGATCGCGGAGGCGCAGGGGGCGGGCCAGCCGGTACGGCTACGCGACAAGGTGACCGGCGCCCCACCGCCCCCGGTGGACAAGACCGCCTACCGGGTGGTCCAGGAGGCCCTCACCAACGCCCGCAAACACGCCCCCGGCCTGCCGGTCGAGATCCACCTGCAGGGCGAACCCGGCGACGATCTGCGCATCGAGATCAGCAACCCGCTGCCTCCGGCGGGCACGACCCCCACAGCGACGGGCAGCGGCCTCGGCCTGGTCGGGCTGACCGAGCGAGTACGCCTGGACGGCGGGCAGCTGGACCACGGCAAGAAGGACGGCGAGTTCCACCTCACGGCCCGCCTACCTTGGCCGACGTCATCGCCCCACGATGCCCCTGGGCCCGAGCGGCGGCCCCCGCTAGCATGGCCCGGATGATCCGCGTGCTCCTGGTCGATGACGACGCCCTGGTCCGGGCGGGCCTGTCCATGATGCTCGATGGCGCCGCCGGCATCACGGTCGTGGCCGAGGCGGCCGACGGCCAGGAGGCGATCACCGCCACCGACGCCCACGCCCCCGACGTGGTCCTGATGGATCTGCGCATGCCCCGCGTCGACGGCATCACCGCCACCCGCCGCCTGCGGGCGCGGACGCGGCCACCGGAGGTGATCGTGCTGACCACGTTCGACACCGACGAGAACGTTCTGCACGCCCTCCGCGCGGGCGCCGCGGGCTTCCTGCTCAAGGACACCTCGCCGCCGCGGATCGTGGAGGCGATCACCCGGGTGGCGGGGGGCGATCCGATCCTGTCACCGCGCATCACCCGGCGCCTGATGGAACGTACGGTCGCCCAGGCGGGCGCCTACGAGCGGGCCAGGGCCGCGCTGGCCGCGCTGACGCCCCGCGAGCACGAGGTGGCGCTGGCGATCGCCCAGGGCCGTACGAACGCCGACATCGCCACCGACCTGGCGATGGGCGTCACGACGGTGAAGGCCCACGTTTCCAGCATCCTGACCAAGCTCGACCTGGACAACCGCACCCAGATCGCCCTCCTCGCCCACGACGCCGGCCTCACGTGAGGCAGGAGGGCTACCCCGAGAACCCCTCCTTGGGCATCTCCAGGTCCGCCTTGGCGAGTTCTTCGACGTTGACGTCCTTGAAGGTCACCACGCGCACGTTCTTCACGAACCGCGCCGGCCGATACATGTCCCACACCCAGGCGTCCTGCATCTTCACGTCGAAGAAGACGTCGCCGTTCTCCGCGGTACGGACGTCGAGATCGACTGAGTTGGTCAGATAGAACCGCCGCTCAGTCTCCACCACGTATGTGAACAAACCGACGACATCCCGGTATTCGCGGTAAAGCTGCAGCTCCATCTCGGTTTCGTACTTTTCGAGATCCTCTGCGCTCATCGCGGTCCTCCTGTCGTACCGGTCCCCCGGTGTGCCTGCTCAGGCAACCCCGGCCCCCATTTCATTCTCACCCATCCCCCTCGCCACCGTGACGAAGGAGTAACGGTGATCGGGACACGGGCCGTGCGTTTCCAGCGCCAGCCGATGTCCCGGTGTGACGTACCCCTTGTGCTCGGCGAAGCCGTAATGCGGGTAGCGCTCGTCGAGCGCGACCATCAGGCGGTCCCGGGTCACCTTGGCCACGATCGACGCGGCCGCCACGCACGCGGCCACCTGGTCCCCCTTCCACACGGCCAGTGACGGCGCCGGCAGCCCGGGAACCGGGAAACCGTCCGTCAGGATGTACTCCGGGTCACAGGGCAACTGTGCGACGGCTCGCCGCATTCCTGAAACGTTGCACTTGTGCAGACCTTTGGCGTCGATCTCCCCAGGCGGGATGATCACTACGCCTACGTGGGCGACGCGCATGATCTGGTCGTAGAGGCGTTCGCGCACCGGCGGGCTCAGCAGTTTCGAGTCGCCGAGCCCCGCGACCGGTTTGCGCAGGATGACGGCGGCGACCACCAGCGGGCCCGCGCACGCGCCACGGCCGGCCTCGTCGACGCCCGCGATGGGGGTGAGGCCGCGGCGGGCAAGCGCACGCTCATAGGCGTAGAGTCCGGAATCGCGCCGGACGACGCTCGGTCGAGGGCGGAACGCAACTGTCATGACACAGGCAGCGTACGCCCCATTCGCCGCAAACCGCGACCTGAAGCGAGAGGCTACTTGACCTTGTCGAAGGTCTCGGGACGGGAGAACAGATAGCCCCGCGACAGCGGCCAGTAACGCACCACGGCCTTGCCGATGACGTCGTCCTCCGAGATGAACCCGCCCCCCGGCTCCTTGGCGTGACCCCTGGAGTCGAACGAGGCGCTGCGGTGGTCGCCCATCAGCCACAGCTTGCCGGCGGGCACGGTGACGTCGAACTTGTCGCCGGACGGGTAGTCGTCGGGGTAGAGGTAGGACTCCTCGTCGAGCGGGGTGCCGTTGACCGTGATGCGCCGCTGCTTGTCGCAGCACACCACCTTGTCGCCGCCGACGCCGATGACCCGCTTGATCGTGTCCTCGCCGTCCCATCCCTTGAACACGATGATGTCGCCGCGCTCGGGATCGCCAGAAAGTTTGTTGACGAACACCCGGTCGTTGACCTGCAGGGTGTTCTCCATCGACTCCGACGGGATGTAGAACGAACCGATCACGAACGCCTGGAGCAGCAGCGCGATGCCGACCCCCAAGACGAGCAGCAGGACGGTCTCGCGGAACCCGCCCTTCTTCTTCTCTTTCGCCACGCCCTCCGCCTTCTTGGTGAAGGTCATCGACGCCTCCTCAGACGCCGACGAACCAGGACCAAGGGTACGGCGAGCCCGAACCCGGCGACCACCGGCACCGAGCCGCCGAGCGCCTGCAGCGCGGGCTGTGCGAACGTCTCAGGAATGTCGATGGAGGAGAACCGGTCGAACGGCCAGACGATCACGAAGGCCCGCCCGATGACCTGGCTGACGGGGATGGACCCGCCGCCTGGATCGCCGGTGTGGGAGCGCGAGTCGAGCGAGACGGACCGGTGGTCGCCCATCACCCACAGCCGCCCCTGCGGCACGGTGATGTCGAAGAACGTGTCGGACGGCACGTTGCCCGGATAGAGGTAGCTCTCCTCGTCGATCGGGGTGCCGTTGACCGTGATGCGGCCCTTGGAGTCGCAGCACTTCACGTGATCGCCGCCGACGCCGATGACGCGCTTGATGTAGTCCTTCTCGCCGGGCACGAAGCCGAAGGCGGTGCCCACCCACCGGAAGAAGCCCGCGACCGCGTTGGACGGCTCCTCCATCTGGAACTCGCCGTCCCAGGAGTCGACGCCGGAGAAGACCACCACGTCACCGCGCTCGATGTCACGAGTGTGGTAGACGAGCTTGTTGACCAGGACCCTGTCGTTCTTGAGCAGGGTGTTCTCCATCGACTCCGACGGAATGTAGAAGGCCTGGACCACAAACGTCTTGATGATCAGGGCCAGCACAAGGGCGACGACGATGAGAACGGGGAGCTCTTTCCAGAACGACCCCTTCTTCTCCTTTTTTTCACCCTTGGCCGGCTTATGAGTCTCTTCGGCGACCACGTCCACCTCGTCCTCGACAGGGCGGCGCGCAGCGCCGTGCTCCTGGCTTTCGCTAGTCATCGCTGACGAGCCTAGATGATGACTAGGCCCGACAACCTTCGACCGACGTTACACCCACGCACGAGTCGCTCCACATAAAGGAAACGCCGCTGTAAAGCCGAAAGGCCCGCGCGTTGGCGCGGGCCATCGGAAAACGACGCTTACTTGGCGGCCGTCGTCTCACGCTTCTCGCGGATGCGGGCGGCCTTACCGCGAAGGTCACGCATGTAGTAGAGCTTGGCGCGGCGGACGTCACCACGGGTCACGAGGACGATCTTCTCGATGACCGGGCTGTGCACCGGGAAGGTGCGCTCGACGCCGACGCCGTAGCTGACCTTGCGGACCGTGAAGGTCTCGCGGGCGCCGCTGCCCTGCCTGCGCAGGACGAAGCCCTTGAAGACCTGGATTCGGGAACGGTTGCCTTCGACGACTCGGACGTGAACCTCGAGCGTGTCACCGGGGCGGAAGTCCGGCACGTCGCCGCGCAGGGTCGCCTTCTCGAGCTCCTGGATCTTCGTGTGCATGAGAGTCTATTCCTCAATGTTTCGCGAGCACGCGGAGGTCCACCCGTCCGCACTCGGCACGAGCACGGCGGCGAAGTGGACGCGCTTGCTGTCTCCTGGGGTCCGGGGTCGCTCTTCCCGGGCACGCAACACCGACCGCTGGTTGGTCGGCAGCGATTCAGTTTGCCATATCTTCCGGCTGGAGGCGAAACGACAGCTCTTCGAGCAGTTTGCGATCATGCTTGTCGAGCGCCGCGGGGTCGAGCGCCGCCGCCAGTTCCGGCCTGTTCCGTACGGTACGCCGGATCGCCTCGTCGCGCCGCCATCTGGCGACTTTTCCGTGGTGCCCGGACAGCAGCACGGCGGGCACCTCATGCCCCCGCCACACCGGCGGCTTGGTGTAGACCGGCCCCTCGACGAGGTTCTGCATCGCCCCGGGCGCGAACGAGTCGTCCACCGCCGACTGCGCGTTGCCCAGCACGCCGGGCAGCAGCCTGCCGACGGCCTCCACCATGACCAGCACCGCCACCTCGCCGCCGGCCAGCACGTAGTCGCCGATGCTGACCTCGTCGACGCGCAGGCGGCCGGAGTACTCCTCCATGACCCGCGAGTCGATGCCCTCGTAGCGCCCGCAGGCGAACAGCAGCCACGGCTCCTGGGCCAGCTCCTGGGCCAGCTCCTGGGTGAACGGCCGGCCGCTCGGCGTCGGCACGACCATGCGCGGCGAGCCGCCCTCGATCACGTCGTCGATGGCCTCGCCCCACACCTCGGGCTTCATCACCATGCCGGGACCGCCGCCGTACGGCGTGTCGTCCACGGTCCTGTGCACGTCGTGGGCCCAGTCGCGCAGCTGGTGGACGCGTACGTCGAGGGTGCCGCGCTCGCGCGCCTTGCCGATCAGCGAGACGTCGAGCGGCGCGAAGTACTCGGGGAAGATGGAGATGATGTCGAGCCGCATCACAGCAGCCCCTCCGGCGGATCGACGACCAGCCGTCCCGCCTCCAGGTCGACCTCGGGCACCAGCGCCTTGACGAACGGGATCAGCGCGTCGTCCTGGCCCTTCCTGCGGACGACGAGGAGATCCTGGCCGTGGTGCAGCACGTCCTCCACCTCTCCCACGGGCTCGCCCGCGACGGTCTGCACGGCCAGCCCGATGAGCTGGTGGTCGTGGAACTCGTCGGGGTCGTCGGGCGGCGTCACGTCGGCCGAGTCGATGACCAGCATGGTGCCCCGCAGCTCTTCCGCGGCGTCGCGGTCGTGGACCCCTTCGAACGTCACCAGCAGCATGCCCTTGTGCCACCGGCGTCCTGCGATCACCAGGGGGCCCTGGTCGGCGGGGTCGGTGGCGATGGCGGTGCCGGGGGCGAAGCGCAGCTCGGGATCGTCGGTGCGCACCTCCACGGTCACGTCACCGCGTACCCCGTGGGGGCGGCCTATCCGGCCGACGACCAGCTGCACGTGAACCTGCCTTCTCTTCTCAACGCAAGCGCCCCCATCGGTACGAAGCCGATGAGGGCGCGCAAACCTGACGCTAACGGACTGCTTCGTCCAGATCGAGCAGATCGACCCGTACGTACTTCCCGTCGGCCAGGGCGTTCACGACCGTACGCAGCGCCTTGGCGGTGCGCCCGCCGCGTCCGATGACCTTGCCCAGGTCCTCGGGGTGCACCCGGACCTCCAGGACGCGCCCGCTGCGAATGCGGCGTGCGCGGACCCGGACATCGTCAGGATGTTCGACGATGCCCTTCACGAGGTGCTCGAGAGCCTCCTCGAGCACGTCAGGCCTCGCCCTCGGTCTGGGTCTCGGCGGGGGCCTCGGCCTCGTCCTTCTTCTTGGCCTTCTTCGGCGTGGTGGCGGCCGTGCCGGTGTCGCCACCGGACAGCGCCTCCTTGGCCGCGGCCTCGTAGAGGGCGTGACGGTCAGGCTTGGGCTCGGCGACCTTCAGCGGCTCAGGGGCGGGCTCGCCCTTGAACTTCTGCCAGTCGCCGGTGAGCTTGAGCAGCTTGAGAACCGGCTCGGTCGGCTGCGCGCCGACACCCAGCCAGTAGGCCGCACGCTCGGCGTTGACCTCGATGCGCGAAGGGTTCTCCTTCGGGTGGTACAGGCCGATCTCTTCGATCGCCCGGCCGTCACGCTTGGTGCGGCTGTCGGCGACGACGATGCGGTATTGAGCGTTGCGGATCATGCCGAGCCGCTTGAGCTTGATCTTGACTGCCACGGGTGTGGTCTCTCCTGCATTCGCACGTGGGTGAACGGCGCCTCGCCGAGTGGGGCACGACGCGACGACGCTCCAGGGACAAACGTGTCCGGCGGGAGATGAGAGGGCACCCACCTGGTCACGGTGTTCCAACATGTCATTGTGCCAGATCTGCGGCACTGCTCACGACCCGTCACCGAACCCCACCGCAAAGATCCCCCAACCCCTCCCTAAAGCCCCACACAGCGAGGTCCCTGAGGCGAGAGAGGGGGTGACGGCGTCAACGACCTCGACCAGAGAGCAGCGGGAACCGGCCAGGGCCGGCAGCCGAAGCGCCGAACCCACCCGAGAGCATGCGTCAGCGAGCGATCCCCAGACCGACGACGAAAGCGGGAAGCCGGGAGCCGATCCCCGTCCGGGAGGCCGGACGGGGGTCGGTGGGTCAGATGTCCTGGTCCGAGCCCCGTTACTTCTGGCCGGGGAGGCGGAGTTTGGAGGGGTCGAAGCCCGGGGGGAGCTCGACGCCCGGCGGGAGCTTGCCGCCGAGGTTGCCGAGGACGCCGCCGCCCTTCGGGGCCGGCTCGGCCGGCGCGCCGTCGGCGGAGCCGCCCTTGCCCAGCGCGGCCTTGCGCGGGTCGCCGCTGACGCGCCGCCCCTTCTTGGCCTTCTTCTGCTGCTTGGACGCCTTGCCCTTGCCGCCCGGCATACCGGGGATGCCCATGCCGCCCGCCATCCGCTTCATCATCTTCTGGGCCTCGAAGAAGCGGGTGACGAGGTTGCTCACGGCGCTCACGCTCACGCCGGAGCCGCCCGCGATGCGGGCGCGGCGGGAGCCGTTGATGATCTTCGGGTCCTGCCGCTCGGCGGGCGTCATCGAGCGGATGATGGCCGCGATGCGGTCGAGGTCGCGATCGTCGATGGAGTTGATCTGGTCGCGCATCTGCCCCATGCCGGGCATCATCCCGAGCAGGTTCTTGATGGGCCCCATCTTCTGGACCATCTGCATCTGCTCGAGGAAGTCCTCGAGGGTGAAGTTCTCGCCCGAGGTGAGCTTGCCCGCCATCTTGGCGGCCTGCTCCTCGTCGAACGTCTTCTGGGCCTGCTCGATCAGGGTGAGGATGTCACCCATGTCGAGGATGCGCGAGGCCATGCGGTCGGGGTGGAAGGCGTCGAAGTCCTCGAGCTTCTCACCCGTGGAGGCGAACATGATCGGCCGGCCGGTGATGTGCCGCACCGACAGGGCCGCGCCACCGCGCGCGTCGCCGTCGAGCTTGGTCAGCACCACGCCGTCGAAGCCGACGCCCTCCATGAACGCCTGCGCCGTGACCACGGCGTCCTGGCCGATCATGGCGTCGACCACGAACAGGACCTCGTCGGGCGAGACCGCGTCGCGGATGTCGGCGGCCTGCTTCATCATCTCCTGGTCGATGCCCAGGCGACCGGCGGTGTCGATGACGACGATGTCGTGGTTGAGCCGCCTGGCCTCGTCGATGGACCTGCGGGCCACCTCGATGGGGTCGCCCACGCCGTTGCCCGGCTCGGGCGCGTAGACGGCGACCTGCGCGCGCTCGCCCATGACCTGGAGCTGCTGGACGGCGTTGGGCCGCTGCAGGTCGGCGGCCACGAGCATGGGCGCGTGGCCCTGCTCACGCAGCCACCTGGCCAGCTTGCCCGCCAGCGTCGTCTTACCGGCGCCCTGGAGGCCCGCCAGCATGATGACGGTCGGGGGCGTCTTGGCGAAGCGCAGCCTGCGGGTCTCGCCACCGAGGATCCCGATCAGCTCGTCATAAACGATCTTGACGACCTGCTGCGCCGGGTTCAGCGCCTGGGAGACCTCGGAACCGCGGGCACGCTCCTTGACCTGGGCGACGAACGCCTTGACCACCGGCAGCGCGACATCGGCCTCAAGCAGGGCGATGCGGATCTCGCGGGTGGTGGCGTCGATGTCGGCATCGGACAGCCGCCCTTTGGATCGGAGGGAGGAGAAGACCGATGTCAGCCGGTCGGAAAGCGTCTCGAACACGTGGTTGGCCAGTCCTCGAAGCGAATGTACGTCAAGACTCCAGCCTAGCCGCTCCGCTAGCCGCCGAAGCCTGGCACGGCCATCCGAACCGTCAGCGCGTGCTCGACGAGCTGGATCAGCGTGTTCTTGACGGAGTCCTTGGAGCGGGCGTCGAGCCGCACCATCGGGATGTGCGGGGCCAGGGTGAGCGCGTCGCGCACCTCGGCGTCGCTGTGCGGGTACTGGCCGTCCCAGCCGTTCACGCCGACCACGAACGGGAGCTGGGCCTCTTCGAAGTAGTCGATCGCGGGAAAGCTGTCGGCGAGCCTGCGGGTGTCCACGAGGACGACCGCGCCGATGGCGCCGCGGACGAGGTCGTCCCACATGAACCAGAACCGGTGCTGCCCGGGCGTGCCGAACAGGTACAGGATCAGGTCACGGTCGAGGGAGACCCGGCCGAAGTCCATGGCCACGGTCGTGGTCGTCTTCAGCGGCGTCATGCCGAGGTCGTCGATACCGGCGGAGGCGTCGGTCATGACGGCCTCCGTGGTCAGCGGCATGATCTCCGACACCGCGCCGACGAACGTCGTCTTGCCCACGCCGAAGCCCCCGGCGACCACGATCTTCGTCGAGGTCAGACCGGGGCTAGAGCCTGCGAAGTCCACTGAGCACCCTTTCCAGCAGGTTGACGTCCGGTCGACCCGCCTCGAGCTGCGGCTGATGCACCCGAACCAGGCCCTCCGCCGCCATGTCCGCGATCAGAACACGCACCACGCCGAGCGGGATCCGCAACAGCGCCGACACCTCGGCCACCGATCTGACCTGCAGGCAGAGCTGGCTGATCGCCTTGTACTCGGGCGTGATGTGGGAGAACTCCCGGTGCTCGGCGGTCGCCGACGACACCAGGGCCTCCATCGCCAGCTTGACCCGCGGCGCCGTCCGTCCACCGGTCACGGCGTAGGGGCGGACGGGCGAGGCGGGGTCGGATCTTGGGGGCGGAGGTGGGGGCTCCCAGCCGCCGCTGTTCCACGAATTACTCACCTACATCACCTGGTCTGGCTGGCGCGCAGCTCCGCACGCACAGCCGGAGTCAGCACCTGACCGGCGCGATCGACCATCAGCGTCATCTGATACGCC
>NZ_JBEXLH010000029.1:0-99327 GCF_040609855.1 Nonomuraea sp. NPDC004580 | reverse complement strand
CTGCGCGGCCGTCGCGGGCGCGTCACGCAGCGCGGGGGCCAGCGCCGCCGCCGCCTTCAGCCGGGCCGCCGCCGCGACGTCCTGCAGCCCCATCTCGCGCAGCGCCGCCGGCACGCCCGACAGGAACAGCGCCTCGGCCTCGGCCCTGTCCAGCCCGGTCAGCCGGGTACGGTACCCGTCGAGCAGCCGGTACCCCCCGCCGCGCCCCCGATCGGCGTAGACCGGCACGCCCGCCTCCGACAGCGCCAGCACGTCGCGGTGCACCGTGCGCTCGGAGACCTCCAGCTCCTTGGCCAGCTCGGCCGCCGTCATCCCGCCCCTGGCCTGCAGCAGCAGGACCAGCGACATCAGCCGCGCGGCGCGCACAGCGGCAGCACCACGGCCGACGGCCGCCCGGGCGAACGGAACACCTCGACGTCGGCCGGCACCATCCGGCCGCCCCCTGAGCCGAGCGGCTCGCCGGTGCCGGGGTTGCGGGCGATCGTCGGGTACGCCCCCGCCGCCACGTGCAGCCGGATCCGGTGCTCGCGCCGGAACCGGTGCCCGATCGGCCACAGGTCCACCTCGACCCGCCGCACGCCGTCCTCGTCGGTGGCCCCAGGCCCCAGGCGTCTGACCCCCTCGCACACGTTGTACGACCGCCCGTCCGGATGCACGTCGCACACCCGCACCACCACGTCCACGTACGGCGTGCTGGAGCGGACGTACAGCTCGGCGCGCACCGGCCCGATCGCCTCCACGGCCGAGCGCAGCGCGGGGGAGCTGTAGACCAGCACGTCGCGCCGCTCCTCCAGCCGCCGCTGGTCGCGCGGCCTGGAGTCGCCCAGCAGCACGGGCCCGCCGATGCGCGGCGTCGGGTGGTCCGGGCGGTAGCGGAACCGGTCGGGCCCGCCCTCCAGCGGCCCGTCCGGCCCGAGCCCGAACCCCTCACGCAGGTGCCAGCGCGTCTCCCGCATGCCCGGCACCGGCCAGTCGGGGTAGTCGCGCCACTCGCCCGCCCCCGTCACGTGGATCCGCACCGGGTCGGGCCGCAGCCGCGACCGGTCGCCGAGCAGGTGGGCGCGGAACCACGCCGACGCCTCCTCCATGGTGGCGCGGCCGTGCCTGGCGTCGATGTGGTACCAGGGGCCGATCGTCAGGTACGGCCGCCGCCCGGCCGCCCGCAGCGCCGCGTAGTCCTTGAGCTGCCACGGCAGGAACACGTCGTACCAGCCGCCGAGCATCGTCACCGCCGCCTCCACCTTGCCCACCTTGGCGGAGAAATCCCGCTTGTGCCAATACGGGACCGCCGGGTCGGCGTGATGGGCGAGCAGGTCCTGGTAGAAGCGGAGCGGCCGGCCCGCCGAGACCAGGTCGAGCTCCGCCACCGGCCGCCCCGACAGCACCGCGCGGCGGGTCAGGCGGGGCGCGGTCAGCACCGAGGCGCCGCCGAACCTGCGCGACATGCCGTCGGTGAGCGTGGTCCAGCTCAGCGTCGACTCCAGCGCGAACGCGCCGCCCAGGTACGCGGCGTCCCTGAACTGGGAGGCGGTGATCTGCGTGGCCATCGCCTTCAGCTCGGGGCCGGCGAAGGGCGCGACGGCCCACTGCGTGTAACCCAGGTAGGAGGGGCCGAACATGGCGAACGAGCCGCCGTACCAGGGCTGCTCGCGCAGCCAGGCGATGGTGGCCAGGCCGTCGTCGTGCTCGTCGCCGAGCGGGTCGAGCAGGCCGCCCGAGCCGAAGCCGCCGCGGCAGCTCTGGATGACGACGTGCAGGCCCTGCCGGGCGAAGCCGCGCCCGTAGTACCAGCCGAGCATGCCGCGCCGCCCGTACGGGGAGCGCATGAGCACGACGGGGGCGGGACCGCCGTGCGGCGGCGCGTAGTGGTCGGCGAGCAGCCTCACGCCGTCGGGCATCGGCACGGGAAGGTCGCGTCTGATCCGCACGCGTCTCATATACCAACCAGTAACATACGCCGCCCCGGGCGAGTAGCCCGGGGCGGCGCACATCAGGGTCATCTCAGGGGCGCACCACCAGGGCCCCCTAGGATGCCGCCTTGTCGGGACGCTCCGAGATGCGCAGCCCGTTGACGAGCGTCGAGCCCTGCCGGGCCGCGAACCGCACGTTGAGCTGCCCGTCGGTCACCCGCACCGTGTACTGCCTGCTCACCGCCGTGTACGTGCCCGCCTCCAGGGCCAGGTCGAGCGCCGGGATCGCCAGCTCTCCCTCGACCAGCACGTCGAACACCCGCCTGCCCATCTGCGTGCGCTCGAGGTCGGCGAAGTTCAGCTCGACGGTGTACGTCCCGTTCGGCACGTCGTCGAAGCGGTACTCCAGCATGTCCTCTCGCGCCGTCCTGAACAGCGTCTGGTCGGTGGTGCCGGAGATGCTCTTGGACGTGCTCAGCGTCTTGTTCCTGCCGGCCACGTAGCCGTGACCGCCGGTGCTGTACTGCCTGTCGGGCGTCCAGGTGTCACCGGCGGCGTCCACCGTGTTCCGCTTCGCGCCGACGTCCACGGCGACCTGCAGCTTGGGCACCACGACGGTCACCGCGACCTCGATGGTCGGCTGCCGCCCGCTGGCCGACTTCACCAGCAGCGTGCCCGAGCGGTACGTGCCCGCGGCCACCCCGGCGCTGGACACCTCCACGGTCAGCTTCGCCTTCTGCCCCTTGGCGAGCTGCCCGGACGCCGGCGACACCGTGAACCACGAGTCGCCGGTCACCGTGTACGGCGTCGCCGCCCCGAGGTTGGTCAGCTCGATCGTGCGCTTGCGGGTGGTGTCGGCCGGTTGCACCACGGTCAGCTCCGCCGACGACGCGCTCACCCGGCCGGTGACCAGCGCCGTGTCCACCCGCGTCACCGTGGTCGGCGCCAGCGTGACGGGCTGGGTGAAGGTGCCGTAGTGCTCCTTGGACACCTCGACGTCGTAGTCGCCGGCCAGCACCTGCCCGTAGAACGTGCCGTCCTCGCCGGTCGTGAACGTGGCCACGTCGCCCACCTTCACCGTCGCACCGGCGATGGGCTCGCCGTCGTTGGCGTCGGTGACGGCGCCGACGACCAGGCCGTGCCGGCTGGCCGTGAAGGTCAGGCCCTGCCCGGTCGCGGCCACCGGCTCCTGGTAGGAGTACTGCAGCGCGTCGTCACCGGCCGCGTTCTCGACCCCGATGGTGGCGCTGAGGCCCTTGTCGCGCTCGCTCTCGATGTCCTTGTACCGGAACGCGATCGAGCCGTCCTCACCGAGCAGCGCCTCGAACGACACTCGCTGCGCGGTCTCGTTGTAGAAGCTGACGTTGCGCCACTCGACCACGAACTGCCGGTGCGGCGCCGTGCCCGTCACGCCCGTGTAGACGCCGCCTTGGGCGTCCACGATGAGGTCGTCCCAGTACGGGTAGACCGCGTTGTTCGGTGTGCTGCTCGCCGGCAGCCGGACGTTGCCCGCGGCGGTGGCCCGGTCGGTGGCGAAGGTGAGGAAGCCGTTGGTGGCGACCCACGCCCGGCTCTGGCCGGTTCCGTAGAACGGCACCTGGAACGGCAGCGTCACCTGCACGGCCTCGTCGTCACCGGTCAGCGCCAGCTTCTGGGTGCCCTCGACGTACGCCTGCGCGCCGGAGGCGCAGGTGTAGCCGAAGTTGTCGCCGCGCAGCGGCAGCTCGATGTCCTTGGTCAGGTCACCGTCCAGCGTGATCTCCGCGGTCGCGGTGCTGGAGCAGCGCGAGGAGGGCGTGACGGTCAGCTCGTACGAGCCGTGCGGCAGCGTCAGGCTGTAGCGGCCCGCCTCGTCGGTCACCGTGCTCACCGGCGTGCCCGCGGCGGTGACGGTGGCGCCCGCCTCGGGCGTGCCCGTCGTGCTGACCGTGCCCGACACCACGGCGTTCGCCTGGGCCGTCATGGTCAGGTCGGAGGTGGCCGCCTGCTCGGCGGTGATCGTCACGTCCGCCGTGGCCTCGGCGTAGCCGAACTTGGCGGCGGTCAGCCGGTAGTCGCCGGGCAGCAGGCGGGGCAGCGCGTACGTGCCGTCGGCGCCGGTCGTGACCGTGCGGGTCAGCGGGCCCGTGACGGTGACCGTCACGCCGGACAGCGGCTCGCCGCCGGCCGTGATCGTGCCGGACAGGTCACCGAGGCCCTCCTTGGGCGCGGCCTGGACGGCGGCGTAGGAGTCGAGCTTGCCCTCGCCCCACACGTTGTTGTCGGCCGCGGTGCCGCCGCAGCTGGTGTCGGCGGTGTCCACGGCGGTGCCGTCGAGCAGCGACCTGGTGGTCTCGATCTCGCCGGTCAGGCCAGGGGCCGCCGACCAGATCAGCGCCACCGTGGCGGCCACGTGCGGCGATGCCATCGAGGTGCCGGTGTAGGAGTCGTAGCCGTTGCCGGGCACCGAGGAGCGCACGTTGACGCCGGGGGCGGCGATGTTCGGCTTGATCTCGCCGTTCTCGCCCTCGCCCTTGCTGGAGCGGGCGTACAGGGCGTTGTTCACGTCGAAGGCGCCGGCGCTGTAGGCGGACACGTACTGGCCGGGCGAGCCGCTGGAGCGGCAGGACGGGCCCTCGTTGCCGTTGGAGAAGGCGGGGAAGATGCCCGCGGCGATCCAGGAGTCGACGACCTCCTTGTACCAGGGGTCGAAGCCCTCACCGCCCCAGGAGTTGTTGACGATGTCCGGCGCGAGGTCGGGGCGCGGGTTGTCGCCGTTCAGGTCGGTGGGCCGCACGATCCACTGGCCGGCCGCGAGCAGCGAGGCGTCGGTGCAGGTGTTGAGCTCGCAGCCCTTGGCCGCGATCCACTGCGCGCCCGGCGCCACGCCGATGCCGTTCGCGCCGACCATCGTGCCCATCGTGTGGGTGCCGTGACCGTTGTTGTCGCACGGCGCGGTCGAGGGGCACACGCGGGCCGGGTCGAACCAGTTGTAGTCGTGGCTGTAGCTGCCGTCGGGGTTCCTGCCCCGGTAGGTGGCCGCCAGGTCGGGGTGGTCGAACTGCACGCCGGTGTCGATGTTGGCCACCACGATGCCCTCACCGCGGTCGCCCAGCTCCTCCCAGACGCGCGGGGCGTTCACCCGGTCGATGTTCCACTCGACGGCGTTCACCCGGTTCTGCGCCTGGCCTTCGTCCGGCTTCGGCACGTCCAGCCGGCGGATCGGCTGGATGCGCTCGACCTCGGGCAGCTTGGCGATCTCACCGGCCAGCTTCTCGTCGGCGGTCACCTTGACCGCGTTGACGATCCAGTAAGGCGTGTACTCGGCCTTGCGGGCGTCGAGTAACTTGCGTAAGCCCTCCTGGGAGGACTTCGCCCGCTCGCTCTTGGCCTCGTAGACGGCTTCGGCCTTCAGCTCCTTGGTCGCGGCCCTGCGGGCGCCGCTGAGGTCGGCGGAGCCCTTCATCCTGACCCAGAAGGTGGCCTTGTCGTCCTGCGCCAGCCGCGCCTGCACGGCGGCGTCGATCTTGTCGGACTCTGGCGCCGCCTGTGCCGCGGTCTGCGGGACCAGCAGACCGGTGGCGGCCACGACGATCCCCGTGAGGATCATCCGCCAGCGGGGGGTTTGGGGCACGTGCTCTCCTTCTCGACGGGCGAAGGCTTGATCTTCACGCCTCTGTCGAGAAGAGTGAAGTGATCATGTCGGGAAAGCAATAGGTGTCGCAAAAAGTTACTTTGCGGACAGAAATGTAATCTGGTCAGGCGAACTGTCCGTAACCCCAGCCGTCTCACGGGGAACGGTGGCCGAACTGCGCCATGATGGCCATGAAGCGCGCCGCGATCCGCTCCGGGGCGTCGTCGTCCGGACCCAGGCCCACGTGCAGCATGACCGCCGCGGTCAGCACCTCCTGCACGACGTCCACGTCCACCTCGGAGGGCAGGCGGCCGCGGTCGCGGGTGCGCACCAGCACCTCGCGCACCGCCGCCGCGCGCCGCCCGCCGTTGACCTTCCTGTAGGTGTCCAGCAGCTCCGGGTAGTCGTCGCGGCTGCCGTACAGGCGGCGCAGCAACCGCCTGTTACGGGGGACCGCGAGGTAGCGGCCCCAGTCGGCGAACATCGCCTCGAGGTCGGGCCAGCCGGTCAGCGCCGGGTCGTCGTCGTGGTTGGCCCATTCCAGGGTGCGCACCAGCAGCGCCGTCTTGTCGGCGAACCTGCGGTAGACCGTCGCCCTGGTCACCCCGGCCCGCCGCGCCACCTGCTCGATGCTGGTCTGCTGGGCGCCCTGCTCGATCAGCAGGTCGAGCGCGGCCGCCAGGATGGCCAGGTCGGCCTCCTGGCTGCGCGGCCGGCCCGCCGCCCGCACCTGCGGCGCCTGGTCGTCGATCATGCCCCTCCGGTCAGCGTCCCGTCGTCTCGCAGGAGTCTATTGAGGCGCGTCCCAGGCGACGGGCAGCCGGTGCACGCCGTAGATCGCCATGTCCGTACGCAGGGGCACCTCCGCCGCCGGCACCGCGAGCCGCAGCGAGGGGAACCTGGCGAACAGCGCGGGGAAGGCCACCCGCATCTCCACCCGCGCCAGCTGCTGGCCCAGGCACTGGTGCACACCGTGCCCGAAGGCCACGTGGCTCCCGGAGCGCCGGGACGGGTCGAGCAGATCGGGCGAGTGGAAGCGGCCGGGGTCGCGGTCGGCCGCCGCCAGCGAGACGGTCACCGACTCGCCCTTGGCGACCCGTACGCCGCCCAGGTCGAGGTCCTCCAGTGCGGTGCGGACGAGGAACGGCACGATGCTGAGGTAGCGCAGCAGCTCCTCCACCGCCTGGTCCACGTCCTCGAACAGCGCGGCCGCCGCGCCCGGATGCTCCAGCAGCGCGAACGTGCCCAGCGCCAGCATGTTCGCGGTGGTGTCCAGGCCCGCGCCCAGCAGCATGAACCCGATCGTGGCCAGCTCGTCGTCGTCGAGGTCGCCGCGGGTCAGCCCGCTGAGCAGGTCGTCGGAGGGCGCCGCCCGCTTGGCCGCCACCAGCTCCTTGATCTGCCCCTGGACGGCGGCGAACGAGGCGTACTTCTCCTCGACCGTCAGCTCAGAACCGCTCAGCCTGGTCATCTGCGCGATGAAGGCAGGCCGGTCGGCCTCGGGCACGCCCAGCAGCTCGCAGATCACCACCGCGGGGATCGGCGCGGCGAACGCCGCCACCAGGTCGGCCTGCGGCCCCTGCCGCTCCATCGCGTCGAGGCACGTCCGCGTGACCTCCTCGATCCGCTCGGTCAGCCGGCGCATCCTGCGTACGGTGAACTCCCCGGTGAGCAGGTGGCGGTAGCGGGTGTGCTCCGGCGGGTCCATCGCGACGAACAGCCCGGGCGGCGCGGGCCGCCCCTGCGCCGCCTCCGACGCGATGGGCAGGTGCCGCAGCTCGGAACGGGCGCTGAAACGCGGGTCGGCCAGCACCTCGCGGGCCAGGGCGTGGCCGGTGACCAGCCACCCCTGATGCCCGTCGGGATAGGCGAGAGGAACGATGGGGCCGCGCTCGCGCAGCAGGGCCAGCTCGGCCGGCGGGTCGAACGGCGTGGGCCGCCCTGCGGGCATGGTGATCGTCTCGGTCATGGGGTCTCCCTTCACCAAGGAACGATACAGTACTGCTCTGTATTGAAATAGAAAGGCCGTCCGATGAGAGGGGGTAGTGTGCCAGGTGCGCCACACCGGTAGGGGGCGCGTTGCGCGATCATGGTCGGGGGGTTAACCTTGACCACATGCGAAATCACGCTCAGCTCCAGTGGTGGCGCCGCTTCTAGGCGGCGCGTGTTTCGCATTCCACAACGGACGGCCGCCCCGGATGGCGGCCTTTCTCGTGTCCGCCCCCGGGGCTCGATCATTTGAAGGGGCAGGAAGTGGAGAAGAGCGGATATACCACTGCCGGGGGCATCGGTGTCGAGCGCGAGACACGCGAGGTGGACGAGGCCGCACTCGAAGAGATCGTGACGGCGCTGTCGGAGCGGCGCGGCGGCGCGTTCTCCTCCGGCATGGACTACCCGGGCCGCTACAGCCGATGGGCGTTCGGCTACGTCGATCCGTGCCTCGAGATCGTCGCAAAGGGCCGGACGATCTCGGCGACCGCGCTCAACGAGCGTGGCCGCGTCGTGCTGCCCGCGATCACCACGTGCCTGCTGGCCGCCGGCAAGCCCGTCACCGAGCCCACGGCCGACCGGGTCGAGGTCCACGTCCCCGAGTCCGAGGACCTGCTGCCCGAGGAGATGCGCAGCCGCAGGCCCACCGTGTTCACCGCCATCCGCGAGGTGATCGCCGCCTTCAAGGGCGACGACCCGCACCTCGGCCTCTACGGCGCCTTCGGCTACGACCTGGCCTTCCAGTTCGAGCCCATCAGGCAGGAGCTCGTCCGCCCCGACGACCAGCGCGACCTCGTGCTGCACCTGCCCGACCGGCTCGTGGTCATCGACCGCCAGCGCGAGAGCAGCTTCGAGCACCGCTACGAGTTCACCGTCGACGGCGCCACCACCCGCGGCCTCGAGCGCACCGGCGCCACCGCCCCGCCCGTCACGCCCGCCGAGGTGCCGCCCAACCCGCCGAAGGGCGGATACGCCAAGGTCGTGGCCGCCGCCAAGGAGAAGTTCAAGCGCGGCGACCTGTTCGAGGTCGTGCCCGGCCAGGTCTTCCACGCCACCTGCACCGACCCGTCCGCCTTCTACCGCGGCCTGCGCACCAGCAACCCCGCCCCGTATGAGTTCATCATCAGCCTCGGCGAGGGCGAGCACCTCGTCGGCGCCTCACCGGAGATGTACGTCCGCGTCACCGGCGACCGCGTCGAGACCTGCCCCATCTCCGGCACCATCGCCCGCGGCCGCAACCCGGTCGAGGACGCCGAGGCCATCCGCACCCTCCTGTCCAGCGTGAAGGAGGAGTCGGAGCTGACCATGTGCACCGACGTCGACCGCAACGACAAGTCGCGCATCTGCGTCCCCGGCACGGTCAAGGTCATCGGCCGCCGCCAGATCGAGCTCTATTCCCGGCTCATCCACACCGTCGACCACATCGAGGGCCGGCTGCGCCCCGAGTTCGACGCCCTCGACGCCTTCCTCACCCACATGTGGGCCGTCACCGTCACCGGCGCCCCCAAGACGTGGGCCATGCAGTTCATCGAGGACCACGAGGCCACCACCCGCCGCTGGTACGGCGGCGCCATCGGCTTCATCGGCTTCGACGGGTCCATGAACACCGGGCTCACCCTGCGTACCGCACAGATCAAGAACGGCGTCGCCGCCGTCAGGGCAGGGGCGACGCTGCTGTTCGACTCCGACCCCGACTCCGAGGAGCGCGAGACCGAGCTGAAGGCCAGCGCCCTGCTCGGCGCGCTCGCCGCGGTCAACCAGCCCGGCGCCGTCCCGGTCGCCGAGACCAGGCAGCAGCCGGGCCTCGGCATGAAGGTCCTGCTCGTCGACCACGAGGACTCCTTCGTCAACACCCTGGCCGACTACTTCCGCCAGGAGGGCGCCGACGTCGTCACCCTGCGCCACGGCTTCCCGACCCACATGATCGACGAGATCGCGCCCGACCTGGTCGTGCTCTCGCCCGGCCCCGGCTGGCCGACCGACTTCGGCATGTCGGCGCTGCTCGACGAGGTCTACGCCCGCGATCTGCCCGTCTTCGGCGTCTGCCTGGGCCTGCAGGCCATGGTCGAGCAGGCCGGCGGCACCCTTGAGCTGCTCGACTACCCCGAGCACGGCAAGCGCGGCCGGGTCTCCAGGGTGTCCGAGAGCGCGCTGCTGGAGGGGCTGCCCGAGGAGTTCACCGCGGCCCGCTATCACTCCCTGCACGCCAAGCGGCCCGGCGTGGTCGGCTTCACCCCCACCGCGCTCACACCCGACGGCAACGTCATGGCCATCGAGGACGCCGCGCGGCGGCGCTTCGCCGTGCAGTTCCACCCCGAGTCGATCCTCACCCAGGAGGGCAACGCGGGCGCCAAGATCATCTCGAACGTCCTGCGGCTCGCCCGCAGATGAGTAAAACCCGGGCGGGGGCGTGCGGGGCTCCCCTAGAGTCTCCGCATGCTCCCCGTAGACCTGCCAGGCACGGTGCGTGACGCGCTGCTCGCCCCGCTCGTCGACCACCACTGCCACGGGGTGCGGCGCGACGACCTCGGCAGGGCCGGCTTCGAGCTGCTCATCAGCGGGGCCGGCAGCCCGGCGCCGCCCGGCACCACCCACTTCGACACGCCGCTCGGCGTCGCCGTACGACGGTGGTGCGGGCCGCTGCTCGACCTGGAGCCGCACGCGCCGCCCGCCGTCTACCTGGCCCGCCGCGAGGAGCTGGGCGCCGGCGAGGTCAACCGGCGGCTGCTGGCCGGGGCCGGGGTGGTGGCGTTCCTCGTCGACTCCGCCTCGCAGGACGGCGAGCTGCTGAGCGCCACCGAGATGGGCCGCCACGGCGGGGCCGCCGCCGACGAGCTCGTCCGCGTCGAGCACATCGAACGCGACGTCGCCGCCTCCGCCCAGCTCGCCGTCGACTACCTCGACGACCTGGGCGAGCAGCTCGCCGCCAGGGCGGCGCGCGCGGTCGGGCTCAAGACCGTCGCGGGCGCGCTGTGCGGCCTCGACCTGGAGCCGTCCAGGCCCGCCCGGGGCGCCGTGATCGCCGCCGCCAACCGCCGCCTCGCCGACCCCAAGCCCCCGCTCACCGACCCGGTCCTGGTCCACTACCTGGTCTGGAGCGCCGTGGACGTGGCCAGAGAACGCGGCCTCCCCCTGCAGTTCCACTGCGGCCTCGGAAGCGGCCTCGGCGGCGTCCTCACCGGTGGGCTCGGCGGGCCGCTCGGCGAGCCGCATCGGGCGGACCCGGCCAGGCTGAGCGCGTTCGCGGGCGCGCTGCAGCCGCTCGGCGTCCCGATGATCCTGCTGCACAGCTACCCGTTCCACCGCCAGGCCGCGTACCTGGCGGCGGCCTTCCCGCACGTGTACGTGGACGTCGGCCTCGCCCCGCCGCACACCGCCGCCGCGGCCCGCGTCATCGACGAGCTGCTGGAGCTGGCCCCGTTCCACAAGCAGCTGTTCAGCTCCGGCGCCTGCGGCCTGGCCGAAACCGCCTACCTGGGCGCGCTCACCTACCGCCGGGCCCTGTCCCGGGCCCTGTCCACCAGAATCGACTCGGGCGAGTGGAGCACCGCCGACGCCTCCAGGATCGCCCACATGATCGGCTCAGGCAACGCCCGCCGCATCTACCGCCTCTGACGGCTGCGCACGCACCACCCACGCCCGCCCCCTGAGCGGCTTCCGCCGCACGCCGTCCGGCGCGCAGCGAAGCCGCATTCCACAGCGCTTCGCGCTGTCAGGCGCATTGCCGCACGACGTCTTCTTCGCCGACCGTTTGAGCAGGTCGCCGGCCTTCTCCGGGCGCCGTGCGGGGCTCCCGGGGTGAAATACCCGAACAAAAATCCAAATTTCCCGTCTTATAAACAGCCCCATCGTTTCTTGTCGATTTGTCAATATCGCTGTCATGATCGGTGGCGCCAGACAAACCTACCCCTTGGAGGTGCCGTGTCCTGGCGTCCCATCACCCTCGTGGCCGCGTTATGCCTGGCGCTCGCCGTGCCGGGCACCGCGGCGGCCGACGACCCGCCGCCCGAGGTGGAGCAGCGTGCGGGCACCCGCGCCCCGGCAGAGGTGCACGGCCTGTCCGAGCCCGCGCAGGCGGGCGACCCGGTGGCCGCCGCCAAGGCGCACCTGGCCGACCCCCGCTACCACCTCGACCCCGCCGACCTGGCCCCGCTCAGGACGGTCGTGGACGGCGCCGACGAGACGGTCAGGTTCGCCCAGCGCCACCGGGGCGTGCCCGTCTTCGGCGCCCACTACCTGGTGCACTTCCGTAAGGACGGCGACCGGCGCGAGGTGGTCGGCGCGGGCGGCCGCTTCCTCACCGAGCTGACCGTCTCCACCACCCCCACCGTCACCGGGAAGACCGCCGCGCGGATCGCCCACACCACCATGATCCGCGACCACCGGTCCCGCGAGGGCGCCACCGCCCAGGCCGCGGGGCTCGTCGTGGTGCCGAGCGGCGCCGGCCAGCTGGCCTGGCACGTGGTGCTCACCGGCCGCGACGCGGTCGCCAAGAGGCCGCTGCTGCTCGACGCGTATGTGGACGCCCACTCAGGCCGCCCCCTGTTCGCCGTGGACCGCCTGCGCATGGAGGGCCCGGTGACCGGCAGCGGGCGGACCGCGCACGGCCGTACCGTGGAGCTGAACGCCTACGAGCGCGCAGACGGCGGCTACGAGCTGCGTGACCGCACCCGCCCGATGTGGGACGGCACCGACGGCGAGATTCTCACCTACGACGCCGCCGGCCGCACCTTCTTCGACTTCTTCGCCCCCGGCATCCCGGAGGGCACCGAACTGGTCCGCTCCGCCACCCCCGCCTTCGGCCCCGAGCACACCGAGACCGGCGCCGTGGACGCCCACTGGAGCGCCGGGCAGGTCTACGAGTACTACCGCGGGCTCGGCCGCGACGGGCTCGACGGGCAGGGCGGCACCATGTACTCGGTGGTCAACGTCACGGCGGACGGCGAGCCGTACACCAACGCCTTCTGGGACGGCACCAAGATGGTCTACGGCGGAGGCGGCGACTACCACTCCTTCGCCGCCGCGCTCGACGTCGTCGGCCACGAGATGACCCACGGCGTCATCACGCACAGCGCCGACCTGGTCTACATCGGCCAGTCCGGCGCGATCAACGAGGGCCTGGCCGACTACTTCGGCAACGCCATCCAGGTGGACACGTACGGCATCCCGATGAGCGACCCGAACGCGAGCCTGCTCGGCGAGACGCTGTGCAAGACCGCCCCGCCGGAGGAGTGCGCCGGCCGTGACCTCGACGACGGCCGCGTGGCCGGCGAGGACTACCTCGGCTTCACCGTCGGCTACGACAACGGCGGCGTGCACTACAACTCCACGATCTTCTCCGGCGCCCTCTGGGACGTCAGGGAGACGCTGGGCGGCGCCGTCGCCGACCGGCTCGTCTACAAGGCGCTCACCGAGTACATGACGCCGCTGGACGACTTCGTGGACGGCCGCCGCGCCGTCGAGTCGGCGGCCCGCGCGCTCGGCATGTCCGCCCGCGACAAGCTGACCGTCGCCCGCGCGTTCGACCGGCACGGCATCAGGCCGGGCTGGGAGCGCGCGCTGCGCACCGACTCGCGCGTGCTGATCGACGGCATCACCGACCGCCTCGCGCGCCCCGACGTGGCCGGCGACCGGTACGTCATCTCCAACACCTCACCCGACGCCCTGTCGCCGAGCGTGATCCTCACCGGCCGGATCGGCGGCGGCAAGCCGGTGCGGCTGTCGGAGGGCGAGCGGTGGAACTCCGTCCCGGCCACCGACGGCAGGCGGGCCGCGTGGACCTCGTTCGACGCCGCGCAGGAGCACTACCAGGTCCACGTCCGCCCGCTCGACCGCAGCTCGCCGCCCGAGCTCGTCTTCGAGGCCCCGAGCCTCGTCGACTCGGTGGCGATCGACGGCGACACGATCGTGTGGGACGGCGTCGATGCCGACGGCGAGCACGGGGTCTGGGTCAAGCGCGGCTCCGCGGCGCCCGTCGAGGTCACCGCGGAGGCCGCCGTGCACGGGTTCTCGCCGTCGCTCAAGGGCGGCAGGCTCGCCTACGAGCGGTACTGGACGGAGGACGGCGCGCTGCGCAGCGCACCCGCCGTCGTCGACCTCAGGACCGGTGCCGAGACCGTCATTCCCATGCCGGCCGGCTCGTGGACCGCGAGGCCGATCCTGACCGGCCGTCACCTCGTCTGGACGTACGACGCGGACGACGACGGCCGCTACGGCGTCATGCGAGCCGCACCCGACGGCACCCGCAGGGCCGTCGTCGTGCAGGACGGCCCGCAGGCGCCCGGGCCGAACTGGTTCGACGCCAACGACGAGGTCGCCACCATCGGCGTGTGGCCCGACGGCAGCGGGACCGGGATCTCGAACGCGATCCTGCCGAAGATCCACCAGGTGCCGCTCGGTGGCGGGGCCCCGCAGCGCTACTCGTGCAACCGGGGATTCCAGGACTACTTCGCCTCCGGAGAGGGCAGAACCGTCGTCTGGCTCGACGGCACCGACGGGAACACCGACCTGGTGACCCGCGACAGGCCCGCGCCGCGCTGCCGTACCGGCTCGTGACGCCGGGCCAGGTGACCGCCGGGCGACGGCCCGCGCACGCGGGTTGACCTGGGCAGGCGCCCGCCGCACCACGCGAGGGGGGCGGCGGGCACCGAGCCCTGGTCAGGCGTCTCACTGCGGCAACCGAGCGGGGGCTCCCATGCGCACTGCCGAACCCGAGGTCTTCATCGTCGCCCGTCCGGCGCTCGACTACGGCGAGCTGGCCCGCTACCTCGCCGAGGTCGGCGGGGAGAGCTGGCTGGAGCGGCTCGACCGCGGCGACCTCGACGCGCAGAACCTCGCGGAATTCGCCGGCCGGCTCTGCTACCGCTCGTTCGAGCCGGGCCTCAACCCCAACGTGACGAAGATCAGGGAGAAGCAGGACGACTACCTGCGCAACATCCTGGCCAGCGCCCACGGCTCGGTCCTCGAACACGTGAGCTTCAGCTTCGTGCTGCACGACGTCAGCCGGGTGCTGACCCACGAGCTGGTACGCCACCGGCCCGGCGTGGCCATCTCGCAGGAGTCACTGCGCTTCGTCCGCCTCGACGAGCTGCCGTTCTGGTTCCCGGAGTGGGCGCGCGCGGACGACGAGCTGATGCGGCGGGCCACGGCCGTGCTGGAGGAGCTGGAGCGGTTCCAGATCTGGATGGCCGGCCACTTCGGGCTCGACGAGGAGGGCGTTCCGTTCTCCGAGAAGAAGCACCGCACGTCGTTCATGCGGCGCTTCGCCCCTGAGGGCGTGGCGACCGGCCTGGTGTGGACAGCGAACGTGCGCACCCTGCGGCACACCATCGAGGCCCGCACCGCGGCCGGCGCGGAGGAGGAGATCCGCCTGCTGTTCCAGCGCATCGGCGAGCTGATGCGCGAGGAGGCCCCCGCCCTCTTCGGCGACTACGTCGTCGAGGACGGGGCCTGGATCCCCGGCTGGCGCAAGGTCTGACCCTGGGGGATCAGGCGAGGGCCGGCAGCACGTAGACCTCGGCGCCCGGGGGCATGGCGCAGTCGAGGCCGCCGAGCCCCCTGGAGTTCTCCCCGCACACGAACATGCTGATGTGGCGGCGGATGCGGCCGTATTCGTCGCGCAGCCGCTCCTCCAGCATGGGGTGGGTGCGCCGCAGCATGTCGAGCGCCGAGCGCAGGGTGGGCGGCGAGTCGCGGTCGTCGCCCACGGCGAAGACCGCGACCTCCTGGCGCCCGCTCACCCACCGCCGCAGCGAGCTGGGCAGCACGAACACGACCATCGTCACCGGTCTGGCCATGATCTAGAGCACCGCCGCACGCACGGTGAGCACGTCGGGCAGGTGGCGGGCGACCGTGGACCACGTCTGGCCGTCGTCGCGCGAGCCGTAGACCTCGCCTGAGCGGGTGCCGAAGAACACCCCGGCGTCGGAAGCGGTCATCGCGTCGCGCAGCACGGTGGAGTAGACCGGCTCGTCGGGCAGCCCCTGGGAGAACGCCTGCCAGGTGGCGCCGCCGTCGTCGCTGCGGTGGACGCGATAGCGGTGGCCGACCGGCGTGCGGTCCATGTCGGCGTGGAGCGGCAGCACGTAGACCGTGTCGGGCCGTGACGGGTGCACCGCGATGGGGAAGCCGAAGTCGGACGGCAGCGAGGTGCCGATGTCGCGCCAGCTGGCCCCGAAGTCGTCGCTGCGGTAGACGCCGAAGTGGTGCTGGAGGTAGAGCCGCTCGGGCCGGGACGGGTGCATCGACACCTTGTGGACGCACTGCCCGAACTCAGGATATTGCTGTCCCTCCGGCATGAACGGGGCCCTGATGTTCTCGTTGGCCGCCTCCCACGACAGCCCGCCGTCGCGGGTGCGGTAGAAGCCGGCCGCCGAGACGGCGACGGCCATGATCTCGGGGTCGGTGGGGTGGTTGACGATCGTGTGCAGGCACAATCCGCCGCCGCCCGGCTCCCACCGCTCGCGGTGCGGATGCTCCCACAGGCCCTCGACCAGCCGATAGGTGACGCCGCGGTCTTCCGAACGGAACAGCGCGGCCGGCTCGGCCCCCGCCCAGACGACGTCGGGCTCGGACGGCGACGGCGCGAGCTGCCAGACCTTGGCCAGCGTCGCCCCGGTCTTCTCCGGAAAGGCGACGGGCGGGTGGTCGGCCTCGTGCCAGGTGGCGCCGAGGTCGTCGGAGTACATCACCGACGGGCCGAAGTGGCCGTACTCGATGCCGGCCAGCAGCCGGGGCGTGGCGCCCCTGGTGTCGATCGCCACCGAGTGCACGGCGACCGTGGAGAACTGGATCGGCTGGACCTCGAACGGGCCGCCGCCCGTCGAGCGGGCCAGGAACAGGCCCTTACGGGTGCCGACCGCGAGCATTGCGTCACTCATGACTTCGCTCCCATGTTCGCTTGCGGTCATCGTGCCACGAGCCACCGACAGTTACCGAGGACTGGGCGATTCCGCTCGCAAGCGTCTCGCTTACGTGGGGGGTAATCGAGACGCTTCCCTCCGATCGCTACCGTGAGGGGCATGGAAGCGGTCGCCGTACATGAGGAGTCCTTCGGTTCGCTGCTGCGCTCGTGGCGGCAGCGGCGCCGGGTGAGCCAGCTCGACCTGGCCATCGAGGCGGGGGTGTCGGCCCGCCACGTCAGTTTCCTGGAGACCGGGCGGGCCAGGCCGAGCCGCGAGATGGTGACGCGGCTGGCCGAGGAACTGGACGTGCCGCTGCGGCACCGCAACCGGCTGCTGGTGGCCGCCGGGTTCGCCCCGGTCTATTCAGAACGCGAGGTGCGCGCGCCCGAGCTGCAGGCCGTCCGGCAGGCGCTGGACACGATCCTGGCGGGGCACGAGCCGTATCCGGCGGTCGTGGTGGACGTGGCGTGGAACCTGGTGGCGGCCAACGCGGCGGCCGGGATGTTCCTGGAGGGCGTGCCCGATGAGCTGCTGAAGGAGCCGGTCAACGTGATGCGGCTGTCGCTGCACCCCGACGCGATGGGCGGGCGGCTGCTCAACCTGGCCGAGGTACGCGGCCACCTGCTGCGCCAGCTGCGCCGCCAGGCCGAGTCGTCGGGCGACGGGCGGCTGGCCGAGCTGCACGACGAGCTGGCCGCGTACACCTACAAGGACAGGGCCGGCGTCGAGACCAACGTGGCGCACCTGACGGGGCCGTCCGACCTCCTCATCCCGCTGCGCATCGCCGCGGGCGACCGGGTGCTGTCGCTGTTCACCACGATCGCGACCTTCGGCACGCCGATGGACGTCACGGTCTCCGAGCTGGCCATCGAGACGTTCTGGCCGGCCGACGAGGAGACGGCGGCGGCGTTCCGCGTCAGCGGGCGGTGAGGGGGAGCGCGGGCGGCGGCTCGCCGGCGGCGACCGCGGCCTCGATCGAGGCGAGAGGCGCGGGGCCTGGCACGATCGGCAGGCCGCCGGTGACGGTGTGCGTGCGGACGTCGGGCAGGCCCTCGGCGGGCGGCGCGGCGACGGCGAAGACGGGGAAGGCGTTGCCGCCCGGCACGACGGAGACGGAGATGTAGTCGCCCACCGTCCTGCCCTGGCCGGTGACCGGCAGCCAACCGACCGCCATCGGCCCGTGCAGCTCCAGCGGCGCCGACCAGCTCGCCCCGCCGTTGGCCGAGGAGGTGTGGCCGACGGTGAGGCGGCAGGTGGCGGGCACGCAGGCGGCGTCGGCGTAGCGGTAGTACGTCACCGCGAGCCGCGCCCGCTCGCCCTTGCTCGCGCGGTCCACGCCGAGCCCGGGGATGACGTGGTCGCCGCCGTCGCCGGTCACCCGCAGCACGTCGCCCCACCGCTCGCCGGTGGCCGAGGTGCTGAGCACGATGTCGTTGCCGGCGCAGCCGTGCTGGAAGCGGCAGTCGTGCCAGGCGACGTAGACGGTGCCGGCGGCGTCGGTCTCGGCCGAGGGCAGCGGTAACGCCCGCAGCCCGCCCGCCGGCGTGTGCCGCTCCACCCGCGAGACCAGCGTGCTCTCGCTCCAGCTCGCCCCGCCGTCGCGAGAGCGGAAGGAGCGGATCTCTCCGTCGTTGCTCAGGTACGGCACCACGACGGTCCCGTTGGGCCGCACCACCGGCTGCCCGCCCAGCCCGCTCGCTCTGGTGACCGCGACGGTCCAGGACAGGCCGCCGTCGACCGAGCGCGCCACCCTGATCGCGTTCGCCACGGCGTGGTCGTCGAACACGGCGTAGCACTGCCCCCGATACGGGCTGCCGTCCCCGTTGTCGCAGACCACCCAGCTCTTGTCCAGGTCGCCGCCCACGGCGGTGACGACCGGCGGCGACCACGCCACCCCGTCGGTGGAGCGGCTGGTCAGCACGGCCGCCCCGGTAACCCCGCCGGTCGCCCCGCCTGTCTCTGTGAGCCCGATCGAGGTGATCAGCCACACGCCGTGCGGGGCGTCGTAGGCCACCGAGGGGTCGGCGGTGCGCGCGTGCACGCCGCCCGCCGCCGTGGTGAGCCCGGGCAGCGTGCCCCTGCTCCAGGTGGCGCCGCCGTCGCCCGACATCGCGTACGCGATGCCGGCCGCGCCGCCGCCGGACGACCGGCCCGTCTGGTGCGCCGCCACGATCACCTCGCCCCACTGGTAGGTGTCGGCCCCGCCCTGCGGGCCGGGCCGCGGCGCGGTGGCGCTGATCTCGGGGCCGATCTCGGTGAGGGGGACCGCCTCGGACGCCGTGGCGGGAGCCGGCGCGATCAGTGACGCCGCGGCCACGAGGGCGACGAGCACGCCGATCGTACGGCGCCGGGCGGGAAGGGGCACGCTCCACCTCCGCGTGGGGGGTCACCCTCCAGATGGCCTCTTCCACGCCCGATTGTCAACCTTTCGATCACGAGTGTCAGCGTTCGCCGTGCACGGCGTCCCGGTGGATGCGGGCCAGCGGGACGCCGTCGCCCTGGAGGCGGCGCACGGTCTCGTTGACCATGCTGGAGGGGCCGCACACGTACACGTCGTGCTCCGACCAGGAATGGAAGCGCTGGGTCACCTCGGGCAGGTGGCCGCGCATGCCCTCGTAGCCCGGCTCGTCCGAGACCACGGGCAGCACCCGCAGCCACGGGAACGACGACTGCATCCTGATCAGGTCCGGCAGGTCGTACAGCTCGCCCGAGGTGCGGGCGCCGTACAGCAGGTGGATGTTGGGGCGGCGGCCCGAGGCGATGATGGATTCCACGATCGCCTTCAGCGGCGCGAGTCCCGTGCCGCCCGCCACGCACAGCACGTCGCGCACGCTGTGCTCGCGCGGCGTCATCGAGCCCATGGGCGGGCCCAGCATGAGCGTGTCGCCGATGCGGGTGTGCCTGATCAGCGTGGTCGAGACCCAGCCGCCGGGCACCGAGCGCACGTGCAGCTTGATCATGTTGTCCGGGCGCGGCGCGTTGGCGATGGAGAACGTCCGCCACACGCGCGGCCAGCGCGCGGTCTGCACGGTGACGTACTGGCCTGGCGTGTACGGCAGCCGCTGCGCCGGCCGCAACGTGATGACCGCGATGTCGCGGTGGCGCAGCTCGTGGTCGACGACCTCGGCCAGCCACCACGCGGGGGACACCCCCGAGTCGGACTCGGCCGAGCCGATCATGAGATTGGCGGCCGCCGAGTACGCCGCCACCCAGGCCGCCTCGATCTCGTCGTTCCAGACGTCGGCCGCGAAGCGGCGGATCGTGGCCAGCAGGGCGTTGCCCACGGCCGTGTAGTGCTCGGCGACGACGCCGTACTTGCGGTGGTCGCGGCCGAGCTGACCGAGGTAGGCCGCCATTCCGTCCGGGCTGTCCAGGCTCCACACGATCCTGGTCAACGCGCTGAACAGCCGGTCCCGCTGCACGTTCATCGCGGGCGGGAACATGCTCCGCAAGTGCGGGTTCTCGGCGAACAAGCGGCCGTAGAAGTAGGCCGTGGCCTTGGCGGCCACGGGTTCGACGAGGGAGAAACTCTCCTTCACCAGGCGCGGATTCAACGACATGAAAACAACCCCACCCCTTGACCGGAAACGCATTCCGGTCTCGCCGTTCACCTCCCTGACGTTCCGGGTCGTGAGCGCGGGACCCCTCCCCGGCATGTCCGTACGCTCGAAATCGAGTCTTACACCCGCGATGACCCGCCACAACCGTTTCCCCCCAATACGGTGTGAAGCCGAACTATCAGTAATGGTTCCGTGATTCTCCGCGCCCGGGATCGCTGAGATTTCGGTCGTCGAATATGAAAACAACTAATTTTCATATTGAGTAACGAAAAATGCGCGTTTTGCGGGATGCTCCTCGCCCTTCCGGCGGGATGCGCCCGGCTAACCGGACAACCCGGGAAGGAGGTGTCGGACGGGAGGCAAGCCGCACGAGGGGATCTTCGGGAGGGGTGACATATCGGAAAGACTGTGCGCCATGATGGGGGAGTGCATGGGGCCGCCCCCGCATCTCGGCGGAGGGCGGCCGTACGAACTCCACCATGCCCTTGGGAGATCGCATGTCCCGACCGCTGATCGGCGTCACCGCCTACTTCGAGGCCGCCCGCTGGGGCGACTGGGTACGCGAGGCCGTGCTGTCTCCCCCCTCCTACGCCAAGATGGTCGGCCGGGCGGGCGGCGCGCCCGTCGTGCTGCCGCCCATCGCCCCCAGCGCGGTCGACGACTATGTCAGCGGCCTGCGCGGCGTCGTCCTGGCCGGCGGCGCCGAGCTGGCCGCCGACACCTACAACGGCGAGCAGGACCCCAGGGCCGACGAGCCGCAGCCCCACCGCGACCGCTTCGAGCTGGCCCTGGCCAGGGCCGCCATCCGGGCCGACGTGCCCATCCTCGCCATCGGCCGCGGCATGCACGTGCTCAACGTCGCCCAGGGCGGCACCCTCATCCCGTGGCTGCCCGACGTCCTCGACAGCGACCGCCACGCGGAGCCCGACGGCGGCCACGTCATCCAGGTCAGCGTCACCAGCAAGCTCGGCAAGGCCGTCGGCGACCGCGTCGAGGTCAGCGCGCCCCACCGCCAGTCCGTACGCGGGCTCGGCACGGGCCTGCTGGCCGTGGCCTGGGCGGAGGACCAGATCGTCGAGGGCGTCGAGCTGCAGGGACACCGCTTCGGCGTCGGCGTCCAATGGCACCCCGAACGCGGCACCGACACCCGGCTCTTCGATGCGTTCATCGAGGCGGCCCGCTAGGCTGCTGATCATGCCGCTGCACCCCCAGGCGCAGGATTACGTCGCCCAGTTCCAGGCCGGCTCCGACGACGACGGGCTGGCCGGTCTCGACCTGGCCGCCATCCAGGAGATGCGCGCGACCGACCCCATGGCCGTCCACCGGGGGCCGTTGACCAAGCTGCCGTTCGTCCGCGACGAGGTGGCCGAGGGCGTGCCCATCCGCATCTACCGCGCCGACCCTGGCGACGCGCCCCTGCCGGTCCTGGTCTACTTCCACGGCGGCGGCTGGGTCTTCGGCAGCGTCAAGCGCAACGACGCGATCGGCCGCGACCTCGCCATCCGCACCGGCGCCGTGGTGGTCTCCGTCGACTACCGGCTGGCGCCCGAGCACCCGTTCCCCGCCGCCGCCGACGACGCCTGGACGGTCGTGCGCGACCTGTTCGCCCGCCCGGCCTTCTACCAGAGCAACGGCAGCGTCGCCGTCATCGGCGACAGCGCCGGCGCCAACCTGGCCGCCGTGGCCGCCTGGCAGGCCCGCGACGCCGGTCTGCGCCTGGCCCACCAGGTGCTCGTCTACCCGCTGCTCGACGCGGCCATGGACACCCCCAGTTACACCGCGAACGCCAAGGGCTACGGCCTCGACGCGGCCGACGTGGCCTGGTTCGTCAGCCGATACGCCGGCGACGTCGACCCCGCCGACCCGCGCCTGTCGCCGCTGCGCCTGCCCGACGTCTCTGGCCTGGCCCCCGCCACCGTGGTCACCGCCGAGTACGACGTCCTCAGAGACGAGGGCGAGCGCTACGCCGCCCGCCTCGCCGACGCGGGCGTCCCCGCCGAGCTGCGCAGGTACGACGGCGCCATCCACGGCTTCTTCGTCCTGCCCGGCCTGTTCGACCAGGCCGTCGAGGCCCGCGACTACGTGGCGCAGCGGCTGCGGGAGCACCTGTGAAGGACGCCTACACCAAGCTGCGGCTCGACACCCCCGCCGACGGCGTGCTCCGCGTCACGATCAGCGAGCCCGCCAGGCTCAACGCCGTCGACGCCACCGCGCACCGCGAGCTGGGCGAGATCTGGCGCGACGCCGACCGCGACGCGTCCGTACGCGCGATCGTGGTCAGGGGAGAGGGCGCCGCGTTCTCCGCCGGCGGCGACCTGTCCATGATCGAGGAGATGATGCGCGACCACGACACCCGGATGCGGGTGTTCACCGAGGCCCGCGACATCGTCTACAACGTGCTCAACTGCTCCAAGCCCATCGTCTCCGCCATCCAGGGCCCCGCCGTCGGCGCCGGGCTCGCGGTCGCGCTGCTGGCCGACATCTCCGTGGCCGGCCGCACCGCCCGCATCATCGACGGCCACACCAGGCTCGGCGTCGCGGCCGGCGACCACGCCGCCATCGTCTGGCCGCTGCTGTGCGGCATGGCCAAGGCGAAATACCACCTGCTGCTCTGCGAGCCGGTCACCGGAGAGCAGGCCGAGCGCATGGGTCTGGTGAGCCTGTGCGTCGAGGACGACGAGGTGCACGAGAAGGCGATGGAGATCGCGGTCAGGCTCGCCGCCGGCGCCCAAGACGCGATCAGGCTGACGAAATACTCGCTCAACAACTGGCTGCGCCTGGCCGGCCCGTCCTTCGACGCCTCGCTGGCCATGGAGTTCCTCGGCTTCACCGGGCCCGACGCCGCCGAGGGCGTGCGCGCCCTGCGCGGGAAGCGGCCGCCCGCGTTCGGCTGACCCCGGCTTTTCACCGTGCTGGTGTGCTTCCCCCGCCCTCGGGTAGTCGGGGCGCGTGGACGTCGAAGGGCCGCTTTCCGCCGAGGCCGAGAACGCCGCCCCGGCACCCGGAGCCCGGGCGTCCATCGCACAGGGGGAGGAGGTCATCCAGCCGTCGTGATCGTTCACGGCGACCAGCCCACCGGCCGGTCCACCCTTCGCCTCATGGCGGGACCAGGGACGTGATCCGTACGGCGATGGGCACGCCGGCCGGCAGGCCGGCGGGAAACCGCGGGGGCGGTCCGGACGCTCGCGCCGCCAGGGGTTGAGCAGGCAGCTCCCGGCCGAAGGCGTGGCCCGTCCGATCCCGGCGCCGATCGGGCGGCCGGACACCCCGCGCTCCTCCCTCCGTCGCACGTTCCAGCCGGCCGTCAGCCCGGCCGTCAGCCCGGTCGTCAGCGGGGCCGTCAGCGGGGTCTGCGGGCGTGGAAGACGAAGGCGGGAGGCGTGTTGCGCCACACCGTACGGCCCGGCACGACCTCCTCGAACCGCTCGGCCAGCAGCGCGCGGAAGCGCCGCGCCGAGCTGAGCGGGATCGCGTGGATATAGGAGAACGTGGTGAACGCCGCCCCCGGGCTCATCGCCCCCGTCACCGCGCCCAGCAGCTCCCGCTGCGCGTCATCGGGGAACGCCGCCCACGGCAGCCCGCTCACCACCACGTCCGCCATCCGCAGCCCGCGCTCGCCGAGCAGCTCGCCCAGCCGCGTCGCGTCGTCGTGCGCGACGTCCACCGCCGGATAGCGCTCGGCCAGCAGCCGCGCCAGCTGCTCGTTCAGCTCCACCGCGAGATGGTGACCCCGGCCGTCCAGCCGCTGCTGGATCTCCGCGGTGAACGCGCCCGTGCCAGGCCCGAGCTCGACCACGATCGGTTCGCCCCGCTCGGGGATCGGCGCGCAGACGGCCGCCGCCAGCCGCCGCGAGCTGGGCGCGACCGCGCCGATCGTGGCGGGGGAGCGCAGGAACTGTCCGATGAACAGTGCGGTGTCGTTGGGCATGCCCTGAATGTAGGCGCTGGCCGCCGCCGATCGCTCCGCCCTCCGGGCGGACCTGCGGCCACTTGGAGGAGGCGGGGTCCTCCGTGCGGAGGATCAGCCGGTGGAGCGGTGCGGATACGGTGTGGTGCATGCGTTGGCGTGGTGTGCCGCTCGATGTCCTGCTCGCGGCCTCGGGGGTGGCCCTCGACCTGCTGACCACGGCACACGCGGGCGACACCGACGTCCTGCCCGCCGAGGCGAACATCCCCATGGCGCTGCTGGTCGGCCTGCCCATGGGGCTCGTCCGCCACCGGCCTGTCCTCGTCACCCTCTACCTGGCGGCCATGCTCGCCACCACCGACCAGCTCGGCTCGTTCACCTCCAACACAGCGCAGATCCTGCTCTGCGTGGCGCTCGGCGTGGCCGGATACCTCGCCAGCGCCCGCGCCACCGCCCTCGCCGTCGTCGCCGCCATCGTCGCCACCGCCTTCAACATCGCCGACCCCGGCATCGCGCTCACCGGCAACACGTGGATGTACTCCGTGCTGCTGCCCGTCTTCCCCGCCGTGCTGGGCGGCTACCTGCGCAGTTCGGCCGAGCGGCTCGACGAGCGCGACGTCACCCCCGACGCGCTGCTCGCCGCCGGCGGCGTCGCCATCACCGTGCTCAGCACGTGGACGTCCTGGCACTCCGGCGCGCAGCCCGTCTGGGTCGTCGGGCTGCTCGCCGTGGTCGGCGGCCTGTCGCTCGGCGTCGCCAGGCGGCTGCCGGGGCTGGTCTTCCTGCTGCAGGGCGTGCTGCTCGTCTCCGCCGACGCCTACCTCAACCAGGCGGTCAACACCTGCGTGATCCTCACCCTGATCGCGATCGGCGTGTTCGCCATGCGGGTGGTGTCGTGGGCCTGGACGGTGGCCGCGTACCTGACCGGCTGCCTGCTCACCGCCATCGCCGTCGTCGGCGACGACACCTCCATCACCGGCTTCCGCGTCGGCGTGCTCATGACGCTCGTCGCCACGCCCATCGCGATCGGCCGCTATCTCGGCATGCGCCGCGCCGCCGCCGCGTCCGAGCGGCTGCGCGCCGAGGAGGCCGCCCGCGCCGCCGTCGCCCAGGTGCGCGCCGACCAGCTCGCCGAGCGCGAGCGCATCGCCCGCGACGTGCACGACATCGTCGCCCACCACGTCGGCGCCATGGTGCTGCGGGCCAGCGCCGCCCGCTACACCGCGCCCGACGGTCCCGTCGCCGACGCGCTCAACGACATCCGCGAGACGGGACACCAGGTGCTGCAGGACCTGCGTGACCTGCTCGACCTGCTGCGCGACCCCGAGCGCCAGCCCGACCTGCTGGCCAACCCGGCCGACGTCGTCCGCGAGTCCGCGGAACGCATGGCCGCCGCCGGCCTCGTCGTGGACCTCGACCTCGACCCGGCCACCGACCAGACCCCGCTCATCGCCCGCGCCTCCGCGGCCAGGATCGTCCAGGAAGGACTCACCAACGTGCTCAAACACGCCGGCCCAGGCACCCGGGTCCGCGTATCCGTGACCCCCTCGGAAGAGGGGCTCGCCGTCGAGGTCCGCAACGGCCGCCCGCCGACCGCCATCGAGCGCCTGCCCTCCTCCGGCCGGGGCCTGGCGGGCATGCGCGAGCGGGTCCGCACCCTCGGCGGCACCCTCAGCGCGGGCCCCGACGGCGAGGGCGGCTGGCTGCTCGCCGTCCACCTGCCCACCCGCCTGTCCCCGGGGAGCGCCGCGTGATTCGCGTGCTGGTGGCCGACGACCAGGCGCTCGTCCGCGCGGGCGTGCGCATGCTGCTGCAGGCCACGGGCGACATGGAGGTCGTGGGCGAGGCCGAGGACGGCGCCGAGGCCGTCCGCCTGGCCGAGCGCCACCTGCCCGACGTCATCCTCATGGACCTGCGCATGCCCAGGGTCGACGGGCTGGAGGCCATCAGGCGGGTGCTCGCCGCCCGGCCGGGCGCCAGGATCGTCGTGCTGACCACGTTCGCCGAGGACGGCAACGTCTACGCCGCCCTGCGCGCCGGCGCCGTCGGCTTCCTCGTCAAGGACGACGACCCCGAGCGCATGGTCGAGGCCGTGCGCAGGGCCGCGGCGGGCGAGCAGCTCCTCGCCCCTTCGGTGCTGCGCCGGGTCGTCGAACGCTTCCTCGCCGCCGAGGAGCAGGCCGCGCCCGCCGCGCCGCCCGGGCTGACCGAGCGTGAGCTGGAGGTGCTCGCCCTGGTCGGCACCGGCCTGTCCAACGCGGAGATCGCCGAGGAGCTGCACGTCGGCGTCACCACGGTCAAGACCCACATCGCGGCCGCGATGGAGAAACTCGGCCTGCGCAACCGCATCCAGGCCGCCGTCATCGCCCACCGCACCGGCCTGGTGGACGCCTCCTTCCGCCCGGTTCGCCACCCCCGCCCCTGACCCCCTCACCCGGCCGGGCCGCCGTCATCGGGCGGGGGTCCGCCTGTGGGCGGACCCCCGCGTCATCCGGTGGGCGGACGACCGGTCCGGGGGCGGTCCGGGAGCATGTGGTCGCACATTGATCGCAGTAGCGGAAGGACCCCCCCATGCAGGAGACCCTCAGTTCACAGGAGCGGCGGGGCGGCGGCGCGGACCGGATCTCCGGCGGCCTGCTCTACGGGCTGCGGCTGGCCGTCACCGCGCAGGGCGTCGCGCTCGTCGTCGCGGCGTCGTTCGCCGGGCAGGCCGTCGAGACGGCGTCGATGGGTGAGAGTCACGTCATGGCCGGCATGGTCGTCCACCTCGTGGCGCTCGTCCAGATCGTCCTGGCGGTGCTGTTCTGGCGGCCGGGACGCGGCGCGGGCTGGCCCGCGTTGGCGAGCGTGGCGCTGTTCGTCGTCGGCCTGGCCCAGCACGTCACCTGGCTGTGGCTGGGCGCCCACCTGCCCAACGGCGTGATCCTGTTCGGCCTCATCACCGCGCTGCTCATCTGGGTCTGGTCACCGGTCGCCGCCCGCCGCCGCTAAGGTCGAAGGCGTGTACGTGAAGATCTGCGGGCTGAGCGAGCCGGAACACGTCGCCGCCGCCGTCGAGGCCGGCGCCGACGCCATCGGGTTCGTCATGACCAGGAGCCCGCGCCGCATCACGCCCGAGCGGGCCGCCGAGCTGGCCGCGCCGGTCCCGCCCCACGTCCTCACCGTCGGCGTCTTCCGCGGCGAGGACCCGCAGGCCGTGCGCGAGGCCGCGCTGACCTCCGGCGTACGCGCCGTCCAGCTGCACGGCAAGCACCCGCACGGCGACTTCACCGCGCTCAAGGACCTCGGGGTGCGCCTGGTCAGAGCCGTGGACGCGCAGGCCGACCTGCGCTGCGGCGCCTACGACGAAGACCTGCTCATCGTCGACGCGCCCCACGCCGGCTCCGGGCAGCCGTGGGACTGGGCGGCGGTCCGCGGCCGCCCCTCCGGTCAGTGGATGCTGGCGGGCGGCCTGGCCCCTGGAAACGTCGCCGAGGCGGTCGCCGCCGCCCGTCCGTGGGGCGTCGACGTCTCCAGCGGCGTCGAGACCGCCCCCGGCACGAAGGACTCGGACCTCATCAGGTCCTTCCTCAAGGCGGCCCGCAGCCTCGATGCCTGAGCAGGCTCTCAACACCCCTGCCGAACGCGACCCGGGCGCGCCCGAGCAGCCGCCCGCCGTCACCGGCGACCTGGCGCGGGTGCTCGGCTTCCTGCACGGGTTCGCCCGCCGCCGCGCGCCCCGCGTGCTGCCCGCACCGGGCGGTTTCGCCGTGCTCGACGACCGTTTCCCCGGCTCCTACGACGACAACAAGCTGATCGTCACCGAGGACGCGGACCCGGCTCTCCTGCTGAAGGCGGCCGACGACCTCCTGGCCACCCGGGGCCACCGCCTGATCTGCGTGGACGACGACCGCCTCGGCACCGCCTACGCGCCCGTGTTCACCGCCGCCGGCTACGAGCGGGAGACCACGCTCGTCATGACCTTCGCCGGCGACCTCCCCGAGGCGCCGCCCCCGGCCGAGCGCCTGGAGCCGGACGAGCTGCTCCCCGTGCTGCGCCGCGACTGGCGCCACACGCTCCCCGAGGCCCCGGAAGAGGTGATCGAGGGCCTCGCCCGCCGCGTCGAGGCCCGCCCGGCCGGCGCCGACGTGGTGCGCTTCCACGGCGTACGCGCCCCGTCCGGCGAGATCGCCGCCCGCGCCGACCTGTACGTCCACGACGGCGTCGCCCAGATCGAGAACGTCTTCACCGGCCACCTCCACCGGGGCGCCGGTCACGCCCGCGCCCTCATGACCGCCCTCCTCACCGAAGCCGCGGCCCAGCTCGCCGGAAGCAGGAGCAGGAGCAGGGGCGCGGCCGGTGCGGCCGATCGGTTCGCGGGCGTAACCGCCGGGAGAGAGACCGCCGGGAGAGAGACCGCAGGGGGAGAGGCCGGCGGTGTCTCCCCCTGCAGCGGAGAGGCCGGCGGCGGAGAGGCCGGCGGGGGAGAGAGCGGCCTGATCTTCCTGCTGGCCGACGCCGACGACTGGCCGCACCGCTTCTACCGCCGGCTGGGCTTCACCGAGCTGGCCCGCACCCACGCCTTTCTCCGCACCTGACGGGGCCGCCAGGTTCCCCTGAGGCCGATGAGACGGGGGAAGCGCGGGCCGCTGCGGGGGAGTTCCACGCAGTAGGGTCTCCTGCGTGAGCGAAACTTCCGCCGAGGACCGGATCTGGACGGTTCCTAACC
Organism: Nonomuraea sp. NPDC004580; assembly: GCF_040609855.1. Lineage (NCBI taxonomy): Bacteria > Bacillati > Actinomycetota > Actinomycetes > Streptosporangiales > Streptosporangiaceae > Nonomuraea > Nonomuraea sp. NPDC004580. The sequence continues at coordinate 70,737 of NZ_JBEXLH010000029.1, read as the reverse complement.
TGCTGAGCTTCCTGCGCCTCCTGGGCGTGCCCGTGTTCTTCTGGCTGGTTCTCGGGCCCAAGGCCGACGGGTGGGCCATCGGGATCCTCGCGGTCGCCGGTTTCACGGACTGGCTCGACGGAAAGATCGCACGGGCGTTCAACCAGACGAGCAGGCTGGGCCGGATCATCGACCCTGCCGCGGACAAGCTGTACGTGTTCGCCACCATCATCGCCCTGCTGCTGCGCGATGTGATCCCGTGGTGGCTGGTCGTGGTCGTCCTCGGGCGCGACGTCTTCGTCGCCTGTTTCGCCCCCATTCTTCGCAAATATGGCTATAAGGCACTTCAAGTGCATTTCCTGGGCAAGGCAGCCATGTTCAACCTCATGTACGCCTTCCCCCTGCTCTTCCTTGCCTCGCACTCCGGGTGGTATGCCGAAATAGCACGCATTGTCGGGTGGGCGTTCGCTCTGTGGGGAACGGGCCTGTACTGGTGGGCGGGGGCGCTGTATGTCGTACAGGTGCGTCAACTGGTAACGGCGGCCAGAAGGGGATGATCGGGTGAAGGCGGTCGTCATGGCGGGCGGGGAGGGCACTCGGCTGCGTCCGATGACCGCCAACCAGCCCAAGCCCCTGCTCCCTGTCGTCAACCGCCCGATCATGGAACACGTCCTGCGCCTGCTCAGACGGCACGGCGTGACCGAGACCGTGGTGACCCTGCAGTTCCTCGCCGCTCTCGTCCGCAACTACTTCGGCGACGGCGACGAGCTGGGCATGAGCCTGCAGTACGCCACCGAGGACGTCCCGCTCGGCACGGCGGGCAGCGTCAAGAACGCCGCCGACCGCCTGCGCGACGACCGTTTCCTGGTCATCTCCGGAGATGCCCTGACGGACATCGACTTATCGGACATGATCCGTTTTCATCGCGAAAAAGGCGCGCTTGTCACGATCGGCCTGAAAAGGGTCCCCAACCCGCTCGAATTCGGGATCATCATCGTGGACGAGGAGGGCCGGGTCCAGCGCTTCCTGGAGAAGCCCACCTGGGGCCAGGTCTTCTCCGACACCGTCAACACCGGCATCTACGTCATGGAACCCGAGATCCTCGACGCCGTCGCCACCGGCGAGCCCGTCGACTGGTCCTCGGACGTCTTCCCCGCCCTCCTCCATTCCGGCGCCGCCATCTACGGCTACGTCGCCGACGGCTACTGGGAGGACGTCGGCACCCACGACAGCTACCTCAAGGCCCAGGCCGACGCGCTGTCCGGCCGGGTCGCCCTCGACATCGGCGGCTTCGAGCTCTCACCCGGCGTGTGGGTCGCCGACTCCGCCTCCGTCGACCCCGACGCCGTGCTCAAGGGCCCGCTGCTCATCGGCGACTACGCCAAGGTGGAGGCGGGGGCCCAGCTGCGCGAGTACACCGTGCTCGGCAACAACGCCGTCGTGCGCGAGGGCGCCTTCCTGCACCGCGCGATCGTCCACGACAACGTCTACCTGGGGCCGGGCGCCCACCTGCGCGGCTGCGTCATCGGCAAGAGCACCGACGTGATGGCCGGCGCCCGCATCGAGGAGAACGCGATCATCGGCGACGAGTGCGTCATCGAGGCCGAGGCGTACGTCTCCAGCGGCGTCCGCGTCTACCCGTTCAAGACCATCGAGGCCGGCGCGGTGGTCAACACCAGCGTCATCTGGGAGTCGCGCGGCCAGCGCAACCTGTTCGGCCCGCGCGGCGTGAGCGGTCTGGTGAACGTCGAGATCACCGCCGAGCTGTGCGTCCGCCTGGCCAGCGCGTACGCCACCACCCTGAAGAAGGGCGAGTACGTCGTCACCTCCCGCGACTGCTCGCTGGCGGCCAGGGCGCTCAAGCGGGCCGTCATCGGCGCGCTCACCGCGGGCGCCATCAACGTCCTCGACCTGGAGGCCGCGCCGCTGCCCGTCACCCGCTTCCACACGGCCAGGGTGTCGGCGGCCGGCGGCATCGCGCTGCGCACCACCCCCGGCGACCCGCAGAGCGTGGACATCGTCATCATGGACGACCGCGGCGCCGACCTGCCGCCGGCCGCCCAGCGCAAGCTGGAGCGGGTCTTCTCCCGCCAGGAGTTCCGCCGCGCCTTCCCCGGCGAGATCGCCGAGCTGACCTACCCGGCGCGGGCGGTCGAGGACTACACCCACGAGCTGCTGCGCCACGTCGGCGTGAGCGGCGTCAGGGACATGAAGGTCGTCGTCGACTGCGCGGGCGGCACCTCATCGCTGGTGCTGCCCACGCTGCTGGCCAGGGTCGGCGTCGAGGTGCTCACGGTCAACGCCAGGCTCGACGACGTCTCGCCCACCGAGACGCTGGCCGAGCGCCGCCGCGACCTGCAGCGCCTGTCGGAGCTGGTCAGCTCATCAAGGGCGGCGTTCGGGGTGCGGTTCGACCCGGTGGGGGAGCGCATCGCCCTGGTGGACGAGCAGGGCCAGCTCATCAGTGAGGAACGCGCCCTGCTCGTCGTGCTCGACCTGGTGGCCGCCGAGCGGCGGGGCGGCCAGGTGGCGCTGCCGGTCACCACCACCAGGGTCGCCGAGCAGGTCTGCCGCTTCCACGGTGTCCAGGTGCGGTGGACCCCCACCGCACTCGACGCGCTCACCTCCGCCGCCGCGGGGCCCGACATGATCTTCGCCGCCGACGGGCGCGGCGGGTTCGTGGTGCCCGAGTTCAGCCCGGCCATCGACGGGCTGGCCGCGTTCATGCGGCTGCTCGGGCTGGTGGCCCGCACCCGGCTGTCGCTCAGCCAGATCGACGCGCGCATCCCGGAGGTCAGGCTGCTCAGGCGGACGGTGCCGACGCCGTGGGCGGCCAAGGGCGCGGTCATGCGCTCGGTCATCGAGGCGGCCGAGGCCGAGCCCGACGGCCACCGCGTCGACACCACCGACGGGGTGCGCGTGGCGCGCGACGACGGGAGCTGGGTGCTGGTGCTGCCCGCCGCCGCCGAGCCGGTCACCGACCTGTGGGCCGAGGCGGGCGACATGGACGGCGCCCAGGCCCTGCTCGAACGCTGGGCCCGCGTCGTCGAGCGGGCGGCCGGGTGACGCCCTCACGCAGAGTGATCGGAAAGTGTTCGCCGATGACGTGCCCAGAGAGTGCCGCAAGATCGTAATGTAGAAACGCGCGGCGGCATGGACCACGGGGCGGGGGCGGCGGTAACTTTATCTGCGTCCGAACCACAGTGCAGCGCCCCGCCTTGACCTTTGCCGCTGATCAGCGTAAGTTGCGGCATTCGCAAACGTGAAAAAGCGAAGCGAGGCGCGCCCAGAGCACCGTCGCCGCGTCTTCGCGGTAGGAGGCCGAGCCGATCGATGCCGAGCGTCTACTGCACGCAGTGCGGGCACGCCAACCCCGAGGATGCCCGTTTCTGTTCCCGTTGTGGGTCGCCGCTGACCAGACCCGAGGTCGCCGGGGACACCACCTCGACGATCTCCATAGCGGGAATCGAGGCGTACGAGGCTGAGACCGGTGACATGCTCCTGGCGGAGCGGGCGATCGTCGAGCAGCTCCCGCCCGGCGCGGCGTTGCTCACGGTGACCAGGGGCCCCAATCAGGGGAGCCGCTTCCGGCTGGACAAAGACCTCACCACGACGGGGCGCCATCCCGAGAGCGACATCTTCCTCGACGACATCACGGTCTCGCGCCGCCACGTCGAGTTCTACCGCCATCGCGGCGGCCAGTTCTCGGTGCGCGACGTGGGCAGCCTCAACGGCACCTATGTCAATCGGGAACGCATCGAGGAGGTTCCTTTGCACTCGGGAGACGAGGTGCAGATCGGCAAGTTCCGCCTTCTCTTCCTGATGCGGGGCAACTCCGGCGTATGACTTCTCAGGCGGCACGCTCGCACATGAGCATCGGGGAAGTGCTCGCGCTCCTGCAGGGCGAGTTCCCCGACGTGACGATCTCCAAGATCAGGTTCTTGGAGGGCGAAGGGCTGATCGAGCCCGAGCGCAGCCCCTCCGGCTACCGTAAGTTCACGCACCTGCACGTCGAGCAGCTGCGCTTCATCCTGACCGAGCAGCGCGACCACTACCTGCCGCTGCGTGTGATCAAGGACAAGATGGCCGAGAGCTTCGGCCGCCCGCGCGCGGTGCAGCAGGCGCAGGAGGTCAAGCTCAGCAGGGCCGAGCTGCTCGAGGCGGCGGGCATCGACGACGAGACGCTCACCGAGCTGGAGGACTACGGCCTGCTGGTCCCCGTGGCCAGGCGCTACGACGAAGAGGCGCTCAAGGTGGCCCGCACCGTGGGCGCCCTGGCCAGGTTCGGCCTGCACGCCCGTCATCTGCGGGCGGTCAAGGCGGCGGCCGAGCGCGAGGCGGGGCTGGTCGAGCAGACCGTCGCCCCGATACTCAAACGGCGCCGCCCCGGAGCCATCGGCGAGGCCGACGAGGTGGCCCGCGAACTGTCCACTCTCCTGCTCGACCTGCACGCATCCCTTGTGCGCACGGGGGTGCGGTCGGTCCTGGGTCGTTGATACCGGAGCGAGCTGGGAGGCGAGGGCACATTCCAGGCCCACTGGGTGTTACGTTGAATTGAACCAGTCAGCAGAAGCGATGTTCGAAGAGCTGTGCCGGGTGACCGGTCAGGAATACGGAGCAGCCCGTGTTGCAGATGGAGGTCGTGGGCGTTCGAGTTGAAATGCCCACAAATCAGCCGATCGTCTTGCTCAAGGAGGCACACGGGGAGCGGTTCCTGCCTATATGGATCGGCATGACCGAGGCCACGGCCATCGCCCTGGCCCAGGCGGAGGAGCCGCCGCCGCGGCCGCTCACCCATGATCTCTTCCGAGACGTGCTGAGCGCCCTGGGTGTCGGCCTGCGCGCGGTCAACATCGTCGCCCTGCGCGACGGCATCTTCTTCGCCGATCTGGTCTTCTCCAACGGCGTGGAGGTGAGCGCGCGGCCGTCCGACTCGATCGCGCTCGCCCTGCGCACGGGGGCGCGCATCTTCGCCAGCGAAGAGGTCGTCCAGGAGGCCGGGGTGATCATCCCCGACGACCAGGAGGACGAGGTGGAGAAGTTCAGGGAGTTCCTTGACACGATCACTCCCGAGGACTTCGGCAGGGCGGGGTAGGTATTTCAGTGCATTTACGCTTCACGACGCGCCGAGCCGGATCGTTGACTGAGCATGGTCACGGTCCTACGGTGCAAGTGAAACCCGTGGCCGCCCTTTTACGAACCCCCAGATCAGGCCGCGGGATGAGAGAAAGCCGGAGGTCCGCGTGGCGGTCAGCAGCGGCGAGGGAAAGACGGCCGGCCAGGAAGATCCGGTGCGGCGCGAGAGCGCGCGGCAGCGTGCCGGGGAGCAGGGTCTGCTCTTCGACGAGCAGCCGACGGCGCTGCCGGACGACATCGGATACCGCGGGCCCACGGCCTGCGCCGCGGCCGGCATCACCTACAGGCAGCTCGACTACTGGGCGCGCACGGGCCTGGTGGAGCCCACGATCAGGGCCGCGCACGGCTCGGGCTCGCAGCGGCTCTACAGCTTCCGCGACATCCTGGTGCTCAAGGTCGTCAAGCGGCTCCTCGACACCGGGGTGTCGCTGCAGCAGATCCGTACGGCAGTCCAGCACCTGCGTGACCGCGGGGTCGCCGACCTCGCCCAGATCACGCTCATGAGCGACGGCGTCAGCGTCTACGAGTGCACCTCGGCGGACGAGGTCATAGATCTTCTCCAGGGCGGGCAGGGCGTGTTCGGCATCGCGCTCGGCCGGGTCTGGCGGGAGGTCGAGGGCTCCCTCGCGGAGCTGCCGGGGGAACGCGCGGCGGTCGAGGACACCGTCCCGGCCGACCACCCCGCTGACGAACTGGCCCGCAGGCGGCGCGCCCGCCGCATCGGCTGACCTGATCCCGTCTCTCACGTTCGCGCCGGGTTCCACGCTGCCCAGGACAGGGCACGCACCGGCGCGAAGCGGCGACGGAACGTCACCCGGGGTCCGGCCCTCACCGCCGGACCTGCGGTGAGGTGCGCCCGGAACGGCGGGTGCGGTGCACGGCAATCCCGGCTTACCGTAGTAATCTAGGACAGCAAGGCTGACGACCCCGTGCGGGAGAGTCCCCGGTCCTCACGGTCCGGGGCGCCGAAGGAGCAACCCTCCCCGGAATCTCTCAGGCAACCGGTACCGCTCGGGCGAGGCAACTCTGGAAAGCAGGCGCGCCCGCCAGGCGTGCCTCACCGACGGTGCAAGCCCTGCGCAGGGGTGAAGCTCTCAGGTCGCGGCGCACCACGTGGGGCCGCGCTGACAGAGGGGGAGATCCGGCACTCGCCCGCGCCCCGGCGCCGGTCTCCGTAAGCCTCGGGAGGCACACCCCATGACCGATCTGTCAGCTCCGCCGTTCTCGTCCAGGCATATCGGCCCCTCCGAGCCCGAGCAGCAGCGCATGCTCGAGGCCGTGGGCTTCGAGTCCGTCGCCGACCTCGTGGCCGTCGCCGTGCCCGAGTCGATCAGGGTCAAGGACCGGCTCAAGCTGCCCGCCGCCATCGGCGAGGCCGAGGCCATCGCCGAGCTGCGCGCCCTGGCCGGCCGTAACCAGGTGCTCACCTCCATGATCGGCCTGGGCTACCACGACACCGTCACCCCCGCCGTCATCCGCCGCAACCTGCTGGAGAACCCGGGCTGGTACACCGCCTACACGCCGTACCAGCCGGAGATCTCGCAGGGCCGGCTCGAGGCGCTGCTGAACTTCCAGACCGTCGTCTCCGACCTGACCGGTCTGCCCGTCGCCGGCGCGTCCCTGCTGGACGAGAGCACCGCCGCGGCCGAGGCCATGACGCTGGCCCGGCGGGCCGGCAAGAGCAAGAGCGACGTGTTCGTCGTGGACGCCGACGCGCTGCCGCAGACCAAGGCCGTGCTCGCCACCAGGGCGGAGCCGCTCGGCATCACGCTCGTCGAGCACTCGCTGGACGGTGAGCTGCCCGAGTGCTTCGGCGTCCTCGTGCAGTACCCGGGCGCCTCCGGGCGGCTGCGCGACTTCCGCGCCGTGGCCGCCGCCGCGCACGAGGCCGGCGCGCTCGTCGTGGCCGCCGCCGACCTGCTGGCCCTGACGCTCATCACGGCCCCGGGCGAGCTGGGCGCCGACATCGCCGTCGGGTCCTCGCAGCGCTTCGGCGTGCCGTTCGGGTTCGGCGGGCCGCACGCGGCGTACATGTCCGTACGCGAGGGGCTGCAGCGCCAGCTCCCCGGCCGCCTGGTCGGCGTGTCCGTGGACACCGACGGCGACCCCGCGTACCGGCTGGCCCTGCAGACCCGCGAGCAGCACATCCGCCGCGAGAAGGCCACCAGCAACATCTGCACCGCCCAGGTGCTGCTGGCCGTCATCGCCGGCATGTACGCCGTCTACCACGGCCCCGAGGGCCTGCGCGGCATCGCCCGCCGCGTGCACCGCCACGCCACCGCCCTGGCCGAGAGCCTCAAGGGCGCCGGCGTCGAGGTCGTCCACGGCGAGTTCTTCGACACCGTGCTCGCCCGCGTGCCCGGCAGGGCCGCCGAGGTCGTCGCCGCCGCCGCCGAGCGGGGCGTCAACCTCTGGCAGGTGGACGCCGACCACGTCTCCGTCGCCTGCGACGAGAAGACCGGCGCGACCGAGCTGGCCGCCGTACGCGCCGCGTTCGGCATCACCGGCGGCATCACCGGCGGCGTCACCGGCGGCGTCACCGGCGGCACGGAGCCCGAGCAGGCCCCCGACGCGCTGCCCGCGTCCCTGCTGCGCGAGAGCGACTACCTCACCCACCCCGTCTTCCACCAGCACCGCTCCGAGACCGCGATGCTGCGCTACCTGCGCAGGCTCCAGGACAAGGACATCGCGCTCGACCGGTCCATGATCCCGCTCGGCTCCTGCACGATGAAGCTGAACGCGACCACCGAGATGGAGCCCATCACCTGGCCGGAGTTCGCGGCCGTGCACCCCTACGCCCCCGAGGCGCAGTCCGAGGGCTACCGCGAGCTGATCGGCACCCTGGAGAGCTGGCTGGCCGAGGTGACCGGCTACGACGCCGTCTCCATCCAGCCGAACGCCGGCTCCCAGGGCGAGTTCGCCGGGCTGCTGGCCATCCGCGCCTACCACCGCGCCAACGGCGAGGGCGAGCGCGACGTGTGCCTCATCCCGTCCTCCGCCCACGGCACCAACGCCGCCAGCGCCGTCATGGCCGGCATGCGGGTCGTCGTCGTGGCCTGCGACGACGACGGCAACGTGGACCTGGCCGACCTCGACGCCAAGATCGGCAAGCACCGCGGCGCGCTGGCCGCGATCATGGTGACGTACCCGTCCACGCACGGCGTCTACGAGGAGTCCATCACCGAGGTCTGCGCCAAGGTGCACGAGGTCGGCGGCCAGGTCTACGTCGACGGCGCCAACCTCAACGCCCTCGTCGGCCTGGCCAAGCCGGGCGAGTTCGGGGCCGACGTGTCCCACCTCAACCTGCACAAGACCTTCTGCATCCCGCACGGCGGCGGCGGCCCCGGCGTCGGGCCCGTCGCGGTCCGCGCCCACCTGGCCCCCTACCTGCCCGGCCACCCGCTGCGCGGCGGCACGCCGGTCGGGCCCGTCTCCGCGGCGCCGTACGGGTCGGCGGGCATCCTGCCCATCTCGTACGCGTACGTCAGGATGATGGGCGCCGAAGGGCTCACCGCCGCCACGCAGCAGGCCATCCTGTCGGCGAACTACCTCGCCCGCCGGCTGGCCCCGCACTACCCGGTGCTCTACACCGGCCGCGGCGGCCTGGTCGCGCACGAGTGCATCATCGACCTGCGGCAGATCACCAAGGAGACCGGCGTCACCGTGGACGACGTGGCCAAGCGCCTCATCGACTACGGCTTCCACGCGCCGACCATGTCGTTCCCCGTGGCCGGCACGCTGATGATCGAGCCCACCGAGAGCGAGGACCTCGCCGAGCTCGACCGGTTCGTCGACGCCATGATCGCCATCCGCGGCGAGATCGCCAAGGTGGCCTCCGGCGACTACGACAAGACCGACAACCCGCTGCGCAACGCGCCGCACACGGCCGAGTCGGTCAGCGCCGACGAGTGGCCGCACCCCTACAGCCGCAGCGAGGCCGCCTACCCGGTGCCGTCGCTGCGCGAGGGCAAGTACTGGGTGCCGGTACGCCGCATCGACCAGGCCTACGGCGACCGCAACCTGGTGTGCTCCTGCCCGCCGCTCGAGGCGTACGAGGACTGAGCGACTCCTGGCGGGCGGGGCTCCCACCCGCCCGCCATGCGCAGGGCGTCAAGTGAGCAGACATGATCGCTCGAAGTCGTTAGGCTCAGGGCGACCGTCCCCACAAGGAGCTCCGTTGACGTCCTCAGAGCTGGAGACCTCACCTCTCGACACCGCCCGCCGCCTGGCCGAACGCGGCGACCTCGACGCCGCGGCGGCCATCCTCGGCGAGCTGGCCGGCGACCCCGACGAGCCCGACAGGGCTCAGGCCGCCGTGGGCCTCGCCGTCGTGCTGGAGCAGCGCGGCGACGTCGAGGCCGCCAGGAAGGCCGCCAGGACCGCGCTGGCCACCGGCCATCCCGAATACGCCGCCCAGGCCGCCTGCCACCTCGCCCAGGGGTTCGAGCGCGAGGAGCGCGACGAGCAGGCCAGGGCCGCCTGGCAGGCCGTGCTGGGGGTCGGCACGCCCGCGTACGTGCCGCTCGCCCACCTCGCCCTGGCCCGGCTCGCCGTCCGCGACGGCAACCTGGAGGAGGCCGAGAAGGAGCTGCGCGCGGCCATGGAAGCCGGCATGCAGGCGGGGGACGAGAGGGTAGGTGCGCACGCCGCCCAGCGGCTCGCCGACCTGATGGTCGAGCACGGAGAGCCTGGGGCGGCGGCCGAGGTGCTGCTGGACGCCCTGGAGTTCGCGCCTGAGGACGAGGTGCCGGGGCTGCGGGTGCAACTCGGCATCGCGCATCTGGAGCTCGCCTGCGCGGAGTTCGCCGAGAGCGTCGAAGGCGGCGCCGACGCCCAGACCAGCGCCCTCGCCATCGAGCTCCTGGCCCGCACACTGCCGTTGCGCGGGCGGGCGGACGACGCCGACCGGGTGTGGACGTACGGGCTGGAACACGAGAACGAGGCCCTCGCCGCCGAAGTCCGCCTCCGCTACCACCGCGACACCTGATCCCCGCTGAGAGCGGCTCAGGCTCGCCGCCCGACGACCGCGACCCCCGCGTCCGGTAACGGGCGGCTCAGCGGCGGAGGATGCGCGGCGTGCGGCCCCGGTCTGGTTGCGGCGTTCGGTGGCGCTTGAGCAGCGGCCCGGTCACGGGCATGGTCAGCGGCGGCGCATGACGGCTGCGGCGGCTGCCACGTTGACGACGACGATCGCGAGCCAGGCGACCACCAGGCCATAGCCGCCCGCGGTCGCGCCTGCGACGCCGGTCAGGGGGATGCCGAGGGCCAGTGAGCCGAGGACGATCGGGACCATCGGCGCGGCCGGGCTGGTCCGCTTCCCTCCGGGAACGGCGTCGTGCCGTTCGAGCTCGGCGTGCACGCGGTGGGCGATGGTGGCGTCGAGGCGCTCGACGAACGCGTCGATGAGCGCGGCCTCGTACTCCGGGCCCAGATCACGACGAGCTTCGAGCGTGGCCTGCAAGTCGTCCCGGAGGGATTTGTCTGGCATGAGATCCATGATGCTCCCATCTCGGCGCGCCGTCATCCGACCTGAGAGCTAGCGCGGGATCCTTCGCAGGTACGGTGCTGCCATGCAGGTGATGACCCCGAGAGGGCCGGCGCTGGCCGAGATCGACGAGGCCGGCGACCCGCGGCTGCTGCTGGTGCTGACCCACGGCTCGGCCGGCACCGTGGACGCGCCCGACCTGCTGGCCGTGCGCTCGGCGGCGCTGGAGGCCGGGGCGACGGTGGTCCGGGTGACGCAGGCGTTCCGGGTGGCGGGGGCGCGGGCGCCCGGCTCGCCCGCCCGGCAGGACGAGGCGTGGGAGGTCGTCCTGGACGAGCTGCGCAAGCGCCTGCCGGACCTGCCGCTCGTGCAGGGCGGGCGGAGCAACGGGGCGCGGGTGGCCTGCCGTACGGCGAAGGCCGTCGGCGCGGCCGCCGTGGTGGCGCTGGCCTTTCCGCTGCACCCGCCGGGCAAGCCCGAACGTTCCCGCGCCGACGAGCTGCGTGCGGCCGGGGTGGACGTGCTGGTGGTGAACGGCGACCGCGACCCGTTCGGTGTGCCCGACGCGGCGGACGCGACCCGGCTGGTGGTGCTGCCGGGGGAGGGGCACGACCTGAAACGGGACCCCGCCCGGGTGGGCGAGATCGTCGCACACTGGATCACCCGATACGCCTAGCCCTCGGGAGCCACGTACGGGCTGCTGATTCTTCGACGGAGGCGGCGCCCAGGCCGGAGGGTCGGGCGCTCGTTTCGCTGTCCGTGAGGGCGGGGTGGCGGCCGGGAGGTGTGGTCACTCGGCCGGCCGCTCGTCGCCGTGCCTCAGCGGGTTCGGCCGCGCCTCGGCGGGCCGGTGGCGGTGGTGCCGGGGGCGGCGTGCCCCGGCGCCCGGCTTCAGGTCAGGCCGCGCCTACGACAGGGCGGTGCGGGGCGATGGCGGTGCCGCTGGGCAGGAGCTCGCCGGTGTCCTCGAACAGGACGACGCCGTTGCAGAGCAGGCTCCACCCCTGTTCGGGGTGGCTGGCGAGGGTGCGGGCCGCTTCGCGGTCCGGCGCCTCGGCATCCGGACAGGCCGGGTCGTGCGGGCACATCGGCGTGCCTCCGATATCTCGTGGGATGCTCCCGTGATGGAGGGGCGGGAGCCGGCTCGGGTAGTTGTGCTGGCAAGTGTGCGACCTGAGTCACACGTTTCGACATAGTCCGTTAGGACTGTTACAGGAGGGTCCCCGAACCGTGTGACCTTCGACACAGCGTGCCTTATGCAGGATAACCGGCCAAGCGTGCCACGCGCATCACGTTTGCAAACCCTTGAGAAGAGCGTCGAGTCCGCGCTCGAAGTCCACATCGGCTCTTTCGTCCCGCCTGACCCATTCATCGACTTCGGGGTCCGCCCAGCCTGACTGCTGCACCTCGACCGCCACACTGCCGAAGACGAAGGCCCGCAGCGCGCGTACGGCCTCGGCGGCGTCGGGCAGGCCCGCGTCGGTGAGCTGGTCGATCTGCTCCCTGATCGTGATCATGGTGGCGCCCTTGGGCGGCTTGGTGAGCGCGAGGGCCAGCACGCCGGGATGGTCGCGCAGCAGCTCCCTGCTCGCCCGGCACCACGCCTTGGCCGTCTCCTGCCAGGTCGGGCCGGGCTCGACGTGGACGGCCGTGACGTGCTCGGCCAGCGCGTCCATCAGCGCCTCTTTGCCCCGGGGCAGGTGGTGATAGATGGCCATCGCCTCGACCTGCAGCGCGTCGCCCAGGCGGCGCATCGTGAGGCGGCGCAGGCCCTGGCTGTCGGCGATGTGCAGCGCGGCCTCGATGATCCGCTCGCGGGAGAGGGGGACCGGAGGTCTCTTGGCGGGCATGGTGATCATCTTACTATGTAAAGGCGCTGGCGCCGGGGCGATTTCCGCACGTGTCGCGGGACGGCGTACCCTTGGCGGTTGAACGAGTACCGACAGCGTGAAAGGGCCGGGTCGATGGCGTTTTTCCGTCCGCGGGTGAGCCGGGAGGCAGAGGTTCGCTACCACGCGGACCAGGAGATAGCCAAAAGCTTCCCCGAGTTGCTCGGCAAGGCCAGGGAGGCCGAGCGCACGCTGCAGGAGCTGCGGGCCGCCGACGCCGACGAGGTGGAGCTGCGTGCCGCGGGGCTGGCCTTCGACCGCGCGCTGACCGAGGCGCTGCGTGCCGCCGAGGCGGGGCAGCGGGCCACGTTCGGGGTGAAGGCCTACGACGACCGCATCGCCCGGCGCAAGGCCAAGGCGACGCCCGCGGGCGCCATGTGGACGGCCGAGGTCAACCGGCTGCGCACGCTGCGCGAGGAGAACCGCCTCTGGGGCATCCCGCGCGTCCCGTCGCGCGTCCCCGCCGCCCGCTGACTCTCCCACGGCCCTGACGCTTCCGCCGCCCGCGGCGGGTGCTCCGTCAGGCGACGGTGCGGGCCGTGAACGACGAAGAGCCCCGGTGGATCACCGGGGCTCTTCGCTGAGCCCGCCCGATCAAGCAGCGGGCGGGTGGTGCCGGTCCGTCTGATCGAGCCGGGCGGGTGGTGCTAGCTTGCCCAGTCCAGGAGTGGGCGGGTGTTGCTGGGGTGGCGGAGCTTGGAGAGCGACTCCTTCTCGAGCTGGCGGATTCGCTCCCTGGTCAGTCCCAGGTGCTTGCCGATCTCGTCGAGGGTGTGCGGCTTGCCGTCCACGAGGCCGAAGCGCAGGGCCATGATCTTCGACTCGCGCGGCGAGAGGTTGTCGAGCACGCCGCGCAGCTGGTCGCCCAGCAGCTGGCGGTCGACGATCTCCGACGCCTCGGGGGAGTCGACGTCCTCGATGAGGTCGCCGATCGTGGTCTCGCCGTCCTCGCCGATCGTCGCGTTGAGCGAGATGGGCTGCCGGCTGGTACGCAGCAGTTCCTCGATCTGGTCGGGCGTCTTGTCGAGCTCGACGGCCAGCTCCTCCGGCGTGGGCTCGCGGCCCAGGCGCTGGTGCATGTCACGCTCGACCCGCGACAGCTTGGACAGCATCTCCAGCACGTGTACGGGCAGCCGGATCGTCCTGGCGGAGTCGGCGAAGCCGCGCTGGATGGCCTGCCTGATCCACCACATCGCGTACGTGGAGAACTTGAAGCCCTTGGTGTAGTCGAACTTCTCGACGGCCCTGATGAGGCCCAGGTTGCCCTCCTGGACGACGTCCAGCAGGGACATGCCGCGGTCGGTGTACTTCTTGGCCACCGACACCACGAGGCGCAGGTTGGCCTCCAGCATGTGGTCCTTGGCCTGCTTGCCGTCCTCGACGACGAGGTGGAGGTCCTCGCGCATGGATTCGGGCAGGTCGGGCTGGGTCTCCAGCTTGTACTCGGCGTACAGGCCGGCCTCGATGCGCCGGGCCAGCTCGACCTCCTGGGCGGCGGTGAGCAGGGTGCGGCGGCCGATGGACTTGAGGTAGGTGTGCACCGAGTCGCCCATGACGGACGCGGTGTCGTCCAGGTCGAGCGGCTCGTTGTCGGCGTCGTGGTCCTCCCCGTTGACGGCACCGTTGACGGCAGCGTTGACGGCACCGTTGATGGCGACGTCCTCGGGGACGTCCTCCATGTGCTCCGGCTTGGGCTCGGGGGCCGTCTGCGTCTTCGCGGAGGTTTTTGCCTCGCCGGCCTTACGGCCGGTAGTCTTTGCCCGCGAGGTGCTCTTCCTGGTGGTGGCCTTCTTGGGCGTGGGGGCGATGGTGCTGAGCGACGGCTCGTTCTCGGCGGCCAGGCTCACGCCGGCCTCTGAGAGTTCGCGCAGGATCGTGCGGCCTTCAGAGGGGCTGATACCGGCCTTGGCGAAAGCGTCACGCAGCTCCGCCAGAGAGAGGTGACCCTGGTTTCGCCCTCGTTCAATGAGCTGGTCGAGAGTTACGGGTGGGGTCGCCACGGCGGTTCTGGGCATGAGGACACCTCCTCCGTACGGAGTGGAAGCGATCAGGCAGGTTGTGGTGGGGCGGGTTCGCGTCCGCACGGCGCACCAGTATCAATAACGCCAATCGCCGTCATTTGTTCCCGTGCGCAGTGATGCGGGGTGAAAAGGGGCGGATCGCCCACATAGCCAACCGCCCCGACCCTGGTCTTATTCCGGCAGGCCGGCGATCTCTCCCGCCTCGACCTCGCCGGAACGGCGCCCGCCCGGCGCCGCGTCACTGGTCTCCAGCTTGCCCACCTCGGGCATCGGCATCGGCTGGGCGTCCTCCATCCGCTGGTCGCTCCAGTATCTGAGCACCTCGCGGGGGTCGGGGTTGACCTCTGTGGAGACCACGACGCCGTCGGTGGTCTCGGGACGCGGCTGCTCGCCGGACGGTGTCGCCTTCTCCACCACGGCTCGGGTCTCCCTCGCGACCTGGTCGAGCTTGCCCGCCGAGGCGGCCGCCGCGACAGAGGCACCTCCGACGACGATGACGCCGACGACGGCCGCGGATGCCCACATCTTGCGGGTCTGGTCCATGAAGGCTCCTTCCTTCTCCCCCACTATGACGCAGCCGCAACTCGTCAGGTTCCTGCCCTCAGGCGTACCAGATCGGTCTTTCCGTTCGGCAGCAGGGGCAGCCGGGACATCAGCCGCAGGTCGCGCGGGGCAGCGTGAGGAGGCAGCCTATCGCGGCAGAATGCCCGCAATTGCGAAAGTGTGGGGGGCGCGCCGGGGTCGGCGGGGACGATGACGGCGGTGACCAGCTCGCCCCACTCAGGGTCGGGTACGCCGATCACGGCCGCGTCGGCCACCTCCGGGTGGGCGGCCAGGACGGCGGTCACCGTGGCGGCCACCACCTTCTCGCCCCCGGTGTTGATGACGTCGTCGGCGCGGCCCAGCACGCGCAGCCGCCCGCCGGCCAGCTCGCCGAGGTCGGAGGTGACGAACCAGCCGCCGTCGAGCGGGGCGGGCGGCCGGTCGAAGCGGTAGCCGGAGAACAGCACCGGGCCCGCGATCCTGATCAGGCCGTCGTCGCCGATCTTGAGGTCGACGCCGTCGAGCGGCCGTCCGTCGTAGACGCAGCCGCCTGAGGTCTCACTGCTCCCGTACGTCGTCACCACCCGGGCGCCCAGCTCACGCGACCGGTCGAGCAGGCCGGGACGGGGTGCGGCGCCGCCGAGCACGATCGACTTGAACACCGACAGGTCGGCCCCCATCTCGACCAGCCGGTGGAGCTGGGTGGGGACCATGGAGACGTGGTCGGCGCCGGAGTCCAGCACCGCGTGGGGGTCGAACGAGGAGTGGATCACCGGCTCGCTGCCGGAGAGCAGGGCGCGTACCAGGACTTGGAGGCCGGAGACGTGGGCGACGGGCAGGCAGCACAGCCAGCGCTCGCCCTTGACCGCCCCGACGCGGCGCAGCGAGGCCGTCGCCGAGGCGCGCAGGGCGGCGGCCGAGAGCAGCACGCCCTTCGGGGCGCCCGTGCTGCCGCTGGTGGAGATCACGACCGCCACGTCGTCCGGCACCCCGGCGCCGTCGTCGCGGGGGACGCCGCCGACGTGGGTGGGCCGCAGCGCCTCGATGGCGGGCCCCTCGTGGCCGGGGACGAGCGGGAGCACGGCGGGCCCGTCGCCCGTCAGCGCGGCGCGGATCGCCGCGAAGAGAGCAGGTCCCGGAGGCTGCACGATGGCATGCAGCGGACGGTCCGGATGCGACGGGTTCCTCCACATGCTCGTAAGGTTAATGGCGACAGGTCGGACAGCAGGTGCAGGGAGGGTCGTGACGCGTTCCCCCGTGGTCTGCCGGACCGCGCGGCTTCCCGGGCAGACCGTCAGGCCCCACCTGCCGTCGCCGATCCCGGCACGCACGCGGCTTCCCGGCCGGTCCCTCAGTTCCGGTGCGCCGGCGCGCACGCTGCTTTCCTGCCGGTCCCTCAGGTCCGCTGCGCCGGCACGCACGCTGCTTTCCGGGCGGATCGGCTGGTGCCGGGTGCCGTGGTGGGTGGCGGCGGGGTTACGGGCGGTTCGCCGTTCCTCGGTGAAATTTCGTGATTTGTCGTCATTTGAGTTTGAATCTCCCCAGTGGCTCCGCCGGAAGCAGGAGGCGTCCCGTTGAACCCCGCTACCGCGCTGGCCACGGTGCTGGTCGATGAGCTGGTGCGCTGCGGCCTGACCGACGTGGTGCTGGCGCCAGGCTCGCGTTCGGCACCGCTGGCCATGGCACTGCACGCCGAGTCGCGGGTGCGCCTGCACGTCCGCATCGACGAGCGCTCGGCGTCGTTCCTGGCGCTGGGGCTCGCCAAGCGCTCAGAGCGGCCGGTCGCGCTCATCTGCTCGTCCGGCACCGCCGCCGTGAACTTCCACCCGGCCGTCGTCGAGGCCGCCGAGTCGGGCGTGCCGTTGCTCGTGCTGACCGCCGACCGCCCGCCCGAGCTGCGCGGCACCGGCGCCAACCAGACGATCGACCAGCTCAAGCTGTACGGCTCCGCGACCCGCTGGTTCGCCGAGGTCGGCGTGCCCGAGGACCGTCCGGGCCAGGTCGCCTACTGGCGTTCGCTGGCCTGCCGCGCCTACCAGCGCGCCGCGGGGGCGGGCAACCCCGGCCCCGTCCACCTCAACCTGGCCTTCAGGGAGCCGCTGATCCCCGACGGCGACACCCAGTGGTGCGAGCCGCTCGACGGCGGCGCCAACGGGCCGTGGGTACGGGCCAGGGTCGCGCCCCCGCCCATCGCCCTGCACCTGCCGCCGACCAGGCGCGGCGTGCTCGTGGTCGGCGACGGCGCCGCCAACGTGCGCCGCTACGTCGCCGCGGCCGGCATGGCGGGCTGGCCGGTGCTGTCGGAGCCCAGCGGCGGCGGCCGCTACGGCGACCACGCCATCTCCACCTACCACTACCTGCTCGGCACGCCCGAGTTCGCCGACAGCCACCGGCCCGACGTCGTGGTGACGCTCGGACGTCCAGGGCTGTCGCGCCCGCTGCTGTCGTGGCTCGCGCGGGCGGGCGAGCACATCGTGGTCGCGCACGACCTCGACCGCTGGCCCGACCCGACCCGCTCGGCCACCCAGGTGGCGCAGGCCGTGGAGATCCCGGTCGCCTCCGGCGACGACAGCTGGCTGCACGCCTGGCGGCAGGCCGACCTCGCGGTCAGGTCGGTCATGGACGAGGTGCTCGACCTGACCGGCACCAGCGAGCCGCGCCTGGCCAGAGACCTCGTCGACGCGCTGCCGAACGGCGCCCTGCTGTTCTGCGGGTCCTCGATGCCGATCCGCGACCTCGACCAGGCGATGCGGCCCAGGCGAGGCATCCGGTTCATGGCCAACAGGGGCGCGTCGGGCATCGACGGGCTCGTGTCCACCGCCATGGGGGCCGCGCTGGCGCACAACGGGCCCTCGTACGCGCTGATGGGCGACCTGTCGTTCCTGCACGACCAGAACGGGCTCATACTCGGGCCCCGCGAGCCGCGGCCCGACCTGTGCCTGGTCGTGGTCAACAACGACGGGGGCGGCATCTTCTCGCTGCTGCCCCAGGCGGCGGTGCGGGATCCGTTCGAGCGGGTCTTCGGCACGCCGCACGGAGTGGATCTCGGGTATGTGGCGGCCGCCACCGGCACGCCGTACACGCTCGTCTCCGACGTCGGTGAGCTGCCCAAGGCGCTGCGGGGGGAGGGGCCGCGCATCGTGGAGGTGCGTACGGACCGGGAGGAGAACGCGCTCGTGCACGCCCGCCTGCGCGAGGCCGCCCAGGACGCCGTGCGGGCCTTCCTCAGCTCCTGAGGCCCGCTCGCTCCCCTCGGCGGGTCACTTGGCGAGGGCGTCGAGGAGGCGGTTGAGCGGGCCGTCGATGCCCCAGCGGTCGGCCAGGGCGACCAGGGCCTCCGCGTCGCGGGGCTTGGACGGCAGCGTCAGGTCGGCGTCGGGCAGCGGCGCGTCCTTGGCCACCTCGACCACCGCCGGGGCGACGCGCAGGTAGTCGCGGGCGGCGGCCAGGCGGGTGCGGCTGCCGGCCGGGAAGCCGTCGGTCTCGCCCGCGTCGAGCGCGTCGAGCAGCCCGGTGAGCGAGCCGAACCGGGTGATCAGCGCGGCGGCGGTCTTCTCGCCGACGCCGGACACGCCGGGCAGGCCGTCACTGGGGTCGCCGCGCAGGGTGGCGAAGTCGGCGTAGGAACGGCCGGGGATGCCGTATTTGGCCGTGACGAACGCCTCGTCCGCGATCTGCAGGTTGCGGATGCCGCGCGCGGTGTAAAGGACGCGGACCGGGCGGGAGTCGTCGACGAGCTGGAACAGGTCGCGGTCGCCGGTCACGATGTCGACCGCGCCGCCGGCCTGGGCGGTCAGCGTGCCGATCACGTCGTCTGCCTCGTAGCCGGGCGACTCGAGGCGGGCGATGCCGAGCGCGTCGAGCACCTCCTGGATGACCGCGATCTGCGGCACCAGCGCCTCTGGCACCACCTCCGTGTTGCCGTGCGCCACCCGGTGCGCCTTGTACGTGGGGATCGCCGCCACCCTGAACGCCGGCCGCCAGTCGGCGTCCATCGTCGCCGCGAGCTGGTCGGGCGCGTGTTGGCGGACGAGGGTGGCGATCATGTCGATGAGCCCGCGTACGGCGTTGACGGGCGACCCGTCGGGAGCCTTGATCGACTCGGGGACGCCGTGGAAGGCGCGGAAGTAGAGGGACGGGGTGTCCAGAAGCATCAGCACGCGACCCATGCTGCCACCCCGCACCGACATCCGGCCCACCCCAGCTCACCGGTGTTCAGGCGTCGAGGATGCCGACGGCGACGAGGCAGGCGTCGTCCTCCGGGTTCGGGCCGCCGATGTCGGTCAGGAGGGCGTCGAGGCCGTCGTCCAGGTCGTGGGCGGACAGCCGGCGGGCGGCGGCCAGCACCAGGTCCAGGCCCACGTCGATGTCGCGGACCCGCCGCTCGACCAGCCCGTCGGTGAACATCAGCAGCAGGTCGCCGGGCAGCAGCCGGGTGGTGGCCAGCTCGTACGGGCTGCCGGACGCCGCCCCCAGCAGCACCCCTCGGGGCTTGGCGAGCTGGCTGGCCACCCCGTCGCGTACCAGGATCGGCGCCAGGTTCCCCGCCTGCCCCCAGGCGAACACCCGGGTCGCCGGGTCGAGATGGCCCACGATCGCGGTGGCGGTGGTGTCCTTGAGCTGGTGCATGACCAGCTCGTTCAGCCAGTCGAGCAGCCGGTTGGCGGCCTGCCCCGTCATCGCCAGGCCGACCAGGGCGTGGCGGAGCTGGGCCATCCGGGAGATCGCCGGCAGGCCGTGCCCTGAGACGTCGCCGATGGTGAGCAGCAGCCGGCCGTCGGGGGCGGGCGCGGTCTCGAACCAGTCGCCGCCCAGGTTCGCGGTCTTCTCGGCGGGCACGTACCGCACGGCGACCCTGGTGTGCGGCAGGTCCAGGCAGCCGACCGGCGCGGGCAGGATAGCCTCGCGCAGCGCCAGAATCACGTGCCGCTCCTCGGCCGCCTGCTCGCGGGCCTCCAGGAGCTGGCGGCGAGACTCGGAGACCATGCGCTCGGCGCGGCGGCGGCCGGTGATGTCCTGGATGACGCCGTGCATGCCGATCGTGCCGCCGGGGCCGGGCAGCGGTTCGAGCACGACGCGCAGGTCCCGTACGTCCCCGGCGTCGCGGCGGATGCGGAACTCGGCCTGCACCGGCTCGACGCCCTGCACCACCGACCACAGCAGCCGGTCGAGCGTGGCCACGTCGGCGGGATCGACGTGCTCGGCCAGGTCGGGCAGTGCGATGGGACCGTCGTCGGGGTCGCGGCCGAAGATCACGTAGACCTGCTCGGACCAGGTCGTCTCGCCCGTGTGCAGGTGCCACTCCGCCCAGCCCATGTTGCCCAGCCGCTGGGCGTGCGCCAGCCGTACGGCGAGCATCTCGGCCTCGCTCTCGTGCCCGAGCAGCTCGGCCGCGCCTATGACGTCGACCATGGTCTCACTCTCGAAGCGCAGGGAACTGGACAATTGGCCCCACAATACGTGATCGACCGTGAACGTGGAGTAGCCATGAGATGCGGCGTGGTGAGACCTTTTCGCGGATTTTAGGCGGTGCACGTACGAGTAGATTGGGCCTGTGACGTCCTCAGATCTGTATCCCGTGTCCCGTCTCGCCGCCGTCCAGGAGGCCACCGCCAAAGCCGGTCTCGACGCCCTGCTGCTCACGCCGGGGCCTGACCTGCGTTACGTCAGCGGCTACGACGCCAAGCCGCTGGAGAGGCTGACGTGCCTGGTGGTGCCGGCCTCGGGCGAGGCGTACATGATGGTGCCCCGTCTCGAGCTGCCCGCCGCCGAGGCGTCGCCGGCGTCCAGGCTGGGGCTGGAGTTCGTGGCGTGGGACGAGACCGACGACCCGTACGCGATCGCCGCCGCCCGCCTCGGCCGCCCGGCCAAGGTGGGGCTGGCCGACCGCATGTGGGCCATGTCGTCGCTGCGCTTCCGCGAGGCGCTGCCCGGCACCGAGCAGGTGCTGGCCGGCAGCGTGCTGCGGGAGCTGCGGATGCGCAAGTCGCCCGCCGAGGTGGCGGCGCTGCGGCAGGCCGGCGAGGCCATCGACGGCGTGCACCGGCAGGTGCCCGGGCTGCTGCGCGCCGGGCGCACCGAGCGCGAGGTGGCCAGGGACATCGCCGAGGCCATCCTCGCCTCCGGCCACGCCACCGTCGACTTCGTCATCGTCGCCTCCGGGCCCAACGGCTCCAGCCCGCACCACGACGTGTCCGACCGGGTCATCCAGGCCGGCGAGCCCGTCGTGGTGGACATCGGCGGCGCGCTGCACAACGGCTACTGCTCCGACTCCACCCGTACGTACAGCGTGGGCGAGCCTCCGGCCGAGTTCGCCGCCTACTACGAGGTGCTGCGCCAGGCCCAGGACGCCGCCTGCCGCGCGGTGCGGCCCGGCGTGTCGTGCGAGTCGATCGACGCCGCCGCCCGCGACGTCATCGCCGCCGCCGGCTACGGCGACTACTTCGTCCACCGCACCGGGCACGGCATCGGCATCGAGACGCACGAGGAGCCGTACATCGTGGCCGGCAACGGCGAGCCGATGGAGCCCGGGTTCGCGTTCTCCGTCGAGCCCGGCATCTACCTGCCCGGCCGCCACGGCGCGCGCATCGAGGACATCGTGGTCTGCACCGACGGCGGCTACGAGCGGCTCAACGACACGCCGCGCGAGCTGGTCGTCGTCTGACGGGCGTGTTCCAGCAGGTCACGTACGCCACCAGGCCCGGCTCCGCGCGTCCCAACGAGGACCTCGTGGTCGCCGGGCCGTCCTGGATCGCCGTGCTCGACGGCGCCACGGCCGCGCCCGGCGTCGGCAGCGGGTGCGTGCACGACGTCGCCTGGCTGGTGGGGCGGCTCGGCGGGGCGCTGGCCGCCGGGCTGTCCCGCGACGCCCCTGATCCGCTCGCCGTGGTCCTGGAACGCGCCATCGAGGCCACCGCCGCCGCCCATGCTCCTTCCTGCGACCTCGCCAACCCCGACTCCCCGTCCGCCACCGTGGCGCTGGTGCGGGTGCGCGAGCGGCTGGAGTACCTCGTGCTC
Organism: Nonomuraea sp. NPDC004580; assembly: GCF_040609855.1. Taxonomy (NCBI): domain Bacteria; kingdom Bacillati; phylum Actinomycetota; class Actinomycetes; order Streptosporangiales; family Streptosporangiaceae; genus Nonomuraea; species Nonomuraea sp. NPDC004580. The sequence continues at coordinate 48,667 of NZ_JBEXLH010000029.1, read as the reverse complement.
GGTGACTCGCCGGTCGTGCTCTCCCTGGCCGGGGGCGGGGTGCGGGTGGTGTCGGACGACCGGCTCGAGCGGCTGCCCGGCGGGCGGCCGTACAGCGTGGAGCTGGTACGCCGGTTGCGCAACGCGCCCGGCGGGTTCTGGGTCGCCGCCGCCAGGCCCGAGGCCGCCCGGCAGAGCGTCACCGGCGACCTTCCCGCCCGCGACGTGCGCGGGGCCGGAGTGTTCACCGACGGGGTGTCCCGGCTCGTCGACTGGTACGGGTGGCGCTGGGAGACCGTGCTCGGCCTGCTCGCCGGGCGGGGACCGGACGCGGTGATCGCCGCCGTACGGGCGCTGGAGAGCGAGCGGGGACCCGTACGCGGGAAGCGCCACGACGACGCCACCGCCGCCTGGGGGCTGCTGCGCCGGCCCGCCTGATGACGTGGTGTATCAGGTGCTCGCACCGCCGCTCTGGGATGGCGAGGGCGGCGGAGGGAGTTCGCATGTTCGTCGGCAGGACGCGGGAGCTCGCCCTCCTGCGCGGGGAGCTGCAGGCGGCCCTTGCGGGGGCCGTCAGGATCGTGGCCGTCGAAGGGCCGGAGGGGATCGGCAAGACCGCGCTCATCCACGAGGCCCTGCGTTCTTCGGCGCCTGGCGGGGAGGCGGGCGCGAAGGGCATCAGCACGCCGGCGGTGAGCGGCGCCGAGGGCGTCGGCGCGCCGGCGGTGAGCAGCGCGGTGAGCGTCAGCACGCTGGCGGTGAGCGGTGCCGAGGGCGAACGCGGGCTCCGGCTCGGCGTCGTGCGCCAACTCGCGTATGAGGCCGCTCACGTTTTGGGCGTCGGGCCGCTCGATGCGGGTGCCTTCGAGGGCGGGGCGGCCCTTGCCGCGCTCGCCGGCGCGGGCGTCGTCGCTCCTCAGGACCGTTTCCGTGCGGGCCGTACCAGGACTCCTGGCTCTGGGCGCTGCGGTGCAGGTGCCGCCGGGGAGATGGTGTGCGCGGCTCTTTCGCGGGTGGCCGAGCGGGGGTGCGTCGTGGTCGTGGACGACGCGCAGTGGGTTGATCGGGCGTCGTTGCGGGCTCTCGCGTACGTGCTGCGGCGCCTGCGGGCGGGACGGGTCCTCGTCATCGTCGCGTGTCGCGATGTTTCCGACCCGTGGCTGCCTGAGGGGCTGCGCCGGTCGCTCACCGGCGACTCCACCCTGCGCCTGACCCTCGGGGGCCTGACGCCCGACGCCCTCGCCGCCCTGCTCTCGTGGCCGGAGGCCGGGGCGAGCGCGGGTGCGGTCCCTGAGCGCAGCCGCCCGTCGGAGCGGCTCGGGGCGGGGGCGGTGCGGCGGTTGTGGGAGCACACCCTGGGCAATCCGCTGCACGTCAGTGAGTTGCTGGGCACGCTGCCCCACGGCATGCTGGACGATCCCGGGGCGCGGTTGTCTGCGCCGGTGACGTACCGCAGGGGCTTCGAGCGGCGGCTGCGCGCCTGCGGGCCCGACACCGCGCGGCTGGTGGCGGCGTGCGCGGTGCTGGGCGGGCCGACACCGCTGCACGTGGCCGCGACCGTGGCTGGGACTGTGGCTGGGACTGTGGCTGGGACTGTGGCTGAACCTGTGGCCGACGGCGGCGCTGGGGGTGTCGGTGTGCCGCTGGAGGCTCTGGAGGAGGCCGTGGCCGCCGGGCTGCTGCGGGAGGTGGGTGGGCGGCTGGTCGACTTCCCGGAGCCGCTCGCCAGGGCGGCGGCCTACGACGGCATCGGGCCTGTCGCCAGGGCCCGCCTGCACCTGGCAGCCGCAGGGGCGGCCGACGACACCGGTGCGGCGTTGCGGCATCGCGCCGCCGCCGCGTTCGGGCCGGACGGGGAGCTGGCCGAGGAACTGGCGGGGTTCGCCGGCAAGGCCGCGCAGCACGGGCTCTGGCGGGAGGCCGCCGCCCATCTCGACCTGGCCGCCGGGCTCACCGAGCCGGCCGGGAGGCGCGACGAGCGGCGTACGGCCGTCCTGGAACATGTGCTCATCGGCGGCGACGTGCTGCACGCCGCCCGGCTCGCCGCCGCGCGCAACACCGACCCGCGCCCCGCCCGCCGGTACGTGCTGGGCCGGCTCGCCCTGGCCGCCGGGCGCTTCGAGGCGGCGTACGAGCTGCTGTCCGAGGCGTGGCGGCACGCCGAGCCGGGGCACGCCGCCGACGTCGCCGAGCAACTGGCCTGGCTGCACCTGGTGACAGGCGACCCCGTGGAGGCGGTGACATGGGCCCGCCGGTCGATCGACCAGCCCATCCAGAGCCCGGCCGCCCGCCCTCACGACGTCATGGCTCTGGCCCAGGCCCTCCCATGCGTCGCGTCGCCCGAGGCAGGCCTGGCGTCGGACGACGGGCTGGCCGGTGCGGTGGCGTCGCTCCAGCAGGGAGCGGTGGGTGCGGCTGGGAGTGCGCTCAGGCGGGTGGTGGGGGCGGCCGGGACCTTGGCGCAGCATCGGCTGCTGGCCGCCGGATTGCTGGCCGTCGCCGATCACGGGATGGCGCGATGGGATGAGGCGGTGGCCGCGGCCGAGGATGCTCTCGCCGAGGCCACGGCGCTCGGCCAGCGCTGGCTGCTGCCCCTGCTGGAGGTGGCCTGTGTGGCCCCGCTCGCGGCCAAGGGCGAGCACGAACGGGCGCTCGCGCACGCCACGTCCGCCGCCACGACCGCCCGCGGGATGCGGCACGCCCTGGGAGAGCGGCAGGCCGAGCTCGCCCTGGCCTCGCTCGGCGCGGGCACGCTCCCGGAGGGCGAGTGCGGTGACCCCGGGTGCGGGGCGCTGTTCACGCCCGACCCGCGGCCTGGACGCATCGAGGCCCTCGTCGCCGACGGCCGGGTGGAAGAGGCGGAGCGGCTGCTCGCCGCGTACGAGAGACACTCTCAGGGCCGGCCGGGCGGCACGGAGCGCGTGCCCGCCTCAGGCCGGCGCCGCGCCGAGGACCGGCCGGGCGGGGCGGAGCAAGTCCTTGCTGCGGACGAAGGTCGGGTGGGTGCTGAGGTGGGGCGGTTGCGGGGGTTGATGCTCGTGGCCGGGAACGTTCCAAAAGAGGCGGAAGCGGAGTTCTCGCGGGCGTTGGGGATGGCGGCGGGGGTGTGGCCGTTCGAGGAGGGCAAGGTGCTGCTCGACCTGGGACGGCTGCTGCGGAGGACCGGGCGGCGGCGGGCGGCGGCCGAGCGGCTGGGGGCGGCTCGGGAGATCTTCCAGCGGCTCGGCGCGCGGTCGCGGGCCGAGCGGTGTGCGCACGAGCTGGAGGCGTGCGGGCTGGAGCCGCCCGCCACCGTACGGCTGGGGCTCACCCCGCAGGAGCTGAGCACGGCCATGCTGGTGGCCGGTGGGCTGACGAACCGGCAGATCGCCAGGAAGCTGCTCATCAGCGTCAAGACCGTGGAGTACCACATCGGCAAGATCTATACGAAACTCGGCATCGGCTCCCGCGTCGCCCTGACCGCCGAACTTCACGCGGCTGGCTTGGGGGAGAGGCGAACGCGCCCGCCCGGCCAGGCAGCTGATACCTTGATCGATACCGCGTGATCATGAAACAATTGCCGTGGCAGGTGCATATCCAGGGGAAATGGGGGTCGTCGGGCATGATCCGCGAGCCGGTCGAGCGGCCCTAGGATGCCGGGCGACGAGCTGGACGAGGCGTTCGAGCTCGGCGAGACGTGCGCAATGGCCGCCGAATGCGGCAGAGATCTGCGGCGGTGCGCCGAAATGTACGGCGGGTTGTTCCCCGCTGCCGTTTTCACCACCGACCTCTTCCACGCCCTCACGCTGTCCACCGCGTTCAGCGCCCCCTGGGCCGGCGCCCACCGGCTCAAGGTCGTCAACCGGGCCGCCCTGTGGGTCCTCGCCGTGGACAGGATCGTCGACCACGCCGCGCTCACCCGCTCCCACGTCGACCGCCTGGCGAAGGAGTGCCTGGACGTCGCGGGGGGTGCGGCGCCCCGCTCGGCGGTCTCGCGCTTCCTCGCCGACCTGCGCGACGAGCTGGGCACCGTCAAGGAGTTCGGCCACCTGCAGGACATCTGGGCCGACCAGCTCGCCCGCATGCTGGAGGGCATGGCGCGGGCCTGGGCCTGGCGGGACGCGCACGCGACGCCCTCGCTCGCCCACTATGTCGAGAACGCCGACAGCCGCGGCTCCTGCTTCGTGGACCTGTGCCACTGGATCTACACGGCCGACGACTGGTCGAAGGCCCACCTGGAGGAGCTGCGCGCGGTCAGCCGGCAGGTGCAGCGCTACCTGCACCTGCTCGGGGACGTCGTGACGTACCGGCGGGACCTGAGCTGGGGCGACCTGAACGTGCTCGCCCTCGGCGTGGAGCGCTCGCAGGTGACGGCCGCGATGACCGAGCTGGCCCGCAGGGCGCAGGAGCTGATAGAGCCGGTACGCGCCCACAGCCCCCGCACGGCCTTCTACCTGCACAGACAGCTCGGCTTCCACGCCGGATTCACCGGCGTTTCGGGCTTTCACCCGCCAGCGTAAAGTACTCGTCTGAATACATGACAGACAAACTTGACTCTTTGCCTGTTAGATCGCCGAATAAGCGGGCGTCCCGTCACAAACTGTGACATTTTCATTCTTGTAAAAGATTGCGGCTTGAGTGGAAAATGTGGCGTTGCTAGGGTGTCTCGATGCCAGGCATGCGGATCGACCTTCACAGCTTTCCTTGACAGGTGCCACTGACCACGGCACCTCAGGGGCGGGGTCGCGCATGCGCGGGAATTGTACGGGCGGTGCTGGATGGAATTCGGTCGCTCAGACCGTTGGCGGCTGCCGACAGCGATCAAGATCTTGATCGCCGGGGGCTTCGGCGCGGGCAAGACCACCATGGTCGGTGCCGTCTCCGAGACCAGGCCACTGCGCACGGAAGAGGCGCTCACCCAGGTGGGCACGCACATCGACGACCTGTCGGGCGTGGAGCGCAAGCTCACCACCACCGTGGCGATGGACTTCGGGCGCATCACGATCCGCAACGACTACATGCTCTACCTGTTCGGTACGCCGGGCCAGGAACGGTTCTGGTTCGTCTGGGACGAGCTGGCCATGGGCGCGCTCGGCGCCGTCGTGCTGGCCGACACCCGCCGCCTCGACGACTGCTTCCCCGCCGTCGACTACTTCGAGAAGCGCGACCAGCCGTTCGTCGTGGCGCTCAACCAGTTCGAGGGCACCAGCCCCTTCACCGTCGGCGACGTGCGCTCGGCCATCGGCCTGGCGGCGGACATCCCGATCGTGCGCTGCGACGCCCGCCGCCGCGATTCGGGCAAGGAGGTGCTCATCACGCTCGTCGAGCACGCGATGCGCAGGGGAGCGTCTCCGGTCGGGACCATGTCGTGACCATGACCGGCTACCTTTGACCGATGGAGGAGATCGACCGCCGCATCGTCACGCTGCTGGCCCGTGACGGCCGCATGAGCTTCACCGACCTGGCCAGGGAGACCGGGTTGTCCGTCTCGGCGGTGCACCAGCGCGTACGCCGCCTGGAGAAGCGCGGTGTGATCCGCGGATACGCCGCGATCATCGACCACGACGCGGTGGGGCTGCCGCTGACCGCGTTCGTGTCCATCAAGCCGATCGACCCGGCCGCGCCCGACGACGCCCCAGAGCGGCTGGCCCACCTGACGGCCATCGAGGCATGCCACAGCGTGGCCGGCGACGAGAGCTACATACTCAAGGTGCGGGTGGCCTCGCCGGTCGCGCTGGAGGACCTGCTGCAGCAGATCCGCGCCTCGGCCAACGTCTCGACCCGCACCACGGTCGTGCTCAGCACCCCTTACGAGCACCGCGCCCCCGACGTCGCGGGCGAGGCGCCGATGGCCGCCGAAGGCGCCTGACCGGCCTCAGCGAGGACCGTAGGCCGTGGACAGCGCCGTCAAGGCCCCCTTGGCGGCGCCCAGCCGTTCCAGGCCCAGCAGCGCCGCCCCCATGACCGGCGGCCGGTCGGCCACCACCGGCTCGGCGTGCGGCGCCCGCAGTGCGAACCCCGCCTCCAGCAGCTTCGTCATCAGCGGGTCGCGCGCGGTCAGCAGCCCGCCGCCGAGCACCACCTCCACGGGCCTCTCCAGCAGCCCGAGCCGGCGCAGGCACACCTCGGCCAGCACGGTCACCTCCTCGGCCTGCCGCTCGACCAGTTCCCTGGCCACCGGGTCGCCGTCGCCGGCCGCCGCCAGCAGGCCGGGCGCGAGCTCGTGCAGCCGGTCGCCGTCGACCAGCCCGAAGTGCACGGCCAGCACCAGCTCCTCGACCGTGGCCGTGCCGAAGTGCGTGGTGACGAGGCGGGCCAGCGCGGTGGGCCGGCCTCGTCCGTCCTCGGCGCGTACGGCGTGCCACAGCGCCTCCTCGCCGAGGTCCTGCCCGCCGCCCCAGTCGCCGCTGAGCCGCCCGAGCGCGGGCAGGCGGGCCACCGCGCCGGACGGCGCGACGCCGACGGCGTTGATCCCGGCCCCGCACACCACCGCCACCCCCCACGGCCCGGACGCGCCGGCCCGCAGCAGCGCGAACGTGTCGTTGCGCACCACCACGTCCGCCCCCAGGCCCCTGGCGGCCAGCTCGGCGGCCAGCGCCTCCTCCTCGACCGGCAGGTCCGCCCCGGCCAGGCAGGCCGACACGTGGGCGTACCCGTCGCGCGGCACCCCGGCGGGCAGCGCGGCCAGCGCCGCCGCGATCACGTCCACGGCCGCCGCCACGCCGTCGCGCTGCGGCGCGAACCCGCCCGCGCGGCCCGCCCCCAGCACCTCGCCGTGCTCCGACACCACGGCCACGTCGGTCTTGCTGTTGCCGCCGTCCACGGCCAGCACGAGCCGGCTCACCGGGACGCCGCCCAGGGCAGGTGTGCGCGGTTGGCCGCCAGCAGCAGCCCGGCCAGCTCCTCCGCGGTCTCGTCCTGCCCGATGAGCGGATGGGCGAGCAGCGCGTCACGCACGCGGTCCGCGCCGCCGTGCAGGGCCGCGTCCAGGGCCAGCGTCTCGTACGCCGACACGTGCGCGATCAGCCCGGCCAACAGCGGCTCGACCGGCGCGACCGGCAGCGGCACGGCCCCGGAGGCGGTGACGGCGGCGGGCACCTCGATCACCGCCTCGTCGCCGAGGAACGGCAGCGTCCCGTCGTTGCGCACGTTCACCACCTGCGTGTCGCCCCGGTCGCCGAGCAGCGAGGCGATCAGCGCCACCGCCGCCTCGGAGTAGAAGGCGCCGCCGCGCTCGGACAGCAGCTCGGGCTTGGTGACCACGGCGGGGTCGGCGTACAGGGCGAGCAGCCGCGCCTCCATGTCCGCCACCTCGGCCGCCCGCGACGGCTTCGAGCGCTGCTCGCGCGCCACGGCGTCGTGGGCGTAGAAGTAACGCAGGTAGTAGGAGGGGACGACGCCGAGCCGCCGCAGCAGTCCCGGGCGCAGGCCGAGGCTCTCCGCCAGCTCGTCGCCGTGCTCGCGCAGCAGCGCGGGCAGCACGTCCTCGCCGTCGAGGAGCACGGAACGTTCCCAGGTGAGGTGGTTCAGCCCGACGTGCCCGAGCGACACGCGGGCGGGGTCGGCGCCCAGCCAGGCGGCGAAGCGGCGCTGCAGGCCGATGGCCACGTTGCACAGCCCGATCGCGCGGTGCCCGGCGTCCAGCAGCGCCCTGGTGACGATGCCGACGGGGTTCGTGAAGTCCACGATCCACGCGTCGGGGGCGACGGAGCGGACGACGTCGGCGATCTCCAGCACCACCGGCACCGTGCGCAACGCCTTGGCCAGCCCGCCCGCACCCGTCGTCTCCTGCCCCACGCAGCCGCAGCGCAGCGGCAGCGTCTCGTCCACGTCGCGGGCCGCCTGCCCGCCCACCCGCAGCTGGAACAGCACCGCCCGCGCCCCCGCCACGCCCTCCTCGACCGAGGACGTGGCGAGCACCCGCGCCGGGTGTCCCGCGTGCGCCAGCATGCGCCGCGAGACCCCCGCCACCAGGTCGAGCCGCTTCGCGTCGGGGTCGATCAGCGCCAGCTCCGTCACCGGCAGCTCGCCGCGCAGCCGCGCGACCCCGTCCACCAGCTCCGGTGTGTACGTCGAGCCGCCCCCGACCACGGCGATCCTCAACCCTTCACTCCCGTCAACGTCACGCCCTCGATGAAGACCCGCTGGGCGAAGAAGAACACGATGATCACCGGGGCGGTCACCAGCAGGGTGGCCGCCATGGTGAGGTTCCACTGCACGCTGTGGAACGCCTTGAACGTGGCCAGGCCGAGCGACAGCGTCAGGCTCTCCTGCTCGACGCCGGCGTACAGCAGCGGGCCGTAATAGTCGTTCCAGCAGTAGAAGAACTGGAACAGCGCGACCGCCGCCACGGCGGGGCGGGCCATCGGCAGGATGACCCGCAGCAGCGTCCTGAGGTCGGAGCAGCCGTCCACCCTGGCCGCGTCGGTGTAGTCGCGCGGGATGGTGAGCAGGAACTGCCGCAGCAGGAAGATCGAGAACGCGTCGCCGAGCAGCAGCGGCAGGATCAGCGGCCACAGGCCGTCGGTCAGCCCGAGCCGCGCCCACACCAGATAGACCGGCACCGCGACGACCTGTGGCGGCAGCATCATGGTGGTGACGACCAGCAGGAACGCCGCCCGCCTGCCGCGGAAGCGGAACCTGGCCAGTGCGTAGGCCACCGGCACCGACGACACCACGGTGAACAGCGTGCCGAGCGCCGCGTACAGCAGCGTGTTGCCCGCCCAGCGCAGCAGCATCGACTTCTCGAAGACCAGCGCGACGTTCTCCCAGTTCCACTCGCGCGGCCACAGGTCGCTGGTCAGCGCCTGCTCGTCGGTCATCAGCGCGGTCAGCGCGATAAAGGCGATGGGGGCGAGGAACATCAGCGCCAGCGCCACGGCCAGCGCGTGCGTGGCGATCCACACCAGCACCCGCCGCCGGCGCGCCCTGAGCCCGGCGCGGCGCGCGCCGGGCGCGCCCGGGCCCCCCGGCGCGGGGCGGGGCGGCGCGGTCATGGTCGCGCTCATGACACCTCCTCGGCCCGGCGGAAGTGCCGCAGCAGGATCAGCGTGAAGATCATCGACGTGGCGAACAGCAGCAGCGCGAGCACGCAGGCGTAGCCCATGGTGTAGTCGCGGAACCCGGCGTGGAAGAGCCACTGCGGCAGCGTGAGCAGCGACTCGTCCGGATAGCCGGGGGTGAACGAGCTGCCGGGCGAGTCGGTCGCGCCCGAGGCGACCCGGGAGGCGATCATCGCCTGGCTGAAGTACTGCAGGGCGTAGATGACGTTCGTGACCAGGGCGAACATCAGCACGGGCGCGATCGTCGGCAGGGTCACGCTGCGGAACTGCCGCCAGGGGCCGGCGCCGTCGATGGCGGCCGCCTCGTACAGGTGCCTGGGGACGTCCAGCAGCGCCGCCATGAAGATCACGGCGAGCTGGCCGCAGCCCCACAGCGACAGCAGCGTCAGGCTCGGCTTGGCCCAGCCGGGGTCGCCGAACCAGTCGGGCCCCTCGATCCCGAAGACGGCCAGCACCTGGTTCATCGGCCCTGTCGAGGGGTTCAGCAGGAACACGAACGTGATCGTCCCGGCCGCCATGGGCACCAGCGAGGGCAGGTAGAAGATCGTCCTGAACAGGCCGGTGCCCGCCTTGAGCCGCACCACGAGCTGGGCCAGCGCCAGCGCGAACAGCACGGTCGCGGGGACCATGATGAGCACCAGCCACAGCGTGTTGGCCGCCGACGTCGGCACCCGCGGATCCTCCAGCAGGTAACGCCAGTTGTCCAGGCCGATGAACTCAAGCGTGTAGAGGTCGTAGCGGTGGAAGGAGAAGTACACCGTCGACAGCAGCGGATAGACGAAGAAGATCGACACACCGGCGAGCCACGGCGCGAGCCACACCAGCGCGCGCAGTCCCTCGCCGTGCCGCCGCCGCAGCGGTACGGAGGTCACGGCGGCCACCTCAGCCCCCGGACAGCTTCAGCTTGTCGTCGATGGCCTTGTCCACGCCCTTGAGCCCGGCGTCCAGGTCCGGTACGTCGCCCTTCTCCCACTTGACGGCGAAGGAGGAGAACGCCTCTTGGTTGAAGACGCTGTTGACGTTCGCGGGCAGGGTCGTGGTCTTCGGGTGGGCGAAGACGCCGAGGAAGGTGGCGAAGTTCGGGTCCTTGGCCAGATCGGGCGACTCCATCGACGCCTTGGTCGTGGGGACGTTGCGCAGCGCGTTCGACAGCGTCACCAGCGACTCGGTGTCCATCGTCAGGTGCTTGACCAGCTCCCAGGCGTGCTGCGGGTGCTCGGCGCCCTTCGGCACCCCGATGACCGTGCCGGCGGTGAAGCCGCTGCCGTACAGGTCGGGGCGGTCGTCGGCGACCGGAAGGGGAGCGGTGCCGTAGTCGAGGTCCTTCGCCTCATCGGCGATCATGGCGTTGCGCCACTCGCCGTCCAGCACCATCGCGACCTTGCCCTTGTAGAAGGGGTGCTCGGCGCTCCACTCGTCGCCGAGTCCCTTGCGGAAGCGGTCGAGCTTGTCGTGGCCGTACCAGTCGACCAGCTCCTTCTGCCAGGTCAGCAGCTTCTTCCAGGCCGGGTCGGAGCCGATGGCCGAGGTGCCGTCGTCGTTGTACCACTTCGCGCCGACCATCGGGCCGAGGTGGCTCATGCTGTTCTCGTAGTACTGGACGCTCGGGATGAACCCGGCGACCTTGATCTCGCCCTTGTCGTCGCGCACGGTCAGCTTCTTGGCCAGCGCGGTCAGCTCGCTCAGCGTCTTCGGCGGCTGCTCGCCCTTCATCAGGGCCTTGTTGTAGTAGAGGCCGTACGCGTCGGCGAGCAGCGGCAGCGTGCACTGCCTGCCCTCGTAGGCGGTGTAGGACCGCGCGGCGGCGGGCAGCACCGACAGGTCCACGCCGTCCTGCTCGATGACCGGCGTAAGGTCCTGGAACGATCCCGACCTGCACCACTGTGCCACGTTGTCGGTGGTGAACGAGGCCGCCACGTCGGGCGCGTCACCGCCCCTGATGGCCTGGGTGATCTGGTCGTCCTGGACGCCCTTGACGGCTTTGACGGTGATCTGCGGGAACTTCTTCCTGAAGCCGGCGATGGCGTCCTCGAACGCCTTGACCTCGGCGTCGGTCGAGAAGCCGTGCCACAGCTCCAGCGTGGCGGGGGAAAGGGCCTGGGAAGCGGAGCTCGAAGGACGGGCGCCGAGCGACGGGCCCGCCTCCTTACCGGCGGTGCACGCGGTCAGCGCCAGGGCGGCGGCGACCACAAGAGGGACGAAGCGCACGGGGGGTGCCTCCTGCCATCCATCATGACGGGACGGTTGAACGGAACACCTCGTCGCGGACGGCGGCGAGGCCGAGGTCGAGTGCGCCGGCGAGCACGGGGTTGCCCTCGACGCTCGACAGGCGGACGGGGGGCTGGGGGATGGTCAGCGCGTGCAGCTCGTGTTCGACCAGCTCGCGCAGGGTCTCGCCGCCCGGCAGCACCACGCCGCCGGTCAGCACGATCAGGCCGGGATCGACGACCGAGGTGATGGCCGCCAGGCCAACGGCCAGGCGGGCGGCGACGTCGCGCAGCCCGGCCCTGGCGTCGTCGGCCTTCTTCCCGGTGCCGGCCGCCGCGCGTACGGCGCCCGCGACGGCCTGGCGGAAGTCGGAGCCGCGCACGCCGTACGAGCGCAGCAGCTTGAGCACGGCAGGGCCGCCGGTCAGCGCCTGGTAGCCGTGATTGGCGTAGCGGCCCGCCTCGCGGGCCGTCGGCGCGCCGGGGGTCGGCATGTAGCCCACCTCGCCCGCGCCGCCGGTGGCGCCCCGGTGCATGCGCCCGCCCAGCACGATGGCCGAGCCGATGCCCTCGTCGGCCCACAGCAGCACGAAGTCCCGCTGGCCGCGCGCCGCGCCGTGCGCCTGCTCGGCCACCGCCACCAGGTTGACGTTGTTCTCGACGTCCACCGGCGCGCCGAGCCCGGCGCTGAGCGTGGGCACCAGGTCGGGCAGCTGCCAGCCCGGCACGTCCTTGGCGGCGGCGTAGCCGAGCCTGCCGGTGGCCGGGTCGATCGCGGCCTGCACGCCGATCACCACCCTGCTCACCACCCTGCGCGGCTTGTCCGGCGGGTTCGCGCCTCTCAGCGCGGCGGCCAGCCGGTCCACCAGCTCGCCGTGCGGCCGGCGCGGGGTCGGCAGCACGTGCTCGCCGACGACCGTGCCGGTGATGTCGGCCACCTTCGCCTCGATGCGGGCAGGGGTGACGTCGAGAGCGGCCACGTACGCGGCCTCCGGGTTGATCCGGTAGACCTCGGCCGTACGGCCCGGCAGGCCCTCCCTGACGCCGTCCTGCACGACCAGCCCCGCCTGCTGCAACCTGAGCAGGAGCTGGGAGGCCGTGGGCTTGGACAGGCCGGTGAGCGCGCCGATCTCGGGCCTGGTCAGCGGGCCGCGCTCCAGGAGCGCCTGCAACGCCGCGCGATCATTGATGGCACGTAGCAGACTGGGTGTTCCCGGAACCGGGCCGCTCACGGTGTCTCCTTCGCATGAGTTAGGAAACTTTCCTAACTCGCGATGACCATAAGAAGACCCCGGCAAGACGGTCAAGAGGTGAAACCAAGACGTGACCAGGAAAGGAGGAAAGTGACGAGACTGCTAGAGCAGGCGTGCTAATGTCGGCGTTTGTCGCAACAACAAGCAGAATGGCCCGGAGTGTCTCATTAACCACATTAACGGTCAGGCGGCAACGCGTCAAACCGAACTGGCAAAAGAGCAGGCGTACCTCACCCGTCTCTATGACCGCCTCGACACGCTTCGCGAGCGCACCCAGCGGCAGCTCAAGGAGGTGCTGGCCACAGGAGCCGTCGGCACGATGCAGAACAGGTCGGAGCGCGACACGTTCGCCGACATGTACGCCTCGCGCCTCGCCAGGCTCTGGGCGGTCGAACGCGGTCTCGCCTTCGGCCGGCTCGACCACGTCGACGAAGGCCGCCTCTACATCGGCAAGATCGGCATGACCGACGACGACCAGCGCCGCCTGCTCATCGACTGGCGGGCGCCCGTCGCGCAGCCCTTCTACCGCGCCACCCCCACCGCCCCCATGGGCGTCACCCGCCGCCGCCACCTGCAGACCAGGGGCCGCGACGTCATCGGCGTGGACGACGACCTGCTCGACCTCGACGCGCTCACCGACGATGACCGCGCCACGCTCAACGGCGAGGCCGCGCTGCTCGCCGCGCTCGACGAGCGGCGCACGGGACGCATGCGCGACATCGTCGCCACCATCCAGTCCGAGCAGGACCGCGTCATCCGCGGCGACCTCAACGGGGTGCTCGTGGTGCAGGGCGGACCGGGCACCGGCAAGACCGTCGTGGCCCTGCACAGGGCCGCGTACCTGCTCTACACCCACCGCGAGCGCCTCGAGCGGCGCGGCGTGCTCATCCTCGGCCCCAACCTCACCTTCCTGCGCTACATCGAGCAGGTGCTGCCCTCGCTCGGCGAGACCGACGTGCTGCTGTCCACGATCGGCGAGCTCTACCCCGGCGTCACCGCCACCAAGCGCGACCGCCCCGAGGTGGCCGCGCTCAAGGGCGACGTGCGGATGGCCGACGTGATCGCCAAGGCCGTACGCGACCGGCAGCGCGTCCCGCGCAAGCCGATCGAGCTGCAGGTCGGCCGCATCACGCTCACCATCGACCGGCAGATGCTCGACAACGCCAAGAACAAGGCCGGCCGCTCGCGCCGCCCCCACAACCAGGCCCGCGCCGTCTTCGTGCGCTCGCTGCTCACCGCGCTGGCCAGGCAGCAGGCCCGCAAGATCGGCAAGGGCCTCATCGACGACGACGAGCTGGCCGACCTGCGCGAGGACCTGCGCACCGAGCCGGTCGTCAAGGCCGCGCTCAACCGCCTGTGGCCCTACCTGACGCCCCAGGGCCTCCTGCTCGGCCTGTACGGCTCCGCCGAGCGCCTCGGCCACGCCGCCTCCGCCCTCACCCCCGAGGAACGCCGGCTGCTGCGCCGCGACGGCGGCGAGTGGACCGAGTCCGACGTCCCGCTCCTCGACGAGGCCGCCGAGCTGCTCGGCGACATCGACGAGCAGGTGCTGCGCGCCACCGCCATGCAGGCCGAGGAGGAGTTGGCCGCCGCCAGACGGGCCGCCGAGAACGAGCGCGAGGCCGAGCTGGCCTACGCCCGCGAGGTGCTGGAGCTCACGGGCCTGTCCGACGTCATGGAGGCCGAACGGCTCGCCGAGCGCCAGCGCGGCGACGGCCCCTACCTCACCACCGCCGAGCGCGCCGCCGCCGACCGCACCTGGGCCTACGGGCACATCATCGTGGACGAGGCGCAGGAGCTGTCGCCAATGGCCTGGCGGGCCGTCATGCGGCGCTGCCCGACCCGGTCCATGACCATCGTCGGCGACATCGCCCAGACCGGCTCGGCGGCGGGGGCCCGCTCCTGGGCCGAGGTGCTCGACCCGTACGTCGCCGGGCGCTGGCGTCAGGAGCAGCTGACCGTCAACTACCGCACCCCGGTCGAGCTGATGGACGTCGCCGCCCGCGTCCTGGCCACCATCGACCCCGGCCTGCGGGCCCCCCTGTCCGTCCGCGAGGCCGGCACCCGGCCCTGGTCGGCGCCGCTCGCCGCGCTGCCCGAGCTGGTCGCCGCCGAGGCGGCCGACGGCGGCAAGGTGGCCGTGGTCGCGCCCGACGACCTGGTGCCCGAGCTCGGCGCCCGGCTCGCCGCCGCCGTGTCAGGCGCCGCCGTCGTCACGCCGGGCGCCGGGCGGGGCAGGGGTACCGAGGCGCTCGACGCGCCCGTGGCCGTCATGGGAGTGACCGACGCGAAGGGGCTCGAGTTCGACTCCGTCATCGTCGCCGAACCCGACCTCATCGCCGCCCAGTCGCCACGCGGGCCGAGCGACCTGTATGTTGCTCTCACGCGTGCGACGCAACGGCTCGGGGTCGTCCACGAGCGCCCGCTGTCGCCCGCGTTGCGGGACTTGCCAAGCCGCTCGCCGGAGCCCGCTAATGGCCTTTGACCTGCTTTGAAGCCACCGGTCAAACATGTCCTAGCTGCGAAAACTTGATGTTTCTGCTGATCGGGACACGGTTGACATCTGAGGTGGAGTCGGTAGTTTGCTGCGCAGTCCAGCACGGGACTTGGCCGGTTGGCCGTCTCTGACATCGCCGGATCCTGCGTCCGTGACGGAGCGCGACTCCGTCCACACAGCCAGGTGCAGGGCCGTCGGTCCGTCGAGTCGGGGCACCCCAACCGGGCGGGGGGTTGGACCCGGGACGGGTCCGGGAGCCCAGTAGACAACGGAATTCCGCGCTCGCCGCCGACGAGACGGGTCCGGTCCGAAGGGTTTCCGGGCCCTCTTCCCGTTCCCGTGCTCCAGGACCGCCGACGCGCCGGGTGGTCCCGCCTTCATCGCCGCGGGACCGCCCTGCCGTCTTTCCCCTTCTTCGATCTTCTGCGGGGTGTGCCGACCTGAGTGCGGCCCGAGGGCGGTAGCGTTTTCGCAAGCAGGCGTTTGCGAGGTGGCGAGGAGACCCCGGAGTGGTTCAGGACCGAACGAATCCCCCGCCCGCGTCCGGGCGGGTCTCTACCGGCACGCCCACCGACGGCACGGCCACCGACGGCACCGCCTCCGCCTCCGCGACGGCCGGGGAGCCCGCCACCGCCGCAATGCCCGCTGAGCCGCAGCCCGAGCCGCAGCCCGAGCCGCAGCCCGCGGCGTCCGGCGAGTCTCCGTCCGGGCCGGGCGTGCCGGTGCGGGGGGAGAGCCGGCGGGTGCTGGCCGCGCGGATCGTGGCGGCCGGGGCCGGTGGGTTCGCGCTGTTCCTGGCGTTCCCGCCGCTCGACTGGTGGTTGTGCGCGCCGCTCGGCATCGGCCTGATCGCCGCCTCCATCCACGGCACCCGCCCCCGCCGCGCCGCCTGGATCGGCTACCTCGCGGCGGCGGTGTTCCTGCTGCCCACCGTCGCCTGGGTGCGCACGATCGGCGACGACGTGTGGATCATGCTGGTCGCCACCGAGAGCTTCTTCTACGCCGCCATGGCCGCGCTGGCGGCGCTGGTGTTCCGGCTGCGCGCCTGGCCGCTGTGGTTCGGCGGCCTGTGGGTGCTCATGGAGTGGGCGCGCGGCCTGGTGCCCATCGGCGGGTTCCCGTGGGCGCGGGCGGCCTTCAGCCAGGGCGAGTCGCCGTTCACGCCGTACGCCGCGCTCGGTGGCGCGCCGCTGGTGTCGTTCGCGGTCACGGTGTGCGGCGCGCTGCTGGCGTACGCGGTGCTCAACCGGCCCGCGAGGGCGGTGGCCAGGGCCGTGCCGGTCGGGCTGGCGGTGGCCGTGCCCGTGCTGGGGCTCGCGGTGCCGAGGTTCGGTGACGAGGGCCGCTCGATCAACGTCGGCGTCGTGCAGGGCAACGTCCCCGGCCGCGGCATGTACGCGCTCGGCGACGAGCCCGCCGTCGTGCTGCGCAACCACGCCAACGAGACCAAGCGCCTGGCCCAGGCCGTACGCGACGGCAAGCTGCCCAAGCCCGACATCGTGGTCCTGCCGGAGAACTCCACCGACATCGACCCCTACCGCGACCCGTACGCCCGCCAGATCATCCACGACTCCGTGCAGGACGTCGGCGTGCCCACCCTGGTCGGCGCGGTCGTGGCCATCGGCGAGGCGAACCGCGCCACCCGCAGCCTCGTCTGGGACCCGGTCACCGGCCCCGGCGCCCACTACGACAAGCAGCACCTGGTGCCGTTCGGGGAGTACACCCCGTTCAAGGAGATCGTGCTGGCGCTGTGGGAGCGGGCCGGCCTCGTCGGCCGCCAGTCCATCGCCGGCACCAAGCCGGGCGACCTGAAGATGGGGCCGGTCACCATCGGCGCCGTCAACTGCTACGAGGTCGCCTACGACGACACCGTGCGCGGCACCGTGCGCGCCGGCGGCACCCCGCTCGTCGTGCAGACCAACAACGCCAGCTACGCCCTGTCCAACCTGCCGTCCCAGCAGCTCGCCATGTCGAAGCTGCGCGCGGTCGAGCACAACAGGGCCGTGGTCACCGCCGCCACGACCGGGATCTCCGCCTACGTGACGCCTGAGGGTAAGGTCTCCTGGCAGACCCGCGAGCTTGTCGCTGACATGAACGTGGTCAAGGTGCCCGTACGCACGCAGGAGACAATCGCCACAAAGGTGGGCGCTCTTCCTGAATGGGCATTGATGGTGATGGGAGCGGCGGCGGCCGGGTTCGCCGCGTGGCGTGGCAGGCGGCGAGGCGATCGGATGAGGAACGACGGATGATGGAGAGTCTCGGCCGGGTGCTCGTCGTCGTGCCGACGTACAACGAGCGCGACAACCTGCCGGCGATCGTCCAGCGCGTACGCGCGGCCGTGCCCGAGGCCCATGTGCTGGTCGCCGACGACAACAGCCCCGACGGCACCGGCGAGGTGGCCGACACCCTCGCCGCCGACGACGATCAGGTGCACGTGCTGCACCGGCCGGGCAAGCAGGGGCTGGGCGCCGCCTACATCGCCGGGTTCCGCTGGGGGCTCGACGAGGGCTTCGACGTCCTGGTCGAGATGGACGCCGACGGCTCGCACCAGCCGGAGGAACTGCCGAAGCTGCTCGAGGCGCTGGCCGAGGGCGCCGACCTCGCCATCGGCTCCCGCTACGTGCCCGGCGGCAAGGTCGTCAACTGGCCGCAGCGGCGCGAGCTGCTGTCCAAGGGCGCCAACATCTACACGCGGGTGATGCTCGGCCTGCCGGTCCGCGACGCGACCGCGGGCTTTCGCGCCTACCGCGCGGCCACGCTGGAGAAGGTGGGCTTCGCCGGCGTCGAGTCGCAGGGCTACTGCTTCCAGGTGGACCTCACGCTGCGCACGTCCCGCCACGGGCTGCGGGTGGTGGAGGTGCCGATCACGTTCGTGGAGCGGACGGTCGGCAAAAGCAAGATGAGCGGCAAGGTCATGTCCGAGGCGCTGTGGCGGATCGGCATGTGGGGCGTCACCGGGCTCCCGAAGCGCCTCAAGGGCGGCGGCGCCCGCGACTAGCGCGGGCGCCGAGGAGGGCGCCGAGGACGGCGGCGTGCGGCCCGGCGTTTGAGGGACGGTGGCGCGCGATCGGTGGCGCCCGGCCCGGGCGTAGGGGGCGGCGGCGTGCGGCCCGGCCCATGAGGGACGGAGGCGGGCGGCCGGCGGAACGCTTCGAGGGCGCCGGGCGTTGTCCAGTGCAGTGACGCGTGTGCGGAATCGAGGGTTGAAACGATGCGGCTGCTGCTATTCCTGGCCTTCCTGGTCATCCCCATCCTGGAGATCTGGCTGCTGATCCAGGTCGGTCAGGTGATCGGCGGGCCGGCTACGATCGCCCTGCTCATCGCCGACAGCCTGCTGGGCGCGTGGCTGGTGCGCCGCGAGGGCCGGCGGGCGTGGCGGGCGCTGCAGGAGGCCATGCAGAGCGGGCGCATGCCCGACCGCGAGCTGGCCGACGGCGGCATCATCCTGGTCGGCGGCACGCTGCTGCTGGCGCCCGGGTTCTTCCTCGACGTGTTCGGGCTGCTGTGCCTGATCCCGGTGACCCGGCCGATGATGCGCCGCCTCGGGGCGTGGTTCTTCGAGCGCCGGATCAAGCGCTTGGCGCAGTCGTCCCCGTACGCGAACCTCTTCCCGCCCGGCGGCTTCCCCGGCCCCGACGCGGCCCACTACGACCCGCGCTACGACGCCCGCGGCGAGGGCCGCAACGAGGGCCGTGACCCGGGCGCGCCGCAGGGCGGCCGGGTGGTGCACGGCGAGGTCATCCGCGAGGACCGCGACTCCTGAAGCACGCACAGAGAAACCCCCGGGCGTGAGCCCGGGGGTTTTCACCGTGAGAGGAAGTCAGGCGCTCTTACGACGCTGAGCCCGCAGGACGGCGAGCCGCTCGTTGAGCACCTCCTCGAGATCTTCTATGGACCGTCGCTCCAAGAGCATGTCCCAGTGTGTCCGCGGGGGCTTGGTCTTCTTCGACTCCGGCTGCTCGCCGTCCACCCGCAGCGCGGTCGCGCCGCACATGCGGCACTCCCAGCTCGCGGGAATCTCGGCCTCGGCGGCAAGCGGAACCTCGAAGCGATGGCCCTTCGGACAGGTGTACGACACCTCCTGGCGCGGGGCCAGATCCGTGTTACGGTCGTTCTCGTAGCTGGTTGCCCCGAGCCGGGTGCCACGAAGCGCGCGCTCGCCCATGTTTAAATGCCTCCTACAGGGCCCCCTTGCGTGGGGGGTCTGTCTCCCACGGTGTCTAACGCTTGGTACCGTGATGGGATTCCCACCCGCGGGGTGATCCAATCGCGCTTGGGGCCTCGGTTCTTCGCGTGATCGCGGATCAGGCCCGTAGCCTGGGGGAATGCCGGGGCGTGCGCGGCGCGGGGGGCATATTTCCGGATTTTGAGTCTGTACGAAGCCGCTCATCCGGGTCAGGAACGCTCCGTGACGGTCAGACGCCGGTCACTCCGTCGACCATCTCGCGCACCATGTCGAGGTGCCCGTTGTGCCGGGCGGTCTCCTCGATGAGATGCATCAGCACCCACCGCAGCGTCACGTGGTCCTTGCCGCGGCCGGCCCACTTGGCCCGGTCGTCCAGGTCGTGGGCGGTGACCAGCTCGCGGTAGCGGGCGCACTGCGCCTCGTACTCCGCGAGCAGCTGCGCGATCGGCGTCTCCACGGCGATGCGCATCTCGCGGTCGGGGTCCTCCTCGGTCCACGGGCCCTGGTCGTCCTCGCCGAGGAACACCACCTGGAACCAGAAATACTCGACCCAGCGGACGTGGTTCACCAGGCCGGACATCGTCATCAGCGGCGACGTCGGCAGCGGCGCGCGGCGCGCGTCCTCCTCCGCCAGGCCCTCGCACTTGGCGTGCACGGTGGCCCTGACGTAGTCGAGGAACGTGGTGAGCGTGGCGCGCTCGTCCCACGCCGGGGGAGTGTCGGTGCGTTTCATGCCCGGCATCATGCTGGCGTCCCGCACCGGTGTCGAATGCTTTACCGGTGTTCGTCCCTGGCAGGGGCCGGTACGGGCGACCGGGCCGGGCCGAAGACGCGGCGATAGACTGGTTTTCGGTGTGACGACCGATATCAGCCGCGAAACGTTCACCGGCGACCGTCCGGAGTCTGCATGGAGGAAGAGATGGCCGATGTGGACGTGTGGGTTTATACGTTGTCCGGCATGACAGGAAAATCACAGCGGGTGACCGTGCATCTGACGGGAGGGCAGTCGCTCAAGGGGGCGGTCGTCGAGCTGGATCGGTCCCGGAACACCGTCGTGCTCGACGAATACGCCCACGGTTCCGCGTCCACCCGGCACGAATCCCCTGTGCACACGATCCTGCTGACCGCCGTACAGGCCGTCACGGTCCACGAGGAGGAATAGCGCGGGTTTGGAGCGCGGGTGGGGACGTGGTAGGGTAACTGATGTTGCAGTTGTTGTACCCATAAAAAGACTTTGTGCGCGTCTGGCAGAGTTTCGCCAGGCGCGTTTTTGTTTCCCGGTCATCTCCGGATGGGCTTTCATCGCGGCGACACGGCGATCCGCGCGGTGCGGATCGCGTCCCTGCACATCTCAGAAGGAGATCGACATGGCTTCCGGAACCGTCAAGTGGTTCAACTCCGAAAAGGGCTTCGGCTTCATCGAGCAGGACGGCGGCGGCGCCGACGTCTTCGCCCACTACTCCAACATCGTCAGCAACGGTGGCTACCGTGAGCTGCACGAGGGCCAGAAGGTGTCCTTCGACGTCGTGCAGGGCCAGAAGGGCCCGCAGGCGGAGAACATCGTCGCCGCCTGACCCGGCAGACATCCACGGGCCGGGCCCGCACCCTTCCGAGGGTGCGGGCCCGGCCTGTTTTCTGGTGGGGCCGGTCTGTTCGGGGCTGCGGGCTCCGCGTGCTCATGCCGAAGGTGCGGGCCCGGCCTATTCAAGAAGGCGCGGAAGATGCGGGCCCGGCGCGTTTCTTCCAGGGCGCGGATCCGGCCATCACCGGTTCTTCCTGTCTGGCGTCGGCTGCCTCCGTGTGCGGCCTCCAGGGGTGCTTCTCCGGGGCTCTTCCACGGTGTGGGGCCGTGAGTGGCGGGGACGGGCGGCGTAGGGTGGGGAGTCTGGGATATCTCGCATGCCGGCAGCCGCGTCGGCGTCGCCCCGGCCACAGCCGGCCTTCGACCGCCGGAGACAGGCGGCACACCGATGCCGAACCGCCGCTCACCGACCGCCTCCCTCATCTCCCTCCGACCGGCCCGGCTGTTCCTCCAAGAGGTGCCGGCGCGTCTGGTCGTCGACGGACGGTTCGTCCGGATCAGCGGCCATCCGGCCACTCCGCACACCATCCGCGTGATCCGTGGCCGCGTCTCCGCCCGCCTCCGCCCGCCTCCGCGTCTTCGGCCGCTGATCGGCCGTTCCATACGCGGCCGGCTGTTCCGGTGAGCGCGCCTGGTGATCGTTCGTTCCTGCCATAAGCGAAGGGGTGCCTGTCATCGCCTGTTGTTCCGTCTCCCCGTCCGCCCCCTGTCCGCCCGACCAGCCCGTACGTCCGGCGTGCCGGCATGTGAGTGAGGCGAAGCTGACCGGGGGGCGGTTGCCGGCTGCGGCCGCTGCCCAATGGGTGTGCCCGCATGGCAAGTCCGCCGCCCAGGGGTGTGTCACGTGCTACGACGACAGTTCCGAGGCCGGGTCCGCGGCGCCGGTCTGGGAGCTGGCGGTGTGGTTCACCTCGGAGCGGCCCATGCCGATCGCGGCACTGAAGGACGTGCGGCGGCACGGTGGACGGTTCGCGCTTGATCAGCCGTCCACGCCGCTGGTCTACCTGCTCAGCGGGCAGGTACGGGCCGCCACCGCCGCGCAGGCCGTGGCCGGGCTCGTCGGGTTCCTGCTGGCCAACAGGCATGTCGTGGACGCGTTCGTGGTGACGGAGATGCGTGCGGTGCACAGGACGGCCGGAGGAAGCGGGCCAACAGCGGGTCAAACTCTCATGGTGTGAGAGTCGTGGCCGGTCGCCGGGGAAGCGCACCCGTTGAGGGCCGGACACCTCATGGGGAGGGACGCCGTGCGGAAACCTGGCATGGGGTTCGTCCTGGTGGGCTACGACGAGTCGCCGGGGAGCGAGCAGGCGCTGCGGTGGGCGGTGGAGGAGGCGCGGCTGCGCGGGCTGGCCGTGGTGGTGTGTCATGCCTGGAACTGGCCGTATCCGCTGCGTGCGGTCAGCCGGGCGTTGCTCGCCGAGGTCGAGCGGGTCGCCGCCGGGGTCGTGGAGGACGGCGTACGGCGGGCGCGGGCGCTGGGCGGGGCGCCGGACGTCCGGCCGCTGCTGGTCAAGCGGCCCGCGTCCGCGGTGCTGCTGGAGGCCGCGGCGGAGGCGGAGCTGGTGGTGCTGGGGTCGCGCGGGGTGGGCGGGTTCGAGGATCTCAGGGTGGGTTCGGCGGCCGTCCAGGTGCCCGCGCACAGCCCCACGCCCGTCATCGTCGTCCGCCCCGATGACCATACCGATGACCCGCCCGGCACCCGCCCCGATGAGGAGGCTGGTGGTGGGCGGATCGTGGTGGGGGTGGACGGGTCGCCGGCCAGCCTGGCGGCGTTCGGGTTCGCGGTGCGCGAGGCGGCGCTGCGGGACGGGGTCGTGGAGGCGGTGTGCGGCTGGTGGGACCCGTGCGTGTGGCAGGGGCACGAGGAGCCGTTCGTGGACAACGCGCGGATGCGGGCCGAGGCGGAGTCGGGCTTCAGGGACGTCGTAGGCCGCCTGGCCGGCTGCGGGCCGGACGTGCCCGTGACGGCCACCTTCGAGGCCGAGCGGCCGCCCAGGATGGTCGTGGAGTCGGCCAAGGGCGCGACGCTGCTCGTCGTGGGCCGCAGTCACAGGCAGGCGGGCGTGCTGGTCGGGCCCGTAGTCCAGGCGGCGCTGGCCGAAGTGCGCTGCCCGGTCGCCGTGACGCCGCCGCCGAACTGAGCCGGGCGGGACGATAGTGTCCCAATGAGTGGATTTGATACCTATTTCCCCAAAGGTGACGTGTATCACGCAACTTCACGGGTCTTAGTTGCGTCCTATCTGACATCGTGTTGATCTCTTATGTGAAGGGACACTCGTTGGGCATGCTCAAGAAGACCGCAGCCGTGGCATTCGGCCTGGCGGCCGCACTCGCCGGGACGATCGCCACCAGCGGCCCCGCCATGGCGGCGGACACGCCGATCGCGGCCTGCGGCGGCGGCAGCTACCACGTGATCGACAGCCATGCCCTCGGGTCCAGTGCCGTCGTCTACCTCCTCTACAACGGCTCCACCAACTGCGTGGTGACCTGGAAGACGGGCGCCAGGGGCAACAGCACCTGGGTTGAGGCGCGCGTTCGCCACGACCACATGTACTTCGACGTGGACGAAGGCAACTTCAAGTACTACGCGGGACCGGCCAAGGCGACGGGCGCCGCGGGCAGCTGCATCATGTGGGGCGGCTCGTACGGCAGCCAGTCCTACCTCAGCGGGTGGGAGCACTGCGGCTGATCGGCTGAACGAACTCCGGGCGGGGGCGCCAGGCGCGGAGCGCGTCCCCGCCCGGGCTCCATGGAGCCGCACCGCGCCACGAGTCATGTGAACGGAAGGCCGATGCCCGCGCCCGACCTCCAGGCCCGACGTGCCCGCGCCGCCGTCGCGGCGCTGTTCCTCACGAACGGCGCCGTGTTCTTCAACGTCGTCCCGCGCTATCCGCAGATCAAGGCCGAGCTGGACGTCGGCAACGCGGTCTTCGGCGGTGCGGTGGCCGGCATGCCGATCGGGGCGTTGCTGGCCGGGCTGCTCGCCGGGGCGGCCGTGCGGCGGTTCCGCTCGTCGCGGGTGGCGGCGTTCGGGATCGTGCTCATGACGGTCGTGACGGTGGCCGTCCCGTTCGTCCCCAACTGGGTGGCCTTCTGGGGAGTGCTGTTCGTCCTGGGGGCGCTCGACGCGGTCGTGGACGTCGCCCAGAACGCCCACGGACTGCGCGTGCAGCGCATCTACCGGCGTTCCATCGTGAACTCGCTGCACGGCGTGTGGAGCGTCGGCGCCGTGCTGGGCGGCCTGATGGGCTCGGCCGCAGCCGGCCTGCACCTGCCGCTCGCGGTGCACCTGACGATCTCCGGCGCCCTGTTCAGCGCCGTCGCCCTGACCGCCTACCGCTTCCTGCTCCCAGGCCCCGACGACACCGAACGGGTGGCGGCGGCAGCGCCCCCGCGCGGGCGGTCGCCTGACAGCACGGCTCATGAGCGGTGGCGCGCGCCGGCCGGGCCGGCCATGCGGACGGTCATTCTGCTCGGCGTTGTGGCCGCCTGCGGTGCGCTCGTCGAGGACGCCGGCGCGTCCTGGGGTGCGTTGTTCCTCAGCGGCGACGTGGGCGCGGACGCCGCCACCGCGGGCCTGGCCGTCGTCGTCTTCCAGGCCGCCATGACCGCAGGGCGGCTCACCGGAGACCGCGCCGTGGACCGCTTCGGGCAGCGGACGGTCGCACGGGCCGGGGGCCTGCTGGCCGCGGCCGGGATGGGCGCCGCGCTGGCGGTGCCGGCGGTGCCGGCGGCGCTGGCCGGCTTCGCGCTGGCCGGGCTGGGCGTCGCCACCCTCGTGCCGGCCGCCATGCACACCGCCGACGAACTGCCCGGGCTGCCGCACGGCACCGGACTGACCGTCGTGAGCTGGCTGCTGCGCGGCGGCTTCCTCGTCTCACCGCTCCTCGTCGGAGCCGTCGCCGACCTGGCCGGCCTGCGCGTGGGGCTGCTCTCGGTGGTGCTGGCCGGCGTGATCACGATCGCCCTGTCCCGCACCCTGGTGAACCGCACCGCCTGAGACTACGCCTCGCGCTGGATGTCCGTGACGGCGGACTCGTACGCCAGCAGGGTGTCGACGAACACCCGGCGCTGCTCGTCCGTCAGCGGGGCCAGCGCGCGGCGCCAGGCCCGCGCGCCCGGGGACAGCCACTGCGAGATGGCCGGGCGGCTCGCCTGGCTGATGTCGATGATGCGGCGGCGTCGGTCGGCGTCGTCCTCGCGCCGCTCCAGCACCCCCTTACGGCTCAGCTCGCTCACGATGAGGCTCACCGTGGTCGGCGCGACGCCCAGCTTCTCGGCGAGCTGGGAGACGGTCAGCGGGCCGTCGAGCAGGAGCATCGACAGCAGCGACAGGTGCCGTGGCGCGAGGTCGAGCGAGCGCAGCTCCTCGGGCGGCGGCGTGCGCTTGGCCCGGCCGATCAGCCGGGGCATCACGAGCATCAGCGCGCGGACGGCATCGTCGGCGGGTTCGGGTGTTGACATGCGTCGGGCCTGCCAATTAGCTTTGCAACCAAAGGTACTTTGTTCTCAAAAACAAGTGTAACGGGGAGCGTCATGCCGCACCTGACCGTTCATGCCCTCGAAAGCGATCTCGCCGGCCGCGAGAGCGAGCTGATCGCGGCACTCACCGACGCCGTCGTCGCCGTCTACGGGGAGTGGGCGCGCGAGATCGCGGAGGTCCGGCTCGTCGGCGTCCCGGCGGGGCGCTGGGGCATCGGCGGCAAGCAGGCCGAGGATCCGGCGCCGAGCGTGACGTTCGGCGTCAAGGACATCGCCTTCACCCGTCCCGACAGCGACCAGATCGTGGCCCGCCTGATCTCCGGCGTGACGGACGCGATCGCCGGCGTGGTCGGCGAGCGCGTCCGCCCGAGGGTGGCCGTGGACCTGGTGAGCATGCCGACAGGACGCAGCGGCCTCGGCGGCGTGGTGATCACGTCGTAGACACCGGTCAGACGCCGTCCGGGACCTCGTTGCCCGCGGCGCGGATGGCCTTGGGCAGGTTCGTCAGGGCGAGCAGCACGAAGCCGATCACGAAGAAGACGATCATCGACATGATCGCGATCCGGTAGCTGTTGGTGAGCTGCAGCGCGATGGTGACCGTCAGCGCCCCGATGAACGCCGACCCCTTGTCGCTGATCTGCAGCAGGCTGAAGTACTCGGCCTCCCGCCCCTTCGGGATCACCAGCGAGAACAGCGAGCGCGACAGCGCCTGCGTGCCGCCCAGCACGATCGCGATCGCGAACGCCATCAGGTAGAACTGCAGCGCCTGCCCCTCGGCCACGAACATGGCCATCGACACGATCGCCGTCCACAGCACCAGGCTCGCCAGCACCGTCCGCTTGGTGCCGTAGCTGCGCGCCAGCCGGCCCAGCAGCAGCGCCCCGAAGAACGCCACGAACTGCACCATCAGGATCGCGGTGATCTGCACGGTCTGCGGCAGCTTCAGCGCCTCTGAGGCGAACGCCGCGCTGTTGCCGATGACCGTCTGCACGCCGTCGTTGTAGACCAGGTACGCCACCAGGAACAGCAGCGTCAGCGGATACTGCCGGAGGCCGGAGAGGGTGCGGCCGAGCTGGCGGAAGCTGCCGCCGACCGAGCGCAGCGCGGTCGTCTCGTGCGCGGGCACCGGCCGGTTGCGCAGCCGCAGCAGCGGGATGATCGTGAACGTCGCCCACCACAGGCCCGCCGACATCATGCAGATCCGCACCGCCATGCCCTCGGTCAGGCCGAGGCTCTCGTGCTGGAGGTAGAGGACCAGGTTGAGCGCCAGCAGCAGGCCGCCGCCGAGGTAGCCGATGGCCCAGCCGCGCGAGGAGACCGCGTCGCGTTCCTCGGCGGTGGAGATCTGCGGCAGGAACGAGTCGTAGACCACGATCGAGGAGCCGTAGGCCAGGTTGGCCGCGATGAACAGCACGCCGCCCAGCATGTAGCGGTCGCCCTCGACGAAGAACAGCCCCATCGCGGCCAGCGCGCCCGCGTAAGCGAACAGGCCGAGCATCTCGCGCTTGCGCCCGGTGTGGTCGGCCAGCGCCCCCACGATGGGCAGGAACACGATCTGCAGCAGCACCGCGACCGTGGTGATCAGGCCGAAGAACGCGGCGGGCCTGATGTCGGCGCCGAGCACGTCCACGTAGCCGAGCCCCGGGTGGGCGGCGGCCAGCTCGTCGAACGTCGACACGCACGTGCTGGAGGCGATCGACGGGAAGTCCTTGGCGCAGGCCGCGGTCTTGGCGACCGGGATCAGGTAGGGGCCGAGGAAGACCGAGATGACGGTGGTGTAGAAGGCGGAGTTGGCCCAGTCGTAGAAGTACCAGCCGCGTTGCTCGCGCCGGCGCGCTGCGGGGGAGTCGTCGAGGGCCGCGGGGGGTGCGGATGCGGGCATGGTGTCGGGTAGCTCCTCTGCGGGGGGCCGGGCGTGTGGGGGATGTCGTGCCGGTGAGCGGGCCTCAGGCGGCCAGGCCGGAGTGCCAGAGCCCGCGGCGGTCGAGCACGTCGCGCAGGCCCGTGACGTTGTCGGTCATGATGCCGTCGACGCCGAGATCGAGCAGCTGCTCCATGCGGGTGGTCTCGTTGATCGTCCACACGTGCACCTGCATGCCGATGGCGTGGGCCGTACGGACCAGGCGGCGGGTGGTGACCCGCAGCCCGCGAAAGCCCACCGGCACCTGCGCGCAGGGGACACCGGCGCGCGACAGGCGGGCCAGCATGCGGCCGTAGCCCGAGGTGGCGGCGGCGGCGCGCAGCGCGGCGACGCCGCGCGGGCCGAGCGCCGAGCACACCTCCCCGCGCAGCGCCCGCCTGGCCGCCAGCAGCCGCTCGTCGTTGAACGAGGTCAGGCAGACGCGGTCGTAGGCGTTCGTGCGCCTGACCGCCTCGGCCAGCGGGCCGATGGCCGCCCACTCCTTGACGTCGATGTTGAAGCGGTGCTCGGGCCAGGTGCCGAGCAGGTCCTCCAGGAGCGGGATCTCGTGCACGCCGTTGATGCGGGCCCGCTTGACCGCCCGGTAGGGCAGCTCGGAGATGCGGCCACGCTGGTCGGTCACCCGGTCGAGGGTGTGGTCGTGGAAGGCCAGCAGCACGCCGTCGGACGTGGCGTGCGCGTCCGTCTCGAGGTAGGTGTAGCCGAGCCCGATCGCGCGCTCGAAGGCGGCGACGGAGTTCTCGGCGCCCTCCGCCGCACCGCCGCGATGGGCGAAGGCCAGCGGGCCCGGGTGGTCGAGGAAGGCGAATCGGCGGCTCAGCACGTGCAGAAGTATGCCCTTCCGTGGTGAACGGTTCGGTTACGAATCGGGGAGATTCTGCCACTCCTGCCGGCGGGCCTCGGCGAGCGCGATGGCCGCCGCCACCGCCACGTTGAACGAGCCGACCCGGCCGACCTGCGGGATGTAGCAGGCGCCGTCG
Organism: Nonomuraea sp. NPDC004580; assembly: GCF_040609855.1. Lineage (NCBI taxonomy): Bacteria > Bacillati > Actinomycetota > Actinomycetes > Streptosporangiales > Streptosporangiaceae > Nonomuraea > Nonomuraea sp. NPDC004580. The sequence goes on along the minus strand of NZ_JBEXLH010000029.1, from coordinate 20,539 downwards.
ACCGCGTCGAGCAGGGCGGGGGAGCAGCCGTGGTCCTCGCTGCCGACCACCAGGCACACGTCGCGGGCCAGGTCGGCGCGGTGCAGCGGCACCGACTCGGCGGTCAGCTCGATGGCCAGCACGGTGTAGCCCTCGTCCCTGGCCGCCTTGACCGCCTCGGTGGCCGGGATCGCCTCGTGCCAGGTGACCAGGCGCTCGGTGCCGAGCGCGGTCTTGCCCGCCTTGGGGTTGGTGGGCGGGGTGGCGTTGCCGGCCAGCCAGATCTCCTCCACGCCGAACGCGGCGGCGCTGCGGAAGATCGAGCCGACGTTGAACGGCCCGGTGACCGACTCGATGATGAGGCCGAGCCGGTTGCCGGTGTTTCTGCGCCAGGTGCGGTTGAGCCGCTTGACGTCGGTGGGGCGCAGCTGTCTTCTCAACGGGTCACCTTCAGGATGCGGTAGGCGGCCCTGCTGGCCTCGCGTGAGGCCTGCCAGCCCTGCTCGCCGAGCCAGCGCTGCAGGGAGTCGGAGCCGAGGTGTTTCTGGACGACCAGGTAGGCCTCGCCGTCGGGCGTCAGCCGGGTCAGCCACCTGGTGAGCATGTCGTGCAGCGCCTGCTTGCCGATGCGGATCGCAGGGTTGGACCAGATGGCCCTGAACGTCACGCCGCCGGGCACGTCGTCGATGTGCGCGGTGCGGACGTTGCCGAGCTTCGCGGCCTCGGCGTTGCGCCCGGTCAGCTCGAGGCTGCGGCGGTTGACGTCGATCGCCCACACGGTGGCGCCCGGCGCCCGCGCCGCCATGGTCAGCGCGACGGGCCCGTAGCCGCAGCCCAGGTCGAGCAGGTCGCCCTCCTGGGGCGGCGGCGGGACGCTCTCCAGCAGCACCCGCGTGCCGACGTCGACCCGCTCGGGGGAGAACACGCCGCGGTCGGTCTCCAGCCGCAGATGCAGGTCGGGCAGGACGAGATCGACCGACCCCGGCCTGCTCGCGGTCTTCGGCTGCTCGGAGAAGTAGTGGGCCACGTCGGAAAACGTTACGGGATCCGCGAACCGAACAGCACCGCCGCGCCCGCCACCAGCAGCCCGGCCACGATCGCGGCCACGATGAACCACTGGGTGACCTCCTGGTTGACCAGCTTGTAGCCGAGCGAGGTGCCGATCTGCTCGTAGACCTCGCGCAGCTCGCTGCCGGACTCGGCGGTGTAGGCCCGGCCGCTGGTGCCGTCGGCCAGCGCCTGCAGCGTCTGCTTGTTGACCGGCACGTTCACCGGGCGGCCGTCGATGCTGACCGTGCCCTCCTGGGTGCCGTACGCGATCGTGGAGACCGGTACGCGGGCCTGCTGCGCCGCCTCGATGGCCTCGTTGACCGACCGGCCCGAGGTGTTGTCGCCGTCGGACAGCAGCACGATCGCGGCCGGCGGCGGGTCGGTCGCGGCCTGCTGGTCGAAGGAGCGCACCGACTCCAGCGAGTTGAAGACCGCCTCGCCGATGGCGGTGCCCGGGCGGGTGGTGAGGTTGCCGAGCGCGGTGACCACGGCCTGGTGGTCGGTGGTGGGGGAGACGATCACGTTGGCCGAGCGGGCGAAGGAGACGACGCCGACGTTGAAGCGGTCGGGCAGCTCCTGGGCGAACGCCTGCGCGGCGGCCTTGGCGGCGCTGATGCGGTCGGGCTGGACGTCGTCGGCGTCCATGGACAGCGAGATGTCCAGGGCGATCATGATGGTCGCGCGGTCGCGGGGGACGCGGACCTGGTCGGCGGGCTTGGCGGCGCCGACGACCAGCAGCGACATCATGACGAGGAACAGCGCGGGCGCGACGTGCCGGCGCCAGCCGGGACCGGCGGGGGCGACCAGGTTGAGCAGGGCCAGGTTGGTGAAGCGCACCGTGTAGCGGCGGCGGGCGAACATGGCCGCCACGTAGCCCGCCACGAGCAGCAGCACGAGCACGAACAACCACAGCCAGCCGGGGGCGAGAAAGGTCATGCGGACGGCCTCCTGTGGGCGAGGTGGCTCATGCGGCGCTGGCGCAGCACGAACTGCGCGACGTCGAACACCCAGTCGCGGTCGGTGCGCAGCACGAGGTGGGCGACACCGGCGCGGCGCAGGGCCAGGCGGGTGCTCTCGCGCTGCAGGGCCGCGGCCTCCGCGTACGCCTGCCGGATTTTCGGCGAAAGGTGCACTTCGCGTACGTTCCCGGTCTCGGGGTCGGCGAACGCGACCCGGCCCACGTCGGGCAGCTCCAGCTCGCGGGGGTCGATGACCTCGACGGCCAGCACCTGGTGGCGGGCCGCCAGGCGGCGGATCGGCCGCTCCCAGGGGCGCTCGGCGTCGGGGTCGAGGTCGGGGTGCGCATCGAGGAAGTCGGAGACGATCAGCCGCAGGCCGCGGCGGCGGCGGGTGGCGTTGAGGATGTCGATGCCTTCGGCGAGGTCGGGCGGGTCGTCCACGACGCTGCCGCGCGGCGCGTCCATGAGGGAGTGCAGCAGGCCGTAGAGGGCGGGGCGGCCGGTACGGGCGGGCATGCGGTGCACGTACTCGTCGTGGATCACCAGCGCCCCGAACCGGTCGCCCATGCGGCTGGACAGGAACCCGATCGCGCCGACCGCCGCCACCACCAGGTCGCGCTTGTCGCTGTCGGCGGTGCCGAAGTCCATGCTGGGCGACAGGTCGGCCAGCGCCCACGTCTCCAGTTCGCGGTCCGCGATCAGGTCGCGGACGTGGGGGATGGTCGTGCGGGCGGTGACCGCCCAGTCCATGCGGCGCACGTCGTCCTCGCCGGCCACGTAGACGCGGCTGTCGCCGGCCTCGCTGCCGGTGCCCGGCAGCAGGCCCTGGTGGGCGCCGTGCAGCAGGCCGTCGAGCCGGCGGGTGACGGTCAGCTCGAGTCGCCGCAGCGCCTGTTCTGCTGTGGTGCTCAACGGTTCTGGTTCCAGACGACGAGGGGCGGGGGCACGGCGTGCAGGATCTGCTTGACCACCTGCTCGGGATCGACCCCGTCGGCCAGCGCGTCGAAGGTGAGCATCAGCCGGTGGGCCATGACGTCCACCGCGACGTCGCGTACGTCGTCGGGCAGCAGGTAGTCGCGCCCGCGCAGCAGCGCCAGCGCACGTCCCGCCGACACCAGGCCGAGCGTCGCCCGGGGGCTGACCCCGACCTCGATCGTGTCGGTGAGGTCGGCCAGGCCGTACTCGGCCGGGTTGCGGGTGGACATGACGAGGCGCACGACGTAGTCGGCGACGAGCTGGTGCACCGAGACCTGCTCGGCGGCGTTCTGCAGGGCCAGCAGCTTGGGCGGGTCGAGCACGCGGTCGGGCACGGGCGGGGTGACGCTCATGCGGTGCAGGATCTCCAGCTCCTCGTGGGCGCTGGGATGGGGGACCCGCACCCGGAACAGGAACCGGTCGCGCTGCACCTCGGGCAGCGGGTAGACGCCCTCCGACTCGATCGGGTTCTGGGTGGCCAGCACGATGAACGGCCTGGGCAGTGGATGGGTGACGCCGGCCAGCGTCACCTGCCGCTCGGCCATGACCTCCAGCAGCGCGGACTGGACCTTCGCGGGGGCGCGGTTGATCTCGTCGGCCAGCAGGAAGTTCACGAAGACGGGGCCGAGCTCGACATCGAACTTCTCATTGGACGGGTGGTAGACGCGGGTGCCGACGATGTCACTCGGCACGAGGTCGGGGGTGAACTGGATGCGGGCGAACGTGCCGCCCACGACGGTGGCCAGGGTGGAGGCGGCGAGGGTCTTGGCGACCCCTGGCACTCCTTCGAGCAGGCAGTGCCCGCGCGCCAGCAGGGCCACGACGAGGCGTTCGACCATGTGGTCCTGGCCGACGATGACACGCCGGACCTCGTCGAGACTCTGACGCAGCAGTGCCGCGTCGTTTCCGCCTGGCAACTCTTCGGCGACGCTCATGACGCCCATTCCACCAAACGCGCCGCAAACTCGCACGACGCCACGTCTGTGCTTACATGGCAAACGTGGCAAGTCCCCTGCAGTACGGCGATCCTCCCCGGCTGGGGCCCTACGTGGTGCAGGCGCGCCTGCACAGCGCGCCCGCCGGATTCGTGTACCTCGGCCAGGGCCCCGACGGCCGGGCCGTGTCGCTCGCGGTGCTCACCCGTGGCGCCGCCTACGACGCCGCGGCCCGCGACCGGTTCGTCACCGCCGTCAGGGACGCCGGCGGGCGGGAGCGCTCGGGGGTGCGCGGCTGGCTCAACCGTCCCGCCCGGCCGCGCGGCGGTGGCGCGGTGCTGGAGGGCGCGCCCGAGGTGCTGGCGTACGACGGGGGGCGGGCGCCGTGGGTGGCGGTGCCGTACGCGCCGGGGCGTCCGGGCGCCGAGCGGTTCCTGGAGCCGGTCATGGTGGGCGGGACGCTCATCGGGCAGGCCCATGGGCCGGACTTCGTGCCGTACTGGCTGACCGACCGCGCCCCCGCCCTGCCGGGACCGCCGCGCCCGCGCCGGCCGCTGACCGAGACGCGCAAGCGGGTGCTGATGGCCGCGCTCGCCGTGGTGCTGCTGTTGCTGCTGGTGGTGACGATCCTGCTGTTGCTGCTGCTCGGGCGGCAGGACAGCGAGCCGCAGCCCCGGCAGCTACCGCCGACGGTGTTCGTGCCGACGCCGCCGCCGACCCCCGAGACGCCCGAGCCGCGGCCGTCGCCCTCGCAGTCACCGTCGCCCACGGAGAGCGGGCAGAGCACGCCGGGACGCTCGCCGGGCGAGGACCCCGGCGACGAGTCGCCGCTGTGAGCGGTTCGGCCGTTAAATGATTTGAGCCTCACGTAACGTGAGGGCTTAGCGTCCAGGGCCATGGAATTCACCGTTCACGACACCCTGACCCCGATGGCGTCCCTGCTGGAGCAGCCGCTCTCGCACCGGCCTGACGCGCTGCGGGAGCTGCTGGAGCCGATGCGCTCGTCCATCCCGATGCCGGGCGACATCGTCGACATCCACCACCAGGGCGGCGGCTTCCGGGTCGACGAGGACGACCCGCGCTACCTGCCCGCCGTCCGCCGCATGATCGAGGAGGACGTGCTCGGCCAGGTGCGGCACGAGCTGGAGCGGGCCTCGCAGGCGCTGAGCGGCGCCAAGCAGGCCGACTCGCTGCAGGTCTTCCTCATGATGGGCGACCCCGGCAACGAGCACCTGATGACGACGGCAGGCGGCTATTACGGCATGGGAGCCGGCACCGGTTACATCTACCTGCTGGCGTGGCCGGCGGACGACGTGATCGGGCGGATCCCGCACCTGGCCGTGCACGAGTTCCACCACCACGTGCGCTACACCAACGTGGAGTGGAACCCGGCCACCGTGACCGTGGGCGAGCACGTGGTCGGCGAGGGGCTGGCCGAGGCGTTCGTCCGCGAGCGGTCGGGGCCTGAGGCGATGGGGCCGTGGTCGTCCATGGTGGCAGGGGATGCCTTCGAGCGCGCCCTGGAGCTGATCATGGCCGACTTCGACCTGCAGGGGATGCAGAACACGCCGGCGTACGTGCTGGGCGACGGCACGGCGCGGAGGTTCGGCCAGGAGCCCCGCGGCATCCCCGACATGGCCGGGTACGCGGTGGGTCTCCACCTGGTCGACCGCGCCCTGGCCGCCACCGGGCTCACCGCGGCCGAGGCCACCGTCGTCCCGGCGGCCGAGCTGCTGCGCCGGGGCGGCGTCCGCCCGTGACGTCAGCCGGGGGAGACGAACCCGGACTCGTACGCGGCGATCACCGCCTGGGTGCGGTCACGCGCGCCCAGCTTGGCCAGGACGTTGCCCACGTGCGTCTTGACCGTCTCCTGGCTGACGACCAGCTCGCCGGCGATCTCCTGGTTGGACAGGCCCCTGGTCATCAGCCGCAGCACGTCGCCCTCGCGCTCGGTCAGCCGGTCGATGCCGGGCACCCGGTCCGGTGACCCGGCCGGTGACCGGCGGCCGGCCAGGGCGCGGATCGCGGCCGGGAACAGCAGCGAGTCGCCGGCCGCGACCATGCGCACGGCCTGGACGAGGTCGTCCGGTCTGGTGCGCTTGAGCAGGAAGCCGCTGGCCCCCGCCCGGAGCGCGTCGTAGACGTAGTCGTCGTTCTCGAACGTCGTCACCACCAGCACCTTGGGCGGATCATCCAGGGCCAGCAGCCGCTCGGTGGCCCTGATGCCGTCCAGGGCGGGCATGCGGACGTCCATCAGCACCACGTCGGGCCGCTCCCGGCGCACGATGGGCAGCACCTCGGCGCCGTCGGCGGCCTCACCCACGACGGTGAGATCCGGCTCGGCGTCGAGGATGATGCGCAGGCCGGCACGGATGAGATCCTCGTCGTCGGCGATCACGACTCGCAGCGTCATGAACCCGACCGTAGCGGCAGCCGAGCCGTCACCCGCCACCCACCCGCGGCAGGCCCGGCCTCCAGCTCACCCCGCAGCAACCTGACCCGCTCCCGCATGCCCGCCAGCCCCCGCCCCCCACTCCGCCCTCCACTCCGCCCTCCACTCCGGCCCCCACTCCGGCCACCGCTCCACCCGCCGCCGCCGCGTTGGGCGTTGACGACCTCCAGGTGCAGGTCGTCGCCGTGGACGGCGGCGGTCAGGCGGACGGGGCCGTGGCCGTGCTTGATGGCGTTCGTGAGCGCCTCCTGCACGATCCGGTACGCCTCCCGTGACACCACGGCAGGCACCCCGGACAGGTCGCCGACCTGCTGCTGCACGGAGGCGCCTGAGGTGGCGACGAGCTCGCCGAGGTCGGCCAGCGTGGCCTGCGGGGCGATCCGGCGTTCGGCACCGTCGGCGGAACCGCCGCCGGCACCGTGGGAGGCACCGTGGGAGGCACCGTCGGCGTCCCTGCCGGCGGCGGCTGCATCGCGGGTGGCGTCGTCGCCGTCTCTCAGGAGGCCGAGGACGTGGTCGAGGTCGTCGAGGGCGGCGCGGGCCGACTGTTCGATGGCCCCCAACGCGGTGCGTGCGGTGGCCCGGGCGTCGCCGGAGTCGCGGTCGAGGACGCGTCCTGCCGCCGCGGCCTGCAGGGTGACGACGCTGAGCGCGTGGCCGACGGAGTCGTGCAGTTCGCGGGCCAGGCGGTTGCGTTCGGCCAGGGCGCGGGCGTGCTCCTCGGCGGCGGCCAGCCGCTCCGAGGGGGTGGGGCCGAGCAGGACGGGAGCCAGCCTGGCCAGGAGTTCGCCGGCTCCGGCCACCAGGGCGACCAGGGCGACCAGCAGCGCGACCCCGCTGAGCGCCCACAGCACCGCGTTCCAGCCTGGCGTGATCTCCATCCCGCCCAGGTCCGGGGGCGGGCCGGTGAAGAGCACCACGAGCGTGAAGACCGTGAACGGCAGGATCGCCAGCGTGCAGCCGCTGACCACGCCGCCGATGCCCAGGTGGAGGGTGAACCAGGTGGCGGTGCGCCGCCGCTCCTGCCAGGTCCGTCCGGTCTGCCGCGGCGGGGTGCGCACGCGCGCGCCCAGCAGGCCCTGCGCCGCGCTCACCTCCAGCCCGCGCACCGGCAGGAACAGCCCGGTGACGGCCACGACGGGCAGCATCACGCCGAAGACGCCGATCTGCGCGGGCAGCAGCAGGTTGCCAGGCTCGCCGCTCACCAGGCCCGCGACCAGCACGCCGACCATCATGTACGGCATCAGCAGGGCCCCGCCCAGGATGAGGCACGTCCACCGGCGGAACAGGTTCCCTGTCACATCCGAGAGTGTATGTCGAGGAAAAGCCGCCTCTCCCGGCGGTTTCCCGCCGCTTCGAGGTCGCTCACGCGGCGCCTACGGCGGGGCGGGCGCGCAGGCGGGCGCGGCCTGCGTCCCGGGTCGTGGCCGGGCGGCGCGCCTTCGCCGGGTCGTGGCAGCGGGTGTCGGTCGGCGGCGGCGTGCTGATCGCGTCGGGCTCGGCACGGTGCTCACTCTCGTCCTCGACGAGGCGGCGCTGTACGGCCACCGCGACCTGGTGTGGATCTACGTGGCCGGCGCGGCGCTGATCGGCGTGATCGTCTACGCCACCATGCCCGAGACGAAGGGCAAGGAGCTGACCTGACCCGGCCCCCGCGTGACCGGCCGGCCCGCGGGGGCCGGGGCCGGTCAGCGGTCGGCGGCGAGGCTGTGGACCGGGTGCTCGCCCTCGGTCTGCAGCCGGTACTCGCGGCCGTTCTTGGCGCGGTTGTCGTCGATGACCCGCTCGGACGGGGCCTTCTCGCCGCCCATGAGCGCTTCCTGCATCTTCTCGAAGCGCTCGTGGGCCTCCTGGACGTAGCCGGTGCCCAGGGTGGTGTAGTCGATCTGGGTCGCGATCAGCTCGCGCAGGTACTCCTTGTTCGGCTCGAACGTCACCGGGGCCGGCAGTTCGGGCGCGAGGACCTGCTCGGGGTCGCGGCCGTCGTGCCTCTTGAACAGCTCGGCGGCCAGCCGCAGGTGCTCCAGCTCCATGTTGAGGTGGAGCTCCCAGATGTTCTTCACCTTCGGGTCGGACTCGGTCTCCATGAACGAGTGGTACAGGTAGCACTCGTTGTACTCGTGGTTGAGCAGCATCTCCCACCAGCTCTCGCCCGGGTCCACGAGGGACTCGTAGTGGGTGACGTGCTCCTCTTCGATGAGGCCGATCTCCTGGTAGAGCTGGCGGGCGATCGGCTCCATGTAGGTGGGGCCGACGTTCATGTAGAAGTTCATGGTCTGCTGCTCGGCCGCCATGATGGTCAGCGCGTGCAGCTTCGAGATCGGGGGCGTCTTCGTCCTGTCGTACGGCTCGCGCACGTTGTCCACCGGATCACGGTGGTGCATGAACGTCGGCCGGCCCGGCATGACCTCGGTGAGCTGGCCGACGATCTTCTCGGCCTTACGGTGCTCGATCATCTCGTACAGGTTCGAATACCGGTAGAGGTGGTCGAAGTCCTCCAGGACGCCGAACTGGTACGCCTGCTTCAGGTACGGGTCGGGCTCCATCCTGGCGACCCAGGCGGTGAGGTCCACCGCGACCTGCTCGTACGCGATCGTCGTCTCCAGCACCGAGGCGAGACCGGGCAGCAGCCAGTTGACCGCCTTCTGCTGCTGCTGCTCGATGTAGCGGACCCGAGCGAGGTGCTGCTTGATCTCCACGTCGGGGCAGTGCCTGGCCAGGTGGTGGCTGAACATGATCGCCTCGACCTCGACGCCGTTCATGGCGATGATGCGGCACCGCGTGTACGGATCGGCGTGGTCGGGATCGGTCGGCGTGACGTTCAGCTCCCGCCAGTTGCGCAGCTGCTTGTCCAAGGGGATGCCGCGCTCGCGCAATGGGTTGAAGGTCATGTGCGTCCGCTCCTTCGCGGTCGGGAACATGCGATGTGCCCGCCTACCCGAGGCGTCCCGGCGCAATCTCGGCGCCCGTTCCGCCGAAGCTCCGGGTTGGGTAATCCGTTCGCCTCTTGAGCGTGTTCGGCCGAGGCCGGGGTAGGCAGCCCCGTACTCGAAGGAGGAGAGACATGACGAAGACGGCGCCGGAGAAGATGGCCGAGACGGACGTCATCGAGTTGCTCGTCGCCCAGCACGGGATGATCAGGAACCTGTTCGACGAGGTCGAGCAGGCCCCCGCCGACCAGCGCGGAGAGGCGTTTACCCGCCTGGTGCGCCTGCTCGCCGTGCACGAGACCGCCGAGGAGGAGATCGTGCACCCGTACGCGCGGGGCAAGATCGACGGCGGCGACGGTGTGGTGGAGGACCGGCTGGCCGAGGAGAACCAGGCCAAGGAGATGCTGTCCCGCATGGACCAGGCCGGCCCCGACGCACCCGACTTCATGGAGAACCTGCTGATGCTGCGCGGCGCCGTCGAGGCGCACGCCCGCGCCGAGGAGCGCTACGAGTTCAACAAACTCATCGCCCACACCACCGAGGCCGAGCGGCGCAGCATGGCCGCCGGCGTCAAGGCCGCCGAGGCCATGGCGCCCACTCACCCGCACCCCGGCACCGAGTCGGCCACCAAGAACGTGCTCATGGGCACGCCGATCGCGATGATGGACCGCGTCCGCGACGTCATCCGCCAGGCCATGGGCAAGAACCCCTGATCATGGCGGCCCCCAAGGGCATCGGCCTGCCAGGCACGATCCTGGGGATCGGGCTGGGCGGCTTCGTCGACGGCATCCTGCTGCACCAGCTGCTGCAGTGGCACCACATGCTGAGCAGCACCGACACCGACCGCATCGGGGTGCGCTACTACCCGGTCGACACCGTGCCGGGCCTGCGGATGAACACGGTGTGGGACGGCCTGTTCCACACCGTGACCTGGCTGGCCGTGCTCGCCGGGATCGGCCTGCTCTACTCCCGCGTGACCGCCTCACGCGGGCGGGTGTGGCGCTCGCGGGCGCTGTGGGGCTGGATCCTGTCGGGGTGGGGGCTGTTCAACCTGGTCGAAGGCGTGATCGACCATCACCTGCTGGGCATCCACCACGTCCGTACGGGGCCGTACCAGCTGGCGTGGGACCTCGGGTTCCTGGCGCTCGGGGTGGTCCTGGTGGCCGGGGGGTGGGCGCTGCGGCGCGGCGCCGACACGCTCGACCTGTGCCAGGCCCCCCGGTGATGACCCACCACCATTTCGACGGCACGCCGCTGCTGCTCCTGCTCCCGGCGGCCGCCTATCTGGCTTTGGCGGGTCGTGGGAAGTGGAGCCCGTGGCGTTCCGCTGCTTTCCTGACCGGTCTCGCTCTCGCCGGCGTGGCCTTGGCCGGGCCCGTCGCCGAGCTGGCCGCGCACGATTTTCGCGGCCACATGGTGCAGCATCTGCTCATCGGCATGCTGGCGCCGCTCGGCCTGGTGCTGGGCGCGCCGGTGAGGCTGCTGCTGCGTACGCTGCCGGCCGCCCGCGCCCGCCGGCTCACAGCGCTGCTGCGCTCGCTGCGCCTCGTCGCCAACCCGATCGCCGCGCTGCTGCTCAGCGTGGGCGGGATGGTGGTGCTGTACTGCACGCCGCTCTACCGGCAGACCCTCACCAACCCCTGGCTGCACGAGTCCGTCCACCTGCACTTCCTGCTGTCCGGCTGCCTGTTCGCGTGGGTGATCGCCGGGCCCGACCCGGCGCCGCGGCGGCCGTCCGTACCGGTGCGGCTGGTCGTGCTGGGCGTCGCGATCGCCGTGCACGCCGGGCTGTCCCAGCTCATGTACGCCGGCCTCGCCGTGGACCTGCCCGTACCGGCCGAGCAGCGGCGCGGCGCCGCCGAGATCATGTACTACGGCGGGGACCTGGCCGAGCTGCTGCTCGCCCTCGCCCTGGTGAGCTCATGGCGGCCGCGCCGGCGCGCCGCCGCGCCCCCTGTGCGGTCCGTGTCCGCCTGACTCCTCCCAGGCAGGCCCGCATCACAGGTTTGTTGCAGTATGCAAGGTTCGCTTGGTCTCCTCAGGCCGTCCGGCTGGAATGGTCGTCGTGATGCGGGAGGTACACGGGGGGCGTGTCCTGGGTGCCGCGGAATGGCCGCCGAGGAGATGAGGCGTGAGGGATGGGGCTTTCCCGGGAAGAGCGGCGGGCACTGGAGGAGCTGGAGAAGCGACTGGCACTCGACGAGCCCGAGCTGGACGCGCTGCTCTCCGGGTCCGGTGGCTCTTCCCTGCGGCGCAGGTCGGCGGTGCACGTCTGGCTGATGCTGATGCTGCTCACCTGCGCGATCTTCATGATGGGAATCGTGCTGTTGCTGACGACGGGGGAGCGGGAGTGCCCGGGGGTGCCGTTCAGCTCCTGTGAGGGGGTCGGCGCCCGGCAGGAGGGGTAGCGCGGTACAACTGTGGTCATGGGTGACATGTCCGCGATCAGTGGGAAATCTGCTGATGATGGGGACGATGATCTGTCGGCCGTCGTCACGGCCGTGCTGAGCGGGTCGCGGCTGCTCGTCGCCGTCGCCGCCCGGTCGCTCGGCGCGGTCGAGGACCGCATCACGCTGCCGCAGTTCCGGATGATGGTGGTGCTGGCCGGGCACGGCGAGACCAAGCTCGTGACCATGGCCGACCTGCTCGGCGTCAACTCCTCCACCGCCATGCGGATGGGCGACCGCCTGATGGCCGCCGGGCTGGTCGTGCGGGAGGTCAACCCGCACAACCGGCGCGAGAGCCTGATGCGGCTCACCACCGAGGGGCGGCGCATCGTCGACCAGGTGATGGAGCGCCGCCGTACCGAGATCGGCGCCATCGTCGCCCGCATGTCGGCCGAACAGCGCCGCGCGCTCATCTCCGCCATGAACGCCTTCAACGAGGCGGGCGGCGAGTCCCCGGAGACCGCGCCCCGGCCGCTGGGCTGGCAGGACGTCTGACCTCGCAGCCTCGGTCGGGTCAGGCCAGGTCGGGTCAGGCCAGGTCGGGTCAGGCCAGGCCGGGGCGGGTGGAGTCAGGCGGCCGGGTCGGGGAAGCTCTCCGGGGTGGTCAGGCCCGTGCTCTCCAGCAGGCGCTGGTGGTTCAGCACGGCCGCGTTGCACTGCTCGGCGAAGCGGCGGACCAGCGTGTTCTGGGTGCTGCCGCGCACCTGGCCGATCAGGCCGAAGATCTGGCCGTGCGCCAGGCGCAGCCACTTGATGTACGTGGCGTCGTAGGCGGAGCCGGTGCTGCCGGAGATGTCGCTCATCCAGCTCTGCTGCTGCTCGGTGGGCTTCACCGGCAGCGTGATCTCCAGCTTCGAGGCCACCTCGCGCACCTGCCGGTCCAGGGTGTGGTGCTGGCTCGCGATCGTCTCGCTCACCTGCCTGACCTTGGCCGTGGTGGCGCGCTGCACGGCGTCCTGCGCCATCGGCATCTCCCAGAGGCCGGCCAGGCGCACCTTGCGGACGAGGTCCCTGTCGATCTTCGACACCGGCCCCCACTTCGTCTCCCAGACCCCCTCGTCCTCGTCCTCCGCGGGCGGGCCGGAGGGCTCGGAGGGTTCCTCGTCGGGGAACGGCGACTCGCTCGCCACCTCGGCGAGCGCGGCGGTGTTGGCGCCGTCCGCGGCGGGCGTCGGCGTGTAGCCGGCGCACGCCGTCACCGGCAGGAGCGTGGCGGTCGCGCAGACGACGAGTACGCGTCGGGGTCCCATGATCATCGTCCCCTTCCCTGAGACGGCCGTCATCATGAGGTACGCCGCCGGAGGCGAGGTCGTTCATGGCACTGTGCAAAAGTTGCAGGAGGCCATGGACGATCACCAGGGAGGAGGCGCCATGGGCGCCGTCGACTCCGCGCATTACTGGCGCCATCCCGGTCTGGGCGGGCTCGACCTGATGCACGCGCGGTTCGTCCGGCACCGGTTCGGGCGGCACAGCCACGAGACGTACGCGATCGGGGTGGTCGAGCAGGGCGAGGAGGAGATCCGCTTCGCCGACGGCGTCGAACGGGCAGGGCCGGGCGGCGTGGTGCTCATCGAGCCCGGCGTCGTGCACACAGGGCAGGCCCGCACGCCGGACGGGTGGACGTACCGGGTGCTCTATCCCGGGGTCGAGCAGGTGCGAGCGGCGGCGGCCGAGCTGGGCGGCGGTGCCGGCACCCCGTCGTTCAGCCGCAGGGTCGTCGCCGACCCGCGCCTGGCACGGCAGGTGGCCGCCGCGCACCGGGCCGCCCGTCCCGGCGGGGCCGCCGACGCCGACCTGCGGCTGCACGCGCTGCTCGTACGCCTGCTCGCCGCGTACGGCACCTCGGGAGGCACGCGCAGGGAACGTACCGATCAACGCGCCCTGGAAAGAGCCCGCGACCTGCTGCACGCCGGGCTGCCCTGCCCACCCCCGCTCACGGAGCTGGCCGCCTCGGTCGGGCTCACCCCGTTCGGCCTGGTCCGTTCCTTCCGTGTCCGGTACGGCATGCCGCCGCACGCGTACGTCACCCACCTGCGCGTCACCCGCGCCCGCTCCCTGCTCGCCGCCGGGCTGCCGCCCGCCGAGGTCGCGCAGCTCGTGGGGTTCTGCGACCAGTCACACCTGTCCCGGCACTTCCGCCGCCTGGTGGGCGTGCCACCGCGCGCCTACCAGCGTGCAATAACGTCCAATCCCCGCCGGCCCGACTCCTCCTAGGGTGCCGGGCATGACGGAACTCGACCTGAACCGCCCCGACATGGCGGCACTCGGCCGGCAGGCCGTGGACGTGCTGGCCGACTGGCTCGACGCCCTGGAGAAGTCGCCCGCCAGCGACTACTCGCCGCCCGACGGCCTGGCGGAGCGCCTGCGCCGCCCGCCCGCCGCGGGACCGGGCGACTTCGGGGAGCTGGCTGAGACGTTCCTGCGGGCGGCCGGGCAGGGCGTCAACACCGCGGGCCCCGGCTACCTCGCCTACTTCCCGGCCGGCGGGCTGTACTCGGCCGCGCTGGCGGAGCTGCTGGCCAACGCCGCCAACCGGTACACGGGGCTGGCCCAGATGTCGCCCGCGCTGGTCGCCATGGAACACGGCGTGCTCACCTGGCTGTGCGAGCGCTTCGGGCTGCCGCCCGGCGCGGGCGGCATCACCACCAGCGGCGGCTCGACGGCCACCCTGTCGGCGGTGCTGGCCGCCCGCCAGAGCCGGCTGGGCGACGATCTGACCGGCGCGACGTTGTACGTCACCGGCCACACCCACCACTGCGTGGCCAAGGCCGCCCGCATCTGCGGCCTGCCCGCGGCCGTGCGCGAGGTGCCCGTGACCGGCGACCTGCGCATGGACGTACGGGCCGCCGCCGAGCTGATCGCCGCCGACCGGGCCAAGGGGCTGCGGCCGTTCCTGCTGGCGGGCACGGCGGGCACCACCGGCACCGGCACCATCGACCCCCTTCCTGAGCTGGCAGAGCTGGCTTCCCGCGAGGGGCTGTGGTTCCACGTGGACGCGGCTTACGGCGGCGGCTTCCAGCTCACCGAGCGCGGCCGGCCGCTCCTCACCGGCATGGAACGGGCCGACTCCGTCGCCCTCGACCCGCACAAGAGCATGTTCCTGCCGTACGGGACCGGCGTGCTGCTCGTCCGCGACCCCGCCACACTGCACGCCGCGCACGCCGACGGCGGCGACTACCTCCAGGACCTCGCCGCGATGGACGGCCTGCCCGACTTCGCCAACCTCGGCGTCGAGCTGACCAGGGAGTTCCGCGGGCTGCGGCTGTGGCTGCCGCTGCACCTGCACGGCGTGGACGCCTTCACCCGCGAGCTGGAGGAGAAGCTCGACCTCGCCGCCGTCGTGCATCGCGAGCTGGCCGCCGATCCCCGCTTCTCCGTGCCGTGGCGGCCCGACCTGACCGTGGTGGTCTTCCGGCTGCGCGAGGGCGACGACGAGCGCAACCGGCGCCTGCTCCAGGAGATCAACGACGGTGGCCAGATCTACCTGAGCAGCACGAACGTCCAGGGGCGGCTGTACCTGCGGCTGTGCGTGCTGAGCTTCCGCACCCACGCCCGTCACGTCGAGCGTGCGTTGCAGATCATCAGGGCTGCGGCCGACGTCGGCTGAGTGTTTCGGGGCGCGTACGAAAGTTTCATCAACGTTCGGCGGCCTTATTTCCCCAGCGTCCAGCGTCGGCGTGGTAAGGGGGTCTTCACTTCGCGCAAGGGGCCGTTGACAGGTGCCGGAAAGCGGGCCGATACTTTCGCCAGTCCACCGATATTTTCGGAGGGCATCCGGCTTCACCACGTTCGATCGGGGCCACCTCGGCCATCGGGCGCGTACCACGCTGCCCGCATCCCCGCCGTCATCACGCGAGGAGGAAGCACCCCATGAACGGCGCACCCCCCTACCCGCCGGGCCGCAGACGCGGCCGCGCACGGCGGTTCATCGCCCGCGCGGGCGCCATCGTCGTGGCGCTGGCCGTCGCGATGCTCCCCGGCATCGCCCACGCCGCCATCACGACGAACCAGACCGGCAACAACAACGGCTACTTCTACTCCTTCTGGACCGACGCCCAGGGCACCGTCTCCATGGAGCTCGGCTCCGGCGGGAACTACAGCACGTCCTGGCGCAACACCGGCAACTTCGTCGCCGGCAAGGGCTGGTCGACCGGCGGGCGCAGGACCGTGTCGTACTCGGGCAGCTTCAACCCGTCGGGGAACGCGTACCTGACCCTGTACGGGTGGACCAGGAACCCGCTCATCGAGTACTACATCGTCGACAACTGGGGCACGTACCGTCCCACCGGTACCTACCGGGGCACCGTGACCACCGACGGCGGGACGTACGACATCTACCAGACGACCCGCTACAACGCCCCGTCCATCGAGGGCACCAGGACCTTCGACCAGTTCTGGAGCGTCAGGCAGCAGAAGCGGACGGGCGGCACCATCACCGCAGGCAACCACTTCGACGCCTGGGCCCGCGCCGGCATGAACCTGGGCAACCACGACTACCAGATCCTCGCCACCGAGGGCTACCAGAGCAGCGGCAACTCCAACATCACCATCGGCGGCTCCGGCGGGGGCGGCGGCGGTGGTGGTGGTGGAGGCGGTGGCGGCGGTGGCTGCACCGCGACCCTCTCCGCCGGCCAGCAATGGAGCGACCGCTACAACCTCAACGTCTCGGTCAGCGGCTCCAGCAACTGGACCGTCACGATGAACGTGCCCTCCCCGGCCCGCGTCCTGTCCACCTGGAACATCACCGCCAGCTACCCGAGCGCGCAAGCGCTCACCGCCCGCCCGAACGGCAACGGCAACAACTGGGGCGTGACCATCCAGCACAACGGCAACTGGACCTGGCCCTCGGTCTCCTGCAGCGCAGGCTGACCTCCCCCTGAACCCTGTGGCGCGACGGCTGCGAAAGCCGCCGCGCCACAGCGCCGTCCACGCGGGGGTCAACCGCCGTTACGGTGGGGCCTTCCGCGCTGAGGGGGGAAGCCGCCGGTCCGGCGGCTCGGTCTTCTGCGGTTTGAGGGGGAAGTCAGCTGAGTCAGCGGGGTGGGCCGGCGACGATCGTCCTGCGGGCGTCGGCGACGCCGCCGCGCCACCAGCCCATCGCCTCCACCCACCAGGTCATGCCCGCCTCCGCGTAGCCCTCGACGAGGCCGTCGGCGGCGCGGCCCTCCAGGGCGATGTCGAAGCCGTCCAGTGAGCCCCGCTCCTCGCCCAGGAAGTCGACCACCCGCGCGAACTCGGCCACCGGCACCGGCGGGAGGTCCTGGCCATAGTCGCGGAAGGTCGGCATGGCGCCGTCCCAGCGGGCCGCACGGCGGAAACCGGCCCGCGTGGGCCAGCGGCCGGGGCACCAGATCGGGATGCGGGGCCGCTGCACGGGGGCCGGCGGCAGCCGCTCCCAGAGGTGGGTCAGGTCGTCCAGGCCCTGGTCGAGCTTCGCGGCGCGGACCTTCAGGTCGGGGTCCTCGCCGAAGTCGGTGTACTCCTCGTCGAGCGAGCCCAGCCCCGCGCCGAAGACGAGCCGGCCGCCGGAGAGGCGGTCCAGTGAGGCGGTCTCCTTGGCGACCGTCTGCACCCGGCGCCGGGGGAGAGCGGTCATCAGGATGCCGAGGCGGACGCGCTGCGTGCGGGCGGCGATGGCGGACAGCGCCACCACCGGGTTCGCGACCGGCCAGCTCGGGTCTTGGTAGAGCAGGTGGTCCCAGAGGTAGACCGCGTCCCAGCCGTGTTCCTCGGCGGCGACGCCCAGCTCGGTCAGCAGCGTGGGGTCTCCGAACTCGCCTACGTTCGGCAGCCCGACAGCGAAGCGCACCATGAGGTAAGGCTATGCCCGCGCACGAGCCCGCTCGACCATGGAACACGGTAAGACGCCGACAAATATCTCTTGAGCTGGAAATTCCCCATTACATCGTAAGCAGAGCTAACATTTCGGGCATGAGTACGGAGGATCTGCCCGGTGCGTTCGCCGGCGTGCTGCTCGGGCTCAACCGGCTGATCCGGCGCCGCCTGCGTCAGGGCCTGACCGGGCCGCGGCTGCGCGGCGCCCAGGTCGAGCTGCTGCGCCTGGTCGCCGACCGCCCCGGCATCAGCGTCTCGGCCGCGGCCAAGGAGCTCTATCTGGCGGGCAACTCGGTCTCCACGCTGGTCAACCAGCTCAGCGGCGCCGGGCTGCTGCACCGCGAGGTACGCAGCGAGGACCGCAGGTCCGCCAGGCTGCTGCCCACCCCGGACGGCGAGGCACGCCTGCGGGCCTGGCAGGAACGCCGCACGACGCTCGTCCGCGAGCACCTCGCGCGGCTCCCCGAGGAGGACAGGGCCGCGCTGGAGGCGGCACTCCCGGCGCTGCGCCGCCTGGCCGCCGGCCTGCAGGAAGAGCGGGAAAAGCGGGAAGAGCGGGAAGACGAGGTGACCGCGAAATGACGCCCACCGAGGCCGCCCGCGACGGCGTCCCGGACGGCCGAGCGGGTCATGCGCCCGGCGGTGAGGCGGCGGTCGCGTGCACCGGGTTGCGGTACGCCTTCGGCGAGTCCGTCGCCGTGGACGGGCTCGACCTGACCGTGCGGGCGGGGGAGGTGTTCGGGCTGCTCGGGCCCAACGGGGCGGGGAAGACGACGGCGATCAGGTGCGTGACGACGCTGCTGCCCGTGCCCAAGGGCATGGCGCGGGTGTTCGGGCTGGACGTGGCCGCCGACCGGATGCGGGTGCGGCGCCTGCTCGGGTACGTCCCGCAGCAGCTCTCGGCCGACCCCGGGCTGACCGGCAGGGAGAACGTCTCGCTCTTCGCGCGCGTCTTCGACGTTCCCAGACGCGAGCGCCGGGAACGGGTCGCCCAGGCGCTGGAGGCGGTCGGCCTCACCGACGCCGCCGACCGGCTGGCGAAGACCTATTCGGGCGGCATGGTACGCCGCCTGGAACTGGCCCAGGCCCTGGTCAGCGCGTCCCGCCTGCTCATACTCGACGAGCCCACGATCGGCCTCGACCCCATCGCCCGCACGGTCGTGTGGGAGCACATCATGGCCGTACGCGCCGCGACCGGCATGACGGTCCTGGTCACCACCCACTACATGGACGAGGCCGACCAGTACTGCGGCCCGCCTGGCGGGTCGTCCCGGCCAGGGTGGTCGCGATGTGCGTGGTGGAGCTGCAGAAGCTGCGCCACGACCGTACGGAGCTCTACACCCGCGCCGTCCAGCCCGCGCTGTGGCTGCTGGTCTTCGGCGAGACGTTCACCCGCATCAACGTGATCCCGACCGGCGGCATCCCCTACCGTGACTACCTGGCGCCGGGGATCATCGCGCAGTCCACGATGTTCATCGCCATCTTCTACGGCATCCACATCATCTGGGAACGCGACTCAGGCGTGCTGACCAAGCTCCTGGTCACGCCGACGCCCAGGGCGGCGCTGGTGGCGGGGAAGGCGTTCGCGGCAGGGGTGAAGGCCATGGTGCAGGCGGTCGTGGTCGTGGTCATCGCCGCGCTGCTCGGCGTGCACCTGTCCTGGCATCCGCTGCGCCTGCTCGGAGTGATGGTGGCGGTGCTGCTCGGCTCGGCGTTCTTCGCCTGCCTGTCGGTGACGATCGCCGGCGTCGTCCGTACGCGCGACCGGCTGATGGGCTTCGGCCAGGCCATCACGATGCCGCTGTTCTTCGCCTCCAACGCCCTCTACCCGACGACCTCGATGCCGGACTGGCTGCGGGTGGTCAGCGCGGTCAACCCGCTCAGCTACGAGGTGGACGCGCTGCGCGGGCTGCTGCTCGGCGTCCCCGCGCACCTCCCGCTGGACTTCGCGGTGCTGGCGGTGGCCGCCGCGGCCGGCATCACGGCGGCGGCCGCGCTGCTCGGCCGCCTGGCCAGGTGAGCGCAGGTCATCGCCCGTTTAACCCGATCTTTCCCGGGCAGCCGCCGCCCATGATGGACTACGTGCTCCCGCTGCGCTGGGAGGACGACCGCGGCCTGGACGAGCTGACCGCCTACCTGCGCACGCTGGCCCGCCACGTGGGCGCGGTCATCGTCGTCGACGGCTCGCCGCCCCCGCTGTACGAGCGGCACGCCGCCGCCTGGCGCGGCCTGGTCACGCACGTCCGCCCGGCCGCCGACCTGCGCCACGCCAACGGCAAGGTCAACGGCGTGCGCACCGGCATGCGGCTGGCCCGTGCCCCGCACGTGGTCATCGCCGACGACGACGTACGCCACGACCGGGACACGCTCGCCAGGATCGACACGCTGCTGACCGCCGCCGACCTCATACGCCCCCAGAACCACTTCACCGAGCTGCCCTGGCACGCCCGCTGGGACACCGCGCGCACCCTGCTCAACCGCAGCTTCGGCGCCGACTACCCCGGCACGTTCGGCGTGCGCCGCGCGTTCTTCGAGCGCATGGGCGGCTACGACGGCGACGTGCTGTTCGAGAATCTCGAGCTGATCCGCACGGTACGCGCCCACGGCGGCAGGGAGCTGTGTGCCCTCGACCTGTACGTGCGGCGGCTCCCGCCCGACGCGGCCCGCTTCTGGAACCAGCGGGTCCGCCAGGCCTACGACGACCTGGCGCAGCCGGGCCGGCTGGCGGTGTTCCTGCCGGTGCTGCCCGCGCTGGCGTGGTGCCTGTGGCGGGGCAGGTGGGCGCCTCCGGTGGCGGGCGCCGCGCTGGCCGTCGCGCTGGCGGAGACCGGGCGGCGCCGCGCGGGCGGGCGGCACGTCTTCCCCGGCACGTCGGCGCTGTTCCGGCGTTGTACGACGTCGCGCTGCTCGGGATCATGTGGTCGACGTTCAACGGCTTCATGCACGGCGCGGCGCTCCTGGGCACCGAGAAGATCGC
>NZ_JBEXLH010000028.1:0-101217 GCF_040609855.1 Nonomuraea sp. NPDC004580 | reverse complement strand
CGCCAACCTGCGCGACCTGCCGCAGGCGCGGGTCGAGCGCGGCCGGGTGGAGGAGGCGCTCGACCGCTTCCAGATCGAGCGGGCCGACATCGTGGTGGTGGACCCGCCGCGCGCCGGGCTCGGCCGCGAGGTGGTCGACCGGGTCGGCGCGCTCGAGCCCCTGCGCATCGTCTACGTCTCCTGCGACCCCGCCACTCTCGCCCGCGACCTCGCCTGGTTCCGCGACCACGGCTACCCCCTCGCAGACCTGCGCGCTTTCGACGCCTTCCCGATGACCCACCACGTGGAGTGCGTGGCGCTGCTGGTGCGGGGTTGATGTGTGGCTCTGACCTGCGGCTGGACAACAGAATGGGTTCCTAGAAGGTTCTGTGAGTCCCTGGTAAATCGGAGCTTTCCGCGCACCACCCGCGCACGATCATGAAAACGCCCCGCTCTCCGACCCGGAGGGCGGGGCGTCACGTTGAGGGGGCGGTCACTCGTCGTCGGGAGGCTCGGGGCCGACGAAGCTTCCGAGATTCGGCCGCGTGTAGATCAGGCCGCGCTCGCGCAACCCAGCGATGGCCTTCCGCGCCGTGATCTTCGCCACTCCGAACTCCTCGATCACCGCCCGCTCCGTGATGATGCGGCCGGGCCCGTACTCGCCGGAGTCGATACGCCGCTTGACGATGCGCACGATCTGCTCCCACCTCGGCAGATCATCACGCCAGTTGATCATGAACGTGAGCGTAGGGGCTCACACCAGCACCCCCGCACGCAGAAGCACGCATAGGTACCTATAGACCGGCGTGACCCACTCCGACTACGGTAGGTGGCTGTCCGACCGTCGTCTGCGACTAGCCCTCGCCGCGGCGGTCGGACACCCTACGGCCGCACGTGCCCCCGCTCCTCGCCCACCGGCCCGCTATACACCGCCCTGGTGGACTCCGCCGGCACGATGATGTCGCACACCTCCACCACCCGCTCGCCCGCGAAGTAGGCGCGCTCGATCACCGTCACGATCGACCCCGCGCCGATGCCCAGCTGCTGCGCCTCCTCCCGCGAAGCCGGCCGAGCCCACACCTCCTCGCGCCACGCATCCACGTCGACGCCGATGGCGGCCATCCGATGCGTGACGCCGAGCCCACCGTGCGGGCCCGCCTCCGGGAACGCGATCGGCGTGCCCTTCGTCAGGTCCAGCGGCTCCCACGACGTCGACACCGTCCACGGGCTGGCGTCGCCCTCGTCGCGGAACACGTAGCGGGTGCACATCACATCGTGCTCGCCGCCGTCAGGAGCGGCCAGGCCGAGCCGGTCGCGCACCTCTGGCGGTGCCTGCATCGTGTCGCTCCGGTGCTCCCACACCCCGTGGCGGCCCTGCTCCTCCATCAGCCGCGCGAATGGGCTGCCGTTGCGGCGCTCGTAGTACCAGGAGCGGCGGAACTGGCGCGGCTGGGGGCGTTCGCGTACGAACGTGCCCGCTCCCGGCCGGGACACGAGGAGTCCTTCGCGCACCAGGGTTTCGGTGGCTTGGCGGACGACGCCTTCGGCTGCGCCGTACTCCTCGGCCATCTGGTGGCGTGCGGGCAGGCGGGTGCCGGGCGGCAGGGATCCGTTGGCGATGCGGGTGCGCAGATCCGTGGCAATGCGGACGTAGCTGGGCTGGTTCACCTCCACAGCTTGACAGGCTGGATATCCAGCTCTCAAGCTGGACATCCAAGACGCGAGCCGGATATCCGGTTGCCGACACAGTTGGGTGGTGGATGCGTGACTACGTGGACCCAGGACTATCCCGCAGCGCCGGGTTCGGCTGAGGCCGCCGCCCGGCACGCCCGCACGGTCGCCGAGCTGCACATGCCGGCCCGCGCCCAAGACGCTTCCGAGATCGTGTCGGCGATGTTCGCGGTCGGAGTGGCCAGGTCGTCGGCCCAGACCGCACTGAACCTGGTGACGGAGGTCGACGACGACAGCCGGACTGTCCGCTTCGCGTTGCACTACGCCGGCGACGTGCATGCGCCGGACCCGGCGGACTCGCACCAGGTGCTGAGCCGGTTAGCTGACGCGTACGGGGAGCGGTCTGGACGCGGCGGCCGGATGGTGTACGCCGAACTCCGGCGGGAACTCCCGCCGGAGGAGTTGGGCCTGCTCGTGGTCGAGCAGCGCCGCCCGTCGGAGGACCGCGCGGCGACGCGGCGCGTCTCGTCCCCACGGTCGCGGTCATGACTCCAGAAGAGACGGTCGCCTACTACGACCAGCCCGCCAACGCGCAGGCGATGTGCGACCTGCTGGAGCGAGTGTTCCCCGGCTGGACGGTGTGGCGCACCGAGCGAATGTGGCACGCCCGCTACGAGGGGTGGCTGCCGCACACCGCGGTGCACGAGGCCAACGCGGGCCTTCTGACGCTGACGATGAGGCTCGGAGGAGGGGTGTGCTCATGACCGCATACGCGGTGGGCGAAGTCCAGGAGCTTGGCGAATCGGCGGTCCTGCATGCTGTGGCGGACGCCCGGCCGGGCACGTGGAGGCACTCGATCTGCTCGGCAGGGGCGCGCGTGTGGGTGCATGAGGTGGCGGGCGCGGTCCTCCCGTTCCCTGGCCTGATCGCTGGCAGGTCGTGCCCGGAGTGTGTGCACCTCGTGGAGAAGGCCCTGGCGGAGGCGGTGCCAGTGAAGTCGCTCCGGTCTAAGTCGCAGGGCTGGCTGCGGCGCCCCCGCCCCTCCCTGTCTCCGCAGGAGAAGGACGGGACCTGATCTCCTCTGCCTGCTGGAGGGGAAGCAGCCGAACGGCCGTCAGCAGGCAGAGGCTCAGGGGTGGCCCGCTGGAAGCAGCGTCTTGAGGGAGGCGCGAGAGGGTCACCCCGCACAAGCCGGTCCCCGC
Organism: Nonomuraea sp. NPDC004580; assembly: GCF_040609855.1. Taxonomy (NCBI): domain Bacteria; kingdom Bacillati; phylum Actinomycetota; class Actinomycetes; order Streptosporangiales; family Streptosporangiaceae; genus Nonomuraea; species Nonomuraea sp. NPDC004580. The sequence goes on along the minus strand of NZ_JBEXLH010000028.1, from coordinate 98,365 downwards.
CCCGCCCGCATGAAGCGACGCGGGGCGGGGGCCATCCAGCAGCCGCCCCCGGAGAACCTCCGCAGCCCGCACGCAGCGCGGAGGAACGCCTGGCCGCACCCCGGGGGCGGCCCGCGGCGGCGCGCAGGCCGCCGCAACAAGAAGCCCCGCCCGACGAACCTCCGGGCGGGGCTTCTCGTATCACCAGGCAGGGCGCGATCAGTCGGGGATGTCGAAACCGTAACGCCACGAGAACCGCGACGCCCTGTGCACGCCGCGCGCGTACTCCACCGGCCGGCCGTCCGCGGTCGTAGTCACGCGGTGCACGACCACGACCGGCTCGCCGCCCGGCATGCCGAGCCGACGGGCCTCCTCGACCGTCGGCATCCGCGCATAAAGGTCTTCCTCGATGTGGCTCGGCGCCAGGCCCCGGTCGGTGAGCACGGCGAACCCGCCGCGGCGGCCCGCGATGCCCGGCCGCTCGTCGACGAGCGGCGTCCCGTTGACATCGTCCATCTTGTACCAGGACGTCATGGTGTGTGTCGGCTCCCCGTCGCGTGTGACGAGCCGGGCCCGCTGCCACACCTCCTCCCCGGCCTCGATGCCGAGTGCGGCCGCGATGCGCACGTCGGCCTCGACGCGCTGCACTTCCTGGGTTTGGCCGCCCTGCTGCGTCGTGGGGGCGCCGGCGGCGAGCTCGCTGGGGAAGGCGTCGACGGTGGTCACGTCCCAGCGTGATCTGGCGTACCGGTCGGGGCCCAGTCGTCGTACGAGGTGCAGTTGGGCGTCGCGGACGTACGCTCCCGAGCCGTAGCGGGTCGACACCAGCCCTTCGTTGCGAAGCAGGGTGATCGCTTTGGCGGCGGTGTTGCGGCTGACGCTGTGACGCTCGCACAGCTCGCGGAGGCTTGGGAGCTTCTCGCCGGGCCGGTAGGTGCCGTTCCTGATGTCGGACCTGAGCGCGTCGGCAATCGCCCTCGCGGGTCCCGTGTCCTGCGTAGGTGACATGGCGTCAGCGTATAGCCACTGTCGTACGAAGGTCATGCATGGCGGGGTACATCTTCGTAGGCTGATTTGTCTACCTTCCTACGAAGGTCATTGACTACCGATAACCTTCGTAGGAAGGTTGAGAGGTATGTCGAAGGGCGACGGATGCCGAAGTGTCCGACTCGCCCCCGATACGCGAAGGAGATCGCAGTGTCCGTTGACCGGCTCCTCACCCCCGACGAGGTGGCCGCCTTGGCGCGCGTTGAGCTCCGCACGGTCGGAGTGTGGCGCCGCAACGGCCGGCTGCGCGCCGTGGCGCTGCCCGGCGGCCGTGTGTGGCGCTACCGGCTGATGGATGTTGCCGCTGCGCTCCACCTGGAGCCGACGGATCTCCTCGCCATGGAGGTGGCGCAGTGACGACAGCAGCGACCCCCAGCCCCGAGCCGACGCCGGAGGAGATCCAGCGCGCCATCGCCGGGGCCGAGCAAATGCTGGCCATCGAGGCTCAACCGCGACGCGACGTGCGGTGGGGCGACCTCGTCGAGCCCGTCGAGGCGACTGAGGCCCCAGCCGGCAACGGGCTCGACGAGGACGAGGCCATCGACGCCGAGCTGGTGGAAGCCGACGATAAGCCGCTCGTCATCGACCTGGCCGAGGGCGAGACCCGCTGGGTCAAGCAACTCCGCCAGGAAGTCGCCGAAGCGCACCTCGTCGCGCAACTCCAGAGTGACGACACCCCGATCGTCGTCGACACCCGCAAGGTTCGCAAGCGGCGGCGCGCCGCCTACGAGGCGGCGCGGCTGCACGAGCTCGCCCAGGACCCGGTGATGCGGGCGTGGCAGGCCGCCAGGATGCGGCGCTTGCTGGTGACGGCCGGGATGGTGTCGCTGACGCTCGCGCTCGCGTGGAGCACGGCGGGCGTTCAGGTGTTCGCCGCCGAGGGAGCGCCCTCATGGTCGCCGGCGTGGATCGTGGCCTGGCTAGTGGAGCCGTTCATGAGTCTGGCTCTGCTGGTCGTGGTGGGTGCGAAGGCGTACTTGGGTACTCGTGGTCAGCCGATTCGGTCGAAGAAGCTCAATTGGCTGGAGATGTTGTTCCTGGGTTTGACGCTCGGGATGAACGCCTGGCCGCATATGCCGTGGTCAGTGGAGGGCGAGTTCTCGCTGTCGCGGCTGGTGTTGCACACGCTCGGCCCGATCGTGGCCGTGGCGATCACGATGGCGTTGCCGATCATTCTGGACGCGTTCGCCCGACTGGATCACGGCGGGTCTACTCGTAGCCCCCTACTGGCCCGCCAGGCTCCTACCGGTAGCCCCCTACTGGTGCGGAGTACAGGGCAAACGTCCGGCGGGCGGGCTGCTGACATCGTCCGGGCGACGAGCGAGGCGAGGGCGCTCATCGCCGCTGGGCGGCTAGAGGCGGATCCGTCTGCGACCGCTATTCGGAAGGCCCTGAGATGCGGCACCGACACCGCGCGGGCTGTGCGTGACGCGCTCAAGACGCAGGAGGGAACCCGATGAGCGACAGGTCCAGCGGCTGGTCCGGCGACATGCTGGACCAGCCGGAGATGGTGGAAGCGTGGTCCCGCCAGCTCCGCGCCTCCCTGGCCGAGTATGTCGACCATGTGGCGCGGATGAGGCGTGACGCCGAGGCCATGTGGGCCGCGAACCCGCCGCAGGAGTACGGCTCGTTCGAGGCGTGGTGGCGGCACCACAAGGTCACCGCGCCGTTCGCCAAGCTGCAGGAACACCTCGAAGAGGCCGTCAAGCTCACCTTCGTGGTGGCCGCCCAGCACCGCCGCCAGCGTCACGAGTTGCCGGCTGAGCGGCAGGCGCGGCGGGAGGCCGCCGAGCTTGAGCGTGCCGCCGCGCAGCCGCGCATGCTGCGTGGTGGTGGCCAGCCGTATCCGGCGCGGAAGCGCAGCGGGGCGGATGAGGAGAGCGGGGGCAGCTTCATGGATCACCTGGCCCGGGATCGGCCGGCATGACGCGGCCGATGACGAAGGAGGAGCGGCGCGCGTACAACCAGCGTCGGCACGCCGCTGAACGCCAGGAGTGGCTGGGGAGGCGCGGCCCGCAGGGCAATGCGGAGTTGTGGTGGGACCAGGCGCGGAGGGTTGCCCGGGAGCGGACGGAGCTGGGCGATGAGACGGCTTGGGCTGATCTTGCGTTGACGCTCAAGCACTACTGCGATCGCTACGGTGAGTGACGCGTGATCTTCATGTTCATGTGCATGTGGCCCGCCTTCACGCCTTCTCGGCGCCTCCTATGCGGGCGCGCGGGCGCGCGGACGCGCGGGCGCGCGAGAGTACGGCACATGGTCACTGTCCGTCAACACGAGAGAGGGGCGATCGGTGGCTGATGACGGCAACATCGTGAGCTTCCGGCCCCGGTCGTCAGGGTCGATTCCGCCTCCTCCGCTGCCCCCGATGCCGTCGGCTGAGTCCCGGCCAGCGCCCTCGCGGGCGGCGGAGACGCCGACGCCAGCTCTGCCGCGACTGGAGGCGATGCGCCCTCCGGTGGCTCTGCTGATGCCCCCTCCTCCGCCGCTGGGCGGTGGTTCCGGCGGCGGTGGTGGAGGCACCGGCGATGACACCGGTGATGATTCCAGCGACGATGGTGCGCTGGCCCCGCCCGCCCCGCAGGACCCGGCCAACCCGACCGGCCGCGAGCTGCTCCAGGTGTGCATGGCGATCGTGACCGCGATGGGTGTGGCCGCGGCGCAGGCGCTGTGGCAACGCGCACGCCAGCGGAAGGCGCTGGCGGACAAGAACGACGGCAGCGGTCGTCGGCCGCGCATGTCGAGCGCCAGCCACCACGAGAGCGGCGGCGGTTCGCGGCGCAGGTCGCGTTCGAGCGGCGGCACGTCGTCGGGGCTGCTTGAGGGCGGCGGCGGTGGTGGGGGTCCGCGTCGTCGGCGTGGCCGTAAGGACAAGCGTGGGCACGATGAGCCATTCGCGTTCGACGGCACCAGGGCGCCCAAGGCGTCGAAGCGCGGCCGCTCGGACTGGGATGACTACGGCTACGGCGGCTCGACTGGCAAAAAGCGCAAGAAGAAGCGGAAGGTCAAGGGTGGTCTCGGCGACGGGGCGTGCGTTGAGGTTCGCGACCCGAAGCCGCGTCCGGACGGCGGAACCAAGAAGGCCAAGGACAAGGCCAAGTCTGCCGACACCATGGGCAAGAACGAGGCGAGCGCGCCAAAGAAGACGGGCCCCAAGCTGGCATGGAAAGCGCCTCCGAAGAGCGAGCCCGGCCCGGGCGGCGATCGCGCACTGCCGCCGGGCAGGAAGCGGTGGACGAGCCGGACCGGTGCCAGCACCTCCGGTCTCGGTGACCGGGCGTGCGTTGAGACGGACGAGCCCAAGCAGGACGGGAAGAGCACGGCGGAGGGAGAGAAGGCCGACCCACGGCTTCGCTGGGGGGCCACCTCCGAGTGGCTGCGCGGCCGGCGTGCGCGCCGGAGCAAGCGGGATGGATTGCCCAGGGATGAAGGGCAGCGCGAGGAGGGGCCGTTTGGCCCGCCTCCGCCTCCTCCGCCGCGTGCGGAGTGGATGCGGCCGCCGCCTGGTGTCGATCGGAGTGTGCGCGTGGAGTCGTGTGAGCGGGTGGACCAGCCTGCCAGGTCGCGGCCTGAGCCTCGCTCGCCTGCTGCTGTGCGCGGCGCGCCCGCTTCTGGCTGGTTGCAGCTGCCCGCCGCGTCCGGTCCGAAGCCGAACCGGACGCCTCGCCCGAACCCTGCCCCGCCTGCTCCTGGAGGCCCTGTGAACCTGCCGATGAGCCCTAGCGTGCCTGCGCCCCGCGCCGGGGACACGCAGTACGCCGACGCGGACCTCACCGTGCACGACGTGATCGAGGCGGACGCCGACATGGCCGACCAGATCACGGAGGGCGTCGATGAGGCACGCAGGACCGCGGAGGGGTGCGAGCGGCTGCTGACCCGGTTGGAGATGTTGCGGGCCGAGGTCATCGACTTGAAGGTGCCCGGGGTGCTGACAGGGATGTTCTTGCGGCTCATCGACAAGACGCTCAGCGTCAAGGCCAAAGCGGAGGCGATCGCGGAGACCCTGCCGGTCGCAGCTGAGGCCATCTCGATCGCGGGCAGCAATGCCGAGGTCCGGCACAAGCCGCTGGCCGACGCCGTGAAGGATGCAGGCCACGTCAGGCCAGCCGAGCGCGAATACCACGAGGAGTAGGCCATGAGCGAACTCGTCCCCCGCGAGACCGGGCAGGCGGTCGCCTCCACCGGCAGCGTCCTGCCGAGGGTGGTCCGGTACGGCATCCTGATCGCCCAGCTCGGTCTGGCCGGGCTCCGGCTGCGTGGCTTGTCGGAGCAGGTGCGCGGCACGTACAAGTACGTGGAGGACTGCTCCTCCAGCGTCGACCGGCTGGCCGACCAGATGGCGGGCCTCGAGGTCGACGTCGACACCGTGGCCGAGCACCACGGCGCAGCTGCTGTGATGCGCGCGGTGCTCGAGGACGCCGAGGCGATGGCGTCGGACACGGAGGAGCTGGCATCGCTGTTCGACGAGACCGCGGCAGCGCACGAGGCCGACTACGGCGCGGTGGCCGCCGCGGCGCAGAGCATGCCGGTGCCGATGGCGCAGGCCGAGTTCTACAGCAACCGGTGAGGAGGTGGCGGTGAGCGCGAAGAAGCCGAAGGCGGGGGACCTGCCCGCCGTTCGTGTCGACATCCCCGCGTGGGCCGCCGTGGTGCGTGCGCGCCGGCGTCTCGAAGCGGTGCAGAGCGCGACCGGCCGCGTGGCCACCCTCGCCGGGGCCGCTGCGGTCGCGGTAGGCATGTTCACGCCAGCACTCTCTGGCTGGTCGCTGCTGGCTGATGCGGCGCTCACTCTGGCCGGGCTGGCTACGTTGCGGCTGTGGCGGCCGGAGGGGCTGCAGCGGGCGACCGCAAGCGTGCTGTACCTGATGCCCGGCGCGAGCCTCGGCGTGCTGCTGGCCGGGCAGCATTTCACGCCGGACCTGCACCCCGTATGGGCCACCGTCGAGGCCGCCGCGCTGCTGACGTGGACGGTCGGCACCTGGGTTGTCCGCCCGGCACAGGCGGGCCGGCACATGCTCGCTCCGCCGCCGCCCCGCTCCGTCGAGCTGGCCCCGGCCGCCCAGGTGGTGTCCGATCACCCGCTGGCGCACTGGTGGGCGCGGCTCGTCGCCGTCAAGGACGGACCGGCCCCGGACACGGCCCTGGACCAGATCGAGCGGACCGGGGAGCGGAGCATGCGCGCCATCATCCGGTCGACCGTCCCGGGCAAGCCCGTCCCGGACATCTCGATCAAAAGCCTGTCGGCGCTGATGGACGTCCCGGAGGAGGACATCGCCATCGGCGGTGTGCCCGGCCGTGGCGCGGGCGTGCGGCTGCTGACGATCGGCCGGGAGGGCGGCGACGACGACCTGGCGACGGCGTGGTCCACGCGTATCGCCCCGGCGGCGATGCCCGGCGCGATCCTGACCGGCGTGCGCGTCGGCCGGCCCATGGCGGGGGATGACTGATGGCCGTCGTGGTGGAGGCGCCCGGCGAGGTGTATGAGCTGACGTTGGAGGTGCCGCAGGGCCAGGTCATCCGGTATGACCTGGCTGCTCTGTGTTCGGCGTTGGGCATCGACGACCCGACCAGGGTGGCTGTGGAGACGGATGGTTTGCGTCGCGCGCTGGTGACGATCTACCCGTCGAATCCGCTTACGCAGGTGCGGGCGGTGACGCGCGATGACCTGGTGATGGACCGGTATGGCCGGTACACGGTCGGGTCGTACCACAACGGCCGGCCGGCCAAGCGGCGACTGCACGACCCCAAGACGGGCTCGGCGCAGCGGTTCATGATGTTCGGGACGACGGGCGCTGGCAAGTCGAAGTCGCTTCAGCTCGACCTGGCCGCCGAAAAGATCAACGGCATCTGCTCGTGGGTGGCCGACTTGAAGCTTGGGCAGTCGGTGCCGGAGGCCCGCGGCAAGGTCGATTGGTTCGCGGATTCGCAGGAGGAGGCGATCCTGATGCTGATGGCGGCCGTGAGCGTCGCTGAGGAGCGGATGCGCCGGTACAGCGGTATGGGCCGCAACAGCTTCGTGCGTGGTGAGGATCCGCTGCTGCACGTGACGGTCGACGAGGCGAACCGGTTGCTGGAGAAGGGCGCACCGTACCGGCAGTTGGCGACGCGCCTCATCAAGGAGCTCGGCAGGACCGGCCGGAGCGTCGGCGTCGGCGTGCGTATCGCCGCGCAGGCCAGCCACTTGGAGGAGTTGGGCGGCTCGGACACGTTGCGCGGCATGTTGAAGGAGGGCGAGGTCACGCTGCTGCGCTGGTCGTCGTCCATGATGCGGCAGCTCGTCTCCGACGGCCTGCTGCCCACCGGCGAGCAGTTGCAGCCGATCCCGAAGACGCTCGCCCCACGCGAGCTTCGCAGCCAGTTCGACCCGCACGGCGGCGACGAGGACGACGCTCCGGGCACGCAGGGCATGGGCTACCTGCTGTCGGGGCCGCGGCCGAACGCGCTGATGCGGCATTTCCGGATCGGGTCGATCGAGCCGCTGCCTGGCCTCGACCCGGAGATTCTCGCCTTGTACGGCGATGAGGAGCCGGCCCGGGTGGAGGAGTCGTCGTGGGAGACGGCGGGTGTGGTCTACCTGCTGCGTCATGATCGGCGTGCGATGGCTGCGGCGTGCGAGCAGTTCCGGCTCGAGCAGCAGGGCGGCCTCAGCGTGACGGTGTCCGGTGGTACGACGGACGTTGATGGCGAGGGCGAGCCTCAGGCGGGGAAGGCGGCGACGACGCTCAAGGACCGCGTCGTGGCCGTCCTGGGGGAGGCGGAGGCGCCTATGTCCGCGGATGAGGTGCTCGCCGCGGTGCTGGAGGACGGCGGCAAGCAGGTCGCGCTGGGCACCGTCCGCAACACGCTGGGCGTACTGGCCGAGCGAGGCGAGGCCGTGCGGGTGGGCCGCAATTCGTACGCGTTAAATCACTGATCTCATCTCGAACGAAGGAGTTCCCATGTCGATTGCCCAGCTCATCTCCGTTGACGTGCTCAACGGAAAGTCGACTGTCCGCCTCATGTGCTGCAGCAAAGAGGAGCAGGTGACCGGCGCGCGGACACTCAACGAGGCCATGTCCGTCCTCAAGAGGCTCGGCCGGCACACGAACTGCACGACCTGGCAACCCATGCGATCCACGCAGAGCAAGGACGAGGAAGAGCGAATGTCCGACATCGCCCCCATCACGATGCCCGCCTCCGCGCTGGAGATGCGGCACACGGACGGCAGCCGCTACCGGCTCGTCGCTATAAACAACTGGAGCCCGCCAAGAGCGGACGGCAGGTGGCCGCTCATTTTGGACGTCGACTACACCGACGACGACGGCCCTCTCCTGGTCGCCGTGAAGATCGAGACGGACACGGAATGGCATGGCGTTTCCCCGGATGACCAGGTCCTGGTGGTCCCTGCCGGCCAGCCGAGGTGAGGGTCATCCCCGCTGATCCGCGCGTACGAGCCCCGGTCCCGATTTTTTGCGGGCCGGGGCTCTCTGCTATTCGGCCGGCGTGCGCGCGGCTTCGCGGAGCGCTGTCTCAATCGCTATGGAGTTGCCGGGGCCGAGCTTGGCCCGTTCTTCGCGGAGCTTGTGGAGGGCGTCGAGGCGGGCTGTGCGGGCCTTGTCGAGGGCTTCCCGCTGTTCGTCGCTGATGACCGCGGCTCCGGAGGCGAGCACCGTCCCTGGCGGGAGTTGGTCGGTGAGGGCTCGCACGTGCGCGTCTGCCTGGTCGTAGGCGCGCTGTGCTGCGATGGCCTCAGGTGTGATCTCGATGTCCGCCATATCGTCTCCCCCGGGTGGTGGCTCGCTGGGATCTTACGGACACCACCTGCGGGGATCTTGGCCAGGGGCGACGATGGGCGGATGGACGCACGCGAGGTTGACCAGGCCATGGCCGAACTGCGGCTCCGGGACGCGCTGGAGCGGCATATCGAGGCGGTGGAGGAGCCGCCCGAGGAGGTGCGCGCGACGGTGCGGGAGATGTTCAGGGAGGGCTGAGGCAGCCCAGCCGGGCACGACGAAACGGCCCCCGCCCCTCCCGAAGGAGGAGACGGGGGCCGTCCCGGGTTCCGCGCTACCGCGAGTGTACGCCCGGCGGGTAGCTGTCCGTCGAGGCCGCGGGAGACACGTTCGACCGCAGCACCAGACCCAGCACCGCCGACACCACCATCACGAACGCGCCGGTCTGCTGCTCGGTCATCGGCAGCCCGAACGACGCCAGGCCGGTGAGGATGGTGGACAGGGCGCCGGTGAGCGCCGAGACGACGAACGGCCGGGTGAGCATAGCGACGAGCAGCGCCACCACGCCGGACGCGATCGTCATCACCCAGCCGGCCGACTCGGCGGTGAGGCCGACCGCGGGGATGGTGGCCAGGAACGCGACGATGGCGTTGACGACGTACAGGATGACCGCGGGCTCGCGGCCGAAGATCTTGACCTGCATGTGCCCCTCCTTCTGGGAGCGACCGCCCTCGATCGAGGGCGGAGACAAGAAACCCGCCGCGGTGTGCGGCGGGTGAGGGGTGGCCCGTGCCGTCCTCGCGAGGTACAGCCGGGCCAAGTCGTCGATCACTTAGCGACGTAGCCGAACGAGAAGTTGTAGCCCTTCGACTTGCTGCCGGTTCCGAGCGTGATCCACGCCGTGTCCCAGGCGGCCCATCGGTTCGATCCGGACGGGCCGTTGTTGAACACGTTGCTGTGGTAGCCGCACACGTCAGGCATGCTGCGGTAGACGTGCCGCACGCCCGACCGGTCGATGCCGGCGGTGCCCTTGCCCATGTGGAGGCGCAGCACGGCGCCCGCGGGCAGCTGGTCGGCGGTCGCGCCGGTCTCGACGGGGAGGGCGCCGGGGGCGAGGCGGAAGGTGTTGCAGCCGGTGGTCTTGTCGCGGCCGCGCGCCCAGGCGTCCTGGACGAGCAGGTTGGCGACGTTGACGGGGTCGGCGGTGGTGTTCTTGACCTCGACGTACTCGGTGTTGTTGGTCACGCTGTCGGCGCCGTACGAGTTGTAGTTGATCGCGGTGATGTCGAGGGCCGCGATGTCCGCCGTGGCGGCGTTGCTGGGGCCGGTCAGCCCGGCCCAGATGAGCACGACCCCGGTGAGGGCCATGAGTGTGCGCTTGAGCATGAGGGCGCTCCTACTCGGATGGAACTCTCCAGCCGGCTGGCCGGGAGCAGAGGGGGTCAGACGCGGAGTAGCGCCGCCCAGGTCTTTGGGCCGACCAGCGCGTCGTCATCGAGCTTCTGGCCGCGCTGGAACGCCTTCACGTCCTTCACAAGCTCCGGGTCGTACTTGGTGTGTTCGAGCCACGCCTTGAGGCCGGCCGCGTCGCCGTACCGGTCCGGCTTGAGGCCGCCGCGGGCGAACAGGCAGCCACGCAGTGTCTTGACGTCGAAGTTGTCGGCGTTCGGCCGAAGCAGGGGCAGGTCGTTCACGAGCTCCTCCGTCCACGACGCCGCGGCGGCGGCTGGCTGGCCCTTCAGCAGTGCGGCCACCGCAGTTCTGAAGGCGTTCATATTGATCGAGTGGGGGTCGGGCTTGCCGGTGTTGACCTCTCGGTGCGCCTTGACGCGGGAGGCGGGCAGTCCGAACTCGCGGCACAGCTCCGCGCACAGCTTCCGGTACGCGTCGAGCTGGGCAGCGGGCCATGGCTGGCGGCCGTTGTTCTCGGCCTCGATGCCGATCGAGCTGGAGTTGTCGTGGAAGGCCGACGTGGAGGGCGCGTTGTGCCAGCACCGGCCTGCGGCGATGACGTAGATGCGTCCTGACCGGCCGATCCCGAAGTGGGACAGGGGCCCGGCGAGGTCGGCGCGTCCGGAGCGGACGACGGTGAGGGAGGGGTAGTCGCCGCCGCCGGCCGGGCCTGCGGTGTGGTGGCAGACGATGCCTTGGACTTCGGGCTGGGGGCCGTGTCCGCGCGTCCGCCAGCCGGTGACTTCGGTGACGGGGTGGCCGGTGCGGCGGGCGATGGTGGCGAGTTCGAAGAGCCAGGGCATCAGGTGCCTCCCCGTCGGGTGCGGCGGGTGCGCCGCCAGGTTTGGATGATGACGATGAGCCGCCAGGCGAGCACGACTGGGACGAGCGCGAAGGCGGCGAGGCGCGCGGCGAGGAACCACTGGCCTTCGGGGATCGCCACGCGTAGGGCCCAGAGGGTGAGCGATAGGGCGAGGACGGCTTCGAAGAGGAAGGCGTGCCGGCCAGCGGCTGTGCGTTCCCAGCGGGCCAGCATCTGGTGGGTGGCGACGACGGCGAGGGAGAGGAGCGCGGATACGCCGATGAGGATGCTGCCTGCGGTCTGGGCGAGGTCAGCCACGTCCACCTCCGAACGCCTCCTCGAAGAGTTGCTGGAAGCCGTTCTCTTCGCGTAGCCGCTTCAGGCGTTCGGCCAGGCTGAGCCATCCCCGGGCGCGTTCCCGCGCGCGGTTCATGTCCTGTTCGGCGCGGCGGCGGGATTCTTCGACGGCCTGGCGGGCGTCGTCGAGTTCGGGCCGGTGCTCGTCCTCGTGCGGCGTCATGTGGTGCCTGCCTCGATCTGCTTTTCGCGGATCTCTTTCAGCAGGGCGGCGGCTATTTGTGCGCCTTCCGTGCTGGCCAGGAGGGCGGCGCGGATTTCTTCGGCGTGTGCTCGCCTGGTGAGTTCGTGGGCTTCGCATTCGCGGACGTAGAGGGTGCGCCAGTCGGTGGCGTCTTGGTCGGCTTCGGCTATGCGGGCGTCTCGGTCGGCGCGGGCATCATCCAATGTGCTGCGGGGGACGACGCGGCCGGTGATGATGAGCCAGACGACGCCGAGGAGGACGCCGAGCGCTCCGAGTTGGACGATGGGGAGTTGCGCCCATTCCACTCAGCGGCCTCCGTGGGGTGTTGGGTGCCGCCCGCTGGAGCACGTGGCGGGCGGCACGTCTGGTGGGGTGTGTGAACCTGGGGGATGCTTGGGGCGTCCTACAGCGTTCGTCCTCGTGTCTGGAGCCGCGCCATGGGTTACCCGCCTCAGCCTCCGCCTCAGGGCCCGTGGGGGCCGCAGCAGCCGCCTCAGGGGCCGCCGTATCCTCCTCCGCCGGGGTATCCGCCGCCGTACGGGTATCAGCAGCAGCCGTTGCCGGTGCGGCAGGTGGGCCGGTCGGTGACCAAGCCGGCGTGGACGGTGGGGGAGATCTGTCTGGTGGTGTTCACGTGCGGGTTGGCGTGGCCATTCGTGTGGTTGTCGCGCCGTTCTCGGACGACGGTGACCCGGCATCGCCGGTAGCGGCGTCGGCGCGGAGCTTGTCCACTTCGGCCTTGAGCTGGTCGTTCTCGGCGAGGAGTTGCCGGGCGAGCGCCTTCATCTGGGCTGCCTCGGTGAGGGCGGCGTTGCGCTGCTCTTCGACGGCGGCGAGGAGTCCTTCGAGCGACACCTGCATGCCGGGCTGGTGGTTCATGCGCGGGGTTCCTTCAGGGTGTAGTAGCGGTATGGGCCGTCGCCGTGGACCGTGATCTGGTCGCGCCGAGGTTCTATGAGCATGTCGCCCGCGTCGGCGCGGGTAGCCTTGACCAGCCACGTCACACGCACGCCGGGCGCGCCGTGAATGGTGAACCGGCCGTTCTGGGGGTAGGTGGCGGAGGCGTTGCGGATCTCGTCCGAGCAGGTGTTGACCGACACGTAGCGGCCGTCCGGCCGGGTGAGCGCCTCGAAGTACTCCGGCAGCTCGACGACGGCCTGCCCGTTCCCGTCGAGCACGACGTCGCCCCAGTACTCGACACCTGCCTGCGGCGACTCGGTGCAGGCGTGGATGAGGTACCGGTCGGGGTCGGTGGGGTGGTCGATGATGAAGCTCTTGAGAGGCGATCCATCAACCCACCAGCCGCCGCCGATGTTGTATTCGAGGTAGTGGGATGAGCCGCCGAGGTTGGTTTGGAAGGCGAACTCGGTCTCGCTCATGATGATGCGCGACACGAACCCGCCGATGGACGAGAAGTTCGTCACTGAGATGTCGGCGCGGTTGGGCTGCAAAGCCAGGTAGGAGAACCGTTCGGGGGACGTGGCCGTACCCGAGATCAGCTGGAGTGATCCCACTCCGGGGTAGGTCGCGTACTCCAAGATCCTGGCGGGTGATGACCCGGTCGAGGAGTAGAACTTGATGTCGTTGGTGGACGGGTCCACCACGACGCGGCGGCCGGAGAAGCCCGTGGCGAGCTGGCCGACGAAGGTGGCGTTGCCTGTGGATGAGGCGATGTCTACGGTCTGCTGGCCGCTGCTGTTGTACGCCTTGATGCCGGTGCCGTCGATCTGGATGCGCGCGCCAGACGCGGCGCTGCGCAGTTCGAAGCTTCCGTCCGAGTCCAAGTGGACGGTGCGGGTGCCGCTGCTGTTGTACAGCTCCAGCCCGCTGCCGTTGGTGAGGTTGATCCGCGCACCCGACGTCGCGCTGCGTAGCGTGAACGAGCCCGTGTTCGACAGGGTGACCAGCTCGGTGCCGCCCGAGTTGTAGCCGTGCAGGCCGCTGGCGTTCAGTTCGACCCTCTGACCCGACGACGCCGTGCGGATCGATGCGCCGATGATCCAGTTCGAGCTGATCGTGCCCGCCGTCACCTTGGTCACGGTCAGATCGCTGATGTGGGCGTCGTCAATCAGCTCAGCCGTCGCCGTCGCCGCCGTGCTCGGGCTGCTCTTGTTGCCCGCCTGGTCCACGGCGATGACCTTGACGTAGCGAGTGGTCGTCTCCTCGACGTCCACCGTGCCGACGGCGGGGATCTCGGCGGCGATCATGCCCGCGTTGGCCATGACCTGGCCCTTGAGCGTGGCGTCACTCGGGGTGAAGCCCGACGACGATCCGACGTGCACTTCGAGATGGTCGAGATCCAACTCCAAGTTGTACGTCCCGCCGCTGGCCTTGCCCAGCTCGTGCACGATCTGAATCGCGATCAACGACCCGGCCACCGACGGCGGCGCCGGCGTGCTCGGGGGGATCGTGTCGGGGTTGGTCTGCTCAGCGGCCACCTCGGACCATTCGCCCTGGTTGCCGCTGGTGTCCACCGCGCGGATCCGGAAGTCGTAGTCGATCCCCGGCGACAGATCGTAGATCATCTGCTGGAGGTCGCCCCACGCGGCGTACGCTATCTGCCACTCCTCGCCCGAGACGGGGGAGACGCCGTAACCGATCTCGTAATGGTCGCCGTCCAAGATCGTGCTGCCGTCCACGTTCAACGGAAGCAACCACTTGACCAGCATCTTCGCCCGGGTGCTGCCGTCAGCGGCGAGGTAGACGCCGGACTCGAACGGCGAATGCCATGAGACCTGGCCCGGCACCGTGCTGTCGGGGATCGGGCGCGGCCCCACCGGCTCCACCGAGCTGTCAGAAAGCGCCCGCAGCAGATCCCCGACCGTGACCGTCGTCTCCCCACCCTCACGCGCCACGTACGGCGTCAGATCCAGCCACGACCCATCCTGAGCCCGGAACGCCACCGTCGTACCCGGACGGACCGGCCAACTCGCGCCGACCATCCGTAGCTTGATCGGATTGATGCGCTCGCCACGGAACATGACCTCGACATCAGGGTCCACCAGTCCGGCGTCCGGATCCCATACCCACGCCCAATCGCCGATGCTGAAAGCACCGCTGACGTCGTAATCGTCCGTCGTCAAAGTGAGCGCCGAACGCGGCTCCACGAACCGGGCAAGCTGCGCATTCGCCCGCGCCTGAGCAGACCCCGCAGCCGTCGTCGACTCCGACACCACCCGCACACGCTTCACCGGCTCGCCACGCATATCCAGATACGGGTTCGCTGCGATGTCCGCCGACGCCGTCGCCACCGCGTCGCCCTGGCCCTCGGCCAGCAGCACCACCCGCGTCGTCCAGTCCTTGACGTCCTGCGCCAACCCCATGTCGCCGCGCAGCCCGTGCAGCGCGAGGTCGTCGCCGTCGGTGTGCCTGTTCGGCCGCCGCTTCACGATCACCGTGTCCGGCGTGCCGTTGTAGAGCGCCTCGGCCGGGCCGGCGTCCAACTCCGCGCGCCCGTTGACCCGCCACTCTGCGCCCATCGTCGAGCAGATGAAGTTGATCGCCTTCGCCCGCGACTGGTAGACGTGCGTACCCGTGTACGTCCCCGCTACGCCGCTGTGCAGCGTGCCCTCGACCACGGCGGTGCCGCTGCCCAGGATGGCCCTGATGGCGTTCGGGAACGTCTGGCCGGTGATGGTGATCGGCGACTCAATCAGGTCACCCTTGCCGTCCGAGTCGGCCAGCCACAGAGCCATGCCCTGCCCGCTGATGACCTTGCGGATGTGATCGACGCTCTTGCCGGTCACCACGCCCACGTAGCGGGCCATGTCGAGCAGCTCGTCGCCGTACTCGGCAGGGTTGACCTTGCCGGGGATGAACGCGACATGCCCGAAGTAGCTGATGGCGTCGACGACGGTCTTGGGCGTCTCGTCGATCAGCTCGAACGACCACGAGCCGAGCTCCATCAGCTTCTCGTTGACCGGCACCCCGTCACCTCCGTACCGCTGCTACGACCTCAGGAAGCGCGCCGATGTAGGCATCCCGCAGGTTGGTGGCCTGGTCTCCGCTGACCGCGCTGGACCCGCCGGCGACGACGCCCAGCCAGAAGTCCAGCGCTGTGCTCGACGTCTTCGTCAGCCCGCCATCCGCGTGCGCGTCGAAGTTGCGCGCGCTGCCCGCGATCACCCTGTTGCCGTCGCCGTCGTTCGTCGAGCGCACCACGTAGCTGGTCGAGTCGGTGAGCGTCTCCGCGCTGGCCAGATACACCGACAGCGTGCCCGAGTCGCCGCGCTGCAGATACCCCTCCACGATGCGGCTACCGCGCCGCAGCGTGAGGTCGAGATACACCCGGCCCACCGGCGATCGCGACGCAGCGAGGCGCAGCACGCACCGTTCGAGGTTGTTCTCCAGCACGCTGGCCGACTCCCACGCGCCCACTGGCGAGCCGCCCACGTCCACGACCCAGCCCTTCGGCCGCCACGCACCGCCGGTGAAGCTGGCCACCTCGATGCCGCCGGCCAGCGGCCGCACCCTGACGAGCCCGTTGTGCATCTCCCAGTGCGTCGTGTCCAGCGGGTGCGCTGTGCCTACCCGCTCCACGCCGCGCGTCAGGATCCGCACCCGGCCCCTGAGATAGTCCTCGACCTTGCAGCCCCACCTGGGGTTCGTGTTCGCCGGGATGCCCCGGTACACGATGATGTCGCCGTCGGCGCTCTCCCTGGTCAGGATGCTTGGCAGCGTGGCGCCGGTGTAGTAGGCGTAGTGCCCGATCGGCGGCGCCGACCACCGCTCGCCCGTCAGCGAGAAGTCGTTCGCTCGCACCGCGCCCGGCAGCCTGGATTCGAGGTCGGTGTCCGTGTCCGGGCCATGCCGCTGCAGCGAGATCTTCCACGCGATCTCGGTGATGCCCTGACGCTTCCGGTCCACCACCTCACCCGACGCACTGGAGATGGTGTAGTAGCCGTTGCGCTCAGCCTTCTCCTCCCACAGGGCGTTGACCAGCCCGCCCTGGCCGCCCAGCACACCATCGAACCGCGCCCACACTTCGCTGCGGGTGATCATCGGGCACACCTCGACGCCCTCGATGTGCATGCTCCAGCCCTGGTAGGCGGACTCGGTGAAGCGCATCGTCTCCCTGAGCACCAGGCGTCCAAGCTGGAGGTCAGACATTCGCGTAACCCTCCTGCTCAAGGTCGATGATCGCCTGCCGCAGACTCTCCACCGTCCGCCGGTAGCTCACGGGGTTGCTGGGGTCGAACACGCCCTGCAAGATGATGTTCTCCACGCTCACCACCCGAGGCGCAGCAGCAACACCCGCGCCGACAGCCGGAGCGCCGAACGCTCCCGCGAACGCCGGCGCAGCAGTGGCCGGCACATCAGCAGGGAACGCCGCTGTGGTCGCTTCAGCCATGCGCTGCGACGCCCGCTCAAGCATCGGCATGTTGTGCTCGATACCGAGCACCATGCCCGGCGGCAACTCGCGGCCGATCGCGGCGAACACCTTGCTGGGGGAGGCGATGCCGAGCACCGACTTGGCCCAGTTGGCGACGCTGCCGAACAAATCCTGGACCGCGCCGACGAACCAATTCCACATGCTGACAATGCCGTTCCAGAAACCCGTCACAAGGTCTCTGCCCGCGTTGAAAAGCAGGCTGCCCATGTTGCCGAGCGACCCGAGAATCGCGCTCCCGAGCCCGCCGACGTAGGACAACAATTGCTGGAATTCATTGATCCCGGCATCGACCGCGTTGCCGATGGCCTGGGTGAACATCGCCGGGAGGCGGCCCACCCACGACCCGATGCCGTTGATCAGGTCGGGGATGATGGAGTGGCCGACAAGCGTGTCATAAAGCTCTTGGAATTTGCGGATGACGCCGCCGACCGTCTCGCTGACTGTCCTCAGGAAATCCGTCAGAGGCGGGATAAGCTCTTTCGCGATCACCGCTGCGAGTCGCAAGAAGGTCGGAATGTACGGTGCGAGTTGCGCGAGCAAATCCACCACGATCGGGATCAGCGGCAGCATCACTTGGTTCAGCTCGATGATCGCCCTGATCAGGTCGGGCATCAGCGGCAGGATGTCCTCCAGCGCGGCCAGGAACTGCGGCAGCAACGCCACCGCGAGCTGCGCCAGATGCGGCAGAAGCCCGACCAGGGCGGGGATGGCCGACAGGAAAGCGTCCACGATCTGCGGCAGGTACGGCGCCAGCCGGGTCACGGCATCGAGCAGCGCAACGCCGAGGATCTGCGCTGTCTGCGACAGCGAGGGCAGCAGCTCGACGATGCGGTCCACCAGCACGGCGAGGATCTGCACCAGCGTCGTGCCGATCACGCCGGCGAGCTGGCCGACGATCGGGATGAGCGGGGACAGGGCGGGCGCCAGTCCGGTGACGAGCCGGGTGATCAGTTCGGCGATCTGCGGCAGCAACGGAGCCAGGGCCGGGACCAGGCTGTTGATGATCTGGGCGGCGAGCTGCGCCACGAGGGGCAGGATCGGCGCGAGCGCGATCACGACCTGGCCGAGCGACTTCACCAGCAGCCCAAGGGACGGCATCACCGAGGTCAGAGCGTCGCTGAGCGCCGTCAAGATCGGCCCGGCGAGCGAGGCGAACACCGGGATGAGCTGCGACAAGACCGGCATCAAGGTGTTGAGGATCGTCGCGCCGAGCTGGGCCAGCGTGCCCGCGAACGGGCCGATGGTGCCGATGCCCTGCGCGAACGCAGCCACGAGCTGGCCCAGGGCGGGTGTCACCGCCTGTAGCCCGGCGGCGAGGTGCTGGACGATCAGATTGACGAGATTGCCGAGCACCGGCAGTAGGGGCGCGACCGCGGCGAGGATGCCGCCCAGGGCGGCGCCGAGCGGCGCCAGGTCGATCCGTGCCAGCCCGTCAGCCAGCAGACGAACGAACAGCTGCACGCCCGGCAGAAGGCCAGCGATGGCACGGCCGATCGACTCGAAGAGCGGCGCCAGCGCGCCCAGCGAGTCGCCCAGGATCCGGCCGAGCGGCATAAGAGCGGGCGCGATCGCCTCGATGCCGCGCCCGATCCCGGAGATCAGCGCGGTCAGGCCGGGGCCCACGGCGGCGATGGCCGGGCCGAGCGCGTCGATCGCCTTGGCCAGGATGGGCAGCGCGACCTGCGCTATTCGGGCGATCTGCGGGGCGATCAGCGCGAACGCCTCACCGAGACTTTTCACGACCGGCAGGGCGGCGCGGCCGATGTCGGCCAGCGCCCGGAACACCGTGACCAGCTGCTCCTGGCCGCGCGCCGAGTTGACCCATTGGTTCATGGCGCTCGCCAGCTGGCCCAGCACACCCAGCGCGTTGCCACCCGCCTTAGAGGCCGCATCCAGCAGGCCCGTGAACGCCTGCCAGACGTCGCGCACCAGACGGCCGAGCTGCTGCAACACGCGGGTGGCGTCGTTCAGCCACGCCAGCGCCTGCCCAGACCGGGAGATCTCCGACATCCACTGGCCGAACGTGACCAGCATCCGCTCCAGCGCTGGCGCGAACGACGCCAGCCACTGATTGCCCACCACGCCCAAGTCGAAGAAGCCGCGCAGCAGCGGCTCGAAGCTCGAGCGAATCGCGCCGATCAAGTCGCGGGTCCCGCCCAAGATGGCGTTCAGCCGCTGGACGCCGTCACCTGAGAGCGCGAAGTCCAACGCCACCCGCACCATCTGGCCCATCTCGCCAGCCAGCGCAGCGATCGCAGGCTGCAACTGCTGGGCCGACGCCAGCCACCGCTCCAGCTCATACGTGATCGGCGCCAAGAACGCGCCCTGAGCGGCGTCGCCGAACTCGTTAAGCGCGTTCCGGATCTTGAGGAACTCGCCGACGAACGCCTTACCGGCGTCCGACATCTTCGACACCGCCGCCGACAACGCCTCATCGTTGTAAGCCAGCGCAGCCCCGATGGCGTCCATCAACCCGCGCGTGGCCAGCTTCCACACGCTGAAGGCCGCAGCGCCGCTCAACGCCACCCCCGGCAGACCCGCCAGCAGCCCGCCCAGAGGCGCGAGCGCCGCCGCGAGCTCCACCGTGTACCCAGCCGCGGACGCCGCCGCCGCGGCGAGCGCGGATACACCGCCCGCCAAGGCGGTCCACTTGCCGACGGTGGCCAGCAGCCCGCCGGCCGCGCCCGCAGCCGACCCGAACCCCGACGTGAGGCGGCCCAGCGCAGGCAGCAACGACGCGAGCGCCCGCTGCCCGACATCGCCCACCCGGGCCAGGCCCGAGCCCAGCCCATCAGCGAACCCGTCCCCGTACTCCTTGCCGTGGCGGCGGCCCAGATCCCGGGACCCCCCGCTCGCGCGCCGCTCGAACCCGCGAGTGAACGCCTCCCCGGAGTCCTCGCCCAGGTCCTCGGCGTCGTCGATGATCCGGGACCGGTCCTTCGACCATGCGTCCGCGCCGCTCTCCGACCAGGCCTCGCCGAAGCGTTCGCCGCCGCGCTCGCCCGCCTCGTCACCGATGTCCTCGGCCTCGGAAACGAAATCGCCGCGGCGGGCGGCGAACGACTCGACGGCTTGCTCGGCCATCCGGTCGCCGAACGCCTCGCCGGCGGCGGTGCCTGCGACGTCGCCCAGGTCGGCTCCTGCTGACCTGAACTGCGTCTGCTCCTGTCGGAGCCGGGCTGATGCCTCCCGGGCGAATTGCTTGCCGAACTGGTCGCCCAGCCCGCTGAAGCCCTTCTCGACGTCGTCTTTGAACTTGTCGGTCAGCGCGCGTACGCGGACGAATGCTTCGGCGAGCGGGGTACCAGCCACGGTCACCCCCTCGCCGGGTTCTCACGTGGCGGGCTTATCCGGCGTTGGCGAGCGCGGCGATGATCCGCATGCGCTCCTCGGGGTCGTGACGCGGCATCCGCCGGACCGGTCTTGGGATGCCGAACTGGTCGTCGAACGCGACGTGCGCGTCAGGCGGGGGCAAACTTCTCTGGTCCTTCACCTGGACCATGCCGAGCAGCGCCGCTGTCTGGACGGTGGTCTGCTGCCACTCGATCCACAGCGCGTGGGTGATATCGAGCTGGTCGCGCAGGGGGAGGTCGGTCAGCCGTACGAGACCAGCGCCGGAGTCGGCTCCACCGGCTTCTCCTCGACGGTGCCCCGTGAGAAGGACACGACCTTCGCAGTACCCGGCACGGTCGGCGGCCCATCGGGCGAGCCCGAGGACCTGCTGGTAGGGCGGCCCGTGTCCGCGGCCGACATGTCGCCGATGATGGCCAGCAGCACCTCCGGGGCGGTGTTGTGGCGGCGGACGTGGGCGAGGAACCGCTTGTACTCGGCCTCGCCCAGCAGGGTGTGGAACATCTCGGCGATGATCGCGACCGCTGCCGGGTCGGTGGTGTCCACGCCCGCGTTCGCCAGACGGGCGAACTCGCTGATGTCGAGCATGTTGACGCTGCCCTCGCCCCTGAACTCGACCCCGTCGAGCTCGAACTCGACCTCGAACTTCGGGGCGTCAGTGGCGGGCTGGGAGGTGTAGGAGCGCTTCGCCATCACGCGGCCCTCGCGGTCGTGAGGATCGCCTTGAAGCTCGTGGCGTCCGCGGGCCGCTCCAGCCGGAATTCACACGAGATGGTGGCCTTGGCGGCGCCCTTGGCGCGGCTCATCTCCATGGAGCCGACCTGAAGACACTTCCGGTACACCCACCGCTCGGTGTGGTCCTCCGACTCCCAGCCGAGCATCATCCGCACCTCCTCGCCGAGGTCGGGCGGCTCGAACGTGACGATGCCCGCGCCGGACGTGATGGTGCCTCCGTTGAGGGCGAGCTTGAGGTTGGCGGCGGTGATCTCCGCCAGCGCGAACGACAGGGAGAGCTCGCGGCTGGTGAGGGCGACCGCGACCGGGTCCAACTCCTCCGCAACCTCCACGTTCTCCGAGTCCACGCTGTAGTTGAACGTCGAGCCTTCCTCGGTGTATCCGAGCGGGATCCACGCCGCGCTGACCGTCTCCCACGGCGTGGTCAGGTCGGTCGGCTCGGTGGTGCCGAGCACAGCGGCGTACAACGACCCGGGGCCGAGTGCGAGGTTGGCCGGGTTTCCACGAGCCATCAGGCTTCACCTTCCTTGCTGGTGGCCTGGCCGGACCCGGTCTCAGGCGCGATGGTGGGGGCCGAGGCGGGCGCCTCGTACCCGTCTGGGAGTCGCACGCCGTCGTGCCAGCCGTACAGCTCGACGTGCTCGGCGGGGACGCGGTCGCCCACGTTGTGGGCGCGCCCGAACTGGCCGCCGATGTGCAGCGGCCGGGTGGCGATGTAGTACGGCGGCGCGGGCGCGGCGAGCGCGGCGGTGGGCGACGGCTTCACGTCGCGGCGGCCGGCCATCAGGCGACCTTGAACGCGCCGACCGTCACCGACGTGGCGGAGCTGTAGGTGATGTCGCAGCGGCCGTCCGCCTTAGCGAAAATCCTGGGGACGGGGATCTTCCACGTCTCGCCGGCCGGGACCGCCACCTCGCGGTCCGAGATGGCCAGCCCGTCCACCGTGCCCGGGGTCGCGAGAGTGACCGTCACTGAGCTGCCGCTGCCGTTGGCCACCTCCAGAAAGATCCCGGCACCAGCCGGGCACGTGTCACCGCCGGACGCCGCCGGACCTAGATCGGATTCGATACCTCCAGGCGCGAGCACCTGCAGGGTGAGAGCCGCCATCAGAAACCTCCAGGTCAAGACACGGCGGGAGACAGAGAGAGAGGACAGGTCAGCGGAGGTAGAAGGTCGCGTCGACCTGGTAGGCGACCAGTTCGCCGCGCGCGCCAGCCTGGTCGTCGATGAGCTGCGGCCCGACGATGTCGTCCACCACGAGACAGGTCGCGTCGCCCATCGGCGTGTGCGTGCCGGAGACGGCTGCGAGCGCGTTGCAGTAGGCCACGGCGGCGGCCTCGGCCGCGGTGCGGGTGGCCGCGAACACCACGCCCGCCATCCGCGCCTGGTCGATGCCGTCCTCGGCGACGAGGGCGTCTGCGCCGTCGATGCGGGTCAGCCACAGGTAGGCGCCCCGGGAGGGGGAGCGGATTTGCGTGTCGAACGCGCCCAGGTCCAGCGCGCCGGGCTGTTTGAGGGTGGGGTGGGCGTTGACCCAGGCCAGGACGGCCGTGGTCGCTGCGACGCGCGCCATCACGCTCCTCGCAGGGAGGCGAGGGCGCGGCGGAGGTAGGCGTAGGGGCGGGTGCCGGGGTGGTGG
This sequence comes from Nonomuraea sp. NPDC004580, assembly GCF_040609855.1. Classification (NCBI taxonomy): domain Bacteria; kingdom Bacillati; phylum Actinomycetota; class Actinomycetes; order Streptosporangiales; family Streptosporangiaceae; genus Nonomuraea; species Nonomuraea sp. NPDC004580. The sequence goes on along the minus strand of NZ_JBEXLH010000028.1, from coordinate 75,715 downwards.
ACCACCTTGGCGAAGACGACCCGGCCGTCGACCATGAAGCGGAGCCACCCGTCGGGCCGCTTCGGGCGGATGATGTGCGCCCGCGTGCCGACCTCCATGAACAGGCCGTAGGGGGCGTTGTCGCGGGCGGTACGGGCCGGGGAGGAGATGTCGGCGTACACGCCGATCAGGTCCCTGCCCCGATCCCACCGGATCTTGGAGCGCATGTAACCCGGCGGACGGCCCGCCTCGATGTCCCCGGCCGGGGACACGTTCGCGAACCGCTTGGCAGTGCGAGTGCACCGGCGGGCCAGCTTGGCGATGTGCAACCCGACCGGCCCCTCGTAGCTCTTGAGGACGTAGAAGACCTCGGGCTCGTTCCACACCCACACCACGTCAGCCACAAGGACCTCCTCAGAGCGGGTAGTCGCCGTACCAGGGCGGATCCGGGAACGCCCACTGCGGCGACAGGCCGCCCTCAGGCCCGGACCCGGCATCGTTGACGGCGTCGATCAGGCGCTGCAGCGCGTTCTTCGCCCGCTGGTCCAGCTGGGCGAACCGGTCGGCGTCGGCGTTGCGGTTCGGGTACGCCAGCTCGATGTCCGCGGCGGCACGCAGCGCAGCCGCCTCGCCTGCCAGCCCGGCCAGGAACGCGGGCGTGTCCGGCACCGTCCCACCGACCGCGCCGAGCACCTCGACGCATGCCGCCGCGATGTGGCGGCGCGTCTGCTCGTCGGTCGGTTCGGTCTGCGCGGTGAACGTGCCGAGCAGGGACGTGTCGCCGGGCGTGCTCGCGTTGCGGGTGCGGGTGGGGATGTGGTCGGCCACCTGCTCCAACGACGGTGTCCACGGCTCCGCCACAGCCCCTCCTCGCTATTCGGTTGGGGTGGCCCGGCCGGCGGCTACGGGGGGACCGGCGGCCGGGCCACGACTACTCCGGCTTGCGGACGTACCGGTCGAGCAGCTGGTCGCGCGTCATCGCGTCCAGCTCGGCGCGGTCGCCGCCCTGGGCCACGCCGTACTCGACCAGCTCGCCCTTGCTGGAGCGAGAGTTGACGCCCGCCGGACCGGACTCCTCCTCGACGGGCTCCGGCTCGCTGCCGTCCTCGATCGGCTCGATGAGGTTCGAGTCCAGCAAATGCCGGATGCGATCCTCCGGCACGTCGGCCGGCAGAGCAGCGCCCCTGTACAGGGTGACCAGCATCGGGCCCTGCGAGGTCGACACCGGGATGTGCGTGATGCACGCCCCGGTCACCTCATATCGCTTCGCCATGACTGGTCCTCCTACGCAGGGTTCGTGCCGGTGATCTTGATCCCGGCGGCCGGCTCCTGGATGACCGGGACCGTGATACGCCGGCCCCACACCTCCCAGCCGTCCTGGCGGGCCAGCCGCTCCGACTGCACCTGCACCGCCATCTCCGCCACCGTGTAGCCCGGGTCGACCTCAGCCTCATCCGCCATGCCGCCCAGCTGCATGCTGTCGAGAATCCACACGTCGTCCGACGGCAGCACCGACAGCGGCGCCTTGACGACGACGAGCCCGCCGATGACCTCGACCTCACCGCCGTAGACCGGGTTGTCCCTGGTCTCGCGCTGCCGCAGGTTCGCGATCTTCTCGTCCGACGCGAGATAGGCGTACTTCGTGTTCGACATGACGATCGTGTCCGGCCGGTAACCCATCTGCAGGTCCTCGATGTCGGCCACGGCCAGCTCGATGTCCCGCAGGATCGTCGCCGTCGAGGCGACCCAGTCGTCACCGGCGGCCTGCGTCGCGGTGACGGCCGAGGCGACCGCCGACATGGTGATCGTGTCGATGTGCTTGATCACCGTGTTGACGACCTTGCGCAGCACCCGGTCGAGCTCGTTGCCCGGCCTGGCGTTCCGCTTGATCCGCTCGTCGGTGAGCCTGGTGGCCTGGCCCCACTTGGAGACCGCGGCCAGCGCGGCGGCGCCCTCGGCCGTGACGTCCTTCGGGTACTCCGACCCGGGCGACACGGCTTCGATCGGCCGCGTGTTGAAGATCGGTTCGGACACCTCGTACAGGACGGCGCCGCCCGCGCTGCGGTAGCGCTGGGTCAGCACCTGGTCGGCGATGAACCGCATGTCCTGGATGGTGCGCAGGCGGCGCTGGATCTGCGCGGGGGACTGCAGCAGCCGGTGGATGGTGAGGAGATCCCCGGACAGGGTGGGCGCCGGAGGCGGGTTCACGGGCATGATGCACTAGCTCCTTTCAGCGGCCGATCCAGCGGGTCTTAGCGCCCGCTGCGGCCGTGGTCAGCGCCGTGCCCATGAGGGTTCCGGCTGCGGCGATGGTGCCGAGGGTGCCGGAGTCGACACCGCCGGAGGTGGACGAGGTGAGCGCGGCACCGGCGGTGACGCCGGCGGGGCTGGTCGTCTCGTGGATGACGCCGGAGACGGGCCACACCGTGACGCGGGCGCCGGAGGCGGCGTCGTGGGCGGCGACGCCGACGTAGGCGCCGTTGGCTCCGGCCGTGGGGGCGACGGTGCCGTTGCCGCTGGCGTAGAGGACCTGGCCGCCGGTGACAGCGGCGCTGGTGGTGGCGGAGAACGGCTCGGCGCCGTTGGTGTAGACCGGCAGGTAGTCGGCCATGATCAGGCGTCCTTTCCGGGGGTGGAAAACAGCCGGTCGAAGTCGGCGTTGCCGCTGAGGGTGTCCTCGCGGCCCGGCGTGCCGAGGTCGGCCAGCGGCACGAGGCCCTCGGCGAGCGAGTCGAGAAGCTGGCGGGTGCCGTCGGGGTCGGCGTCCCACGCCGCGGCGTAGTGGTCCCTACGGCTGGGCGGGAACTTGCCCGCGGCAATCGCGTTGTCGAGGGCGCGGTCGCGGGCCTCGGCGCGCTGCTGGTCGCGGGCGGCCACACCCTGCGCGGCCTGGGTGCGCAGCTCGTCGAGGGCGGCCTGGTCGATGACGACCATGCCCTCCGGCAGGCGCGCAGCGACCGGCTCCGGCGCGGGCGCCGGGGCAGGCTCGGCAGGGGTGTCGTCGGCACGCTCGGCAAGAGCCTCGTCAAGCGCGTCGAGCAGAGCCGTGTCGTCGAGCTCAGCGTCGGCGGAAAGGCCGAGCCGCTCACGCAGGCCCTCGCTCAGAGTGGACATGCTGTCCTCCTCCTGATCGGATTCAGTGGGCCCCGCGGCCGGCTCGGCCGGGGGAGTCAGCGTGGCCAGCACCGGCGCGGGGGCGGCGGCGCGGCCGGGGTAGCGGAACCTGGCAGCCAGGTCCCACGTGCTGCTGTTGGTGACGGGCTCGTCGCCGGTGTCGCCGTCGTCGCGGCGCTGCCCGACCTCGTCGGCCAGGCCGGCGGCTACGGCCTCCTCGGCGGAGAACCACTGCTCGCCGCGCATGCGCTCGCGCCAGTCGGCGACGGTGCCGCCTGTCTTCTCGGCGTAGACGCCGGCGATGTTGTCGCTGTGCCGGTCGAGCATGTCGGCCATCTCGCGCATGTCGGCGGCCTGGCCGTAACAGAAGCCGGACGCGTCGTGGATCATGAGCTGCGAGTGCGGTTCCATCACCACCCGGTCACCGGCCAGCGCGATCACGGAGGCGATGGAGGCGGCCAGGCCGTCCACGTGCACGGTCACGTGCGCCGTGTGGGAGCGGAGCAGGTTGTGGATGGCGATGCCGTCGAACACGTCGCCGCCCGGCGAGTTGATCCTGAGGGTGATCTGAGACGCGGTGATCTCCCGCAGCTCGTTCATGAACGCCTCGGCGGTGGTTCCCCACCAGCCGATCTCGTCGTAGATGACGACCTCGGCCACGTCGGCGAGGTTCGTGATGCGGTACCAGTCGCCCGCGCGGGGCGGCCAGGGCGGGCGATGCTTCACCAGGGTCTCCTAGGTCCAGAGGGCGAACACGGTGCCTCGGCAGCGGATGCCGCCCTGGCAGTCGATGTATGAGCCGGTCCCGTACGCGGCCTCGGCCGCGGCGAGGTCGTCGAACTGCTCGCCGTCGACGGCCCGGCACGGCCCGCACGTGGACGCGTCGAGCACCTCCGTGCTGATGTACTGGGCGGCGGGCGCCTCATGTAGGACCGCGAACCGGCCGGACGCCTGCGCCTGGGAGAGAGCGGCGCCGAGCTGGTCGCGCAGGAACCGGTCCGACAGGCCGGCCAGGAACGCCACCACGGCGACAGCCACCGCCGCGGCCGTAGCGCCCGGGACGGCCAGGCGCAGAGCCTCGCGAGCCGCGGCCCCGGCCAGCCACACAGCCAGCAGGGTCGCGATGACCGCAGCGACCGCGCCGAGCCCTTCCTCATCTACCGGCGGCGGCTCCACGGCCACGCCTTGGCTCGCGGCCTCGGCCGTCATCTGCTCGCCTGCGGTGCCGGCCAGCGCCACCATTGCCGCGGTCAGCACCGCCGCGGCGGCCGCACTGTCGAGGCTCAACGTTGACAGTGCTTCGATGTCGTCGTCTGCGATGGCCTGCTCGATCTGCTCGCCGAGTTGGGTCCGCCAGGTTTCGGAGATGTCCTGCCAGTCGGCGAGCAGCTGGTCGAGCGCCTTCTGCCACGCTGCCTGGATCGCGGCCGGGTCCATGCCGGAGCTGTCCTCGTCGAGGGTGAGCTGCCGCCTGGTGGCGCCCTCCTCGGCGGCGGCGCGCGGGCGGCGGGCGTGGGGCCTGCGCCGGGCGCGGGCCGCAGGGGGTTCCGGCGCCGGGTCTGGTGCGGGCGGCGGTGTGGTGGGTCGCGAGGTGGGGGCGTCGGGGGCGCGGTCGGGGAGCTTCCACGTCGTGCGGACGTACGCTTCGAGTTCGGGGTCGGGGTCGATGGCGCCGGAGCGGATGAGCAGGTCGAGCGCTTCGGCGGTGACCTCGGGTCGTGCACCGACGTCCTGCACCACGATGCGGGGGGCGGGCTCGTTCTCGCCCCAGTTGTAGTCGACGAGCTGGGTGACGATGCCGGGGATGCCGGGCTGGCCTGAGGTGGCGGCGTCGGCGATCTCGTCGGCCACGGCTTGCAGGCTGAGGAGGAACAGGTCGAGGAACGACTGGCCGAGCGCACGGCTGCCGTTCGAGGTGTCGCCCAAGTCCATCAGCCCGGCGAGGGCGCTGCGGCTCATCTGCTGGTCGAGGTAGTGGATGAACGCCATGGCGTCCGGCACGCTGCCGGTCAGGCCCGTCAGCTTGAACAGGAACCCATGCGGCAGGCCCGCACCCGCCTGATCGCCCACGCGCGCTGCACTGGCCAGCCGCTGGGCCTCGGCCACCTGCGCCGGGGTGGCGCCCGCTGGGGCTTCGACGGAGGGGACGCCCATGCCGAACCTGCGGATCGACGTGCCGTGGACGCGCCACATCTCGTGCTTGAGCAGCCAGGGCCCGTAGCTGGCGCGCATGATGGAGCGGCCGGCCCAGTTGGCGCCTTCACGTTCGTGCACGTACCAGGCGAGCCGGTCGGCGGGGATGGGGTTGTTGGCGGGGGCGATGTCTTGCTGGATGGATCGGATGGTGCCGTCGCGGTGGAGGTTGATGGCGCCGATGGTGTGCGGCAGCCTTTCCCCGAGGTTCGTCAGGCGGGCGCGGCCGTTGCGGATCTCGTACCGCCGCTCGAACACGCTGAACCCGTACGTCAGCGACAGGAGCGCGAGGCGAAGGTGGTCGGCCCAGGAGACGCCGCGCCGCCTCGCTGGGCCGGGCTCCGCGTCCGCGCCGAGGATCGGCAGGCCAAGGTCGTCGGCAACAAGCTGGACGACCTCGTCACGGCACCCGGCCGGATCGAGCATCCACGTGGCCCGGCGGATGGGCAGGGTGTAGGCGGCGAGGACGGCGGTGAGCTGGGGGTCGTGCCGCATCCGCGCGTACGTCTGGACGCTGTTGGGCCAGATGAGGTCGGGGATCTGTTCGAGCCAGTCGCCGAGCCAGAGTCCTGCGTAGTAGGTGTCGAGGTGGCCGATCTCGCGGGTCGGGGCGCTGGCCATGGTGTTCACCCCGTTCAGTAGTTCATCGTCATGAGGTCGAGGCCGCCGCCTGTACCAGTCGCCGCGGCGTACGCCTGCCCGATCACGTCATCCACCGGCGCCGCACGTCGGGCGTCGACCTGCTCGGCGGTCTCCATCGGCAACCAGTGCGCCGACACCACCCGGGCCGCGTACGAGAGCGTGTCGACCTGGTCGTCATGCGCGGCACTCGGGAACGAGGCGAGCTCGTCACACCACTCGTCCAGCCAATCCACATGCGCCGGGAACCACACCCGGCCGGCCTTCACCCGGTTCGTCGCCGGAATCGCCCGTGTGATCTTGTCCGTGTCCGCCGTCAACGGCTGCACCGGGATCCCCGCCGCTGTCGCGTCCACCGCCAACGTGGTGGAGATGAAGGACTGCTCGATGAAGACGGTGTCGCAGGCCCACCGTTCGCGCAGCGGCCGGACGTGGTCCCAGTGCTCCTTCTCCTCCATGCGTCCCCGGTTGCGGTCGAGAAGGATCAGGTCGCCGTCCGGCGAGATGGCCCAGGCGCTCGCGACGGTGTAGTCCGCGCTCGTGCGCTTGGAGGCAGCGAGGTCGACGGTGATGAACCGCCAGCAGTCGTCCAGCATCACCGCGCGCCCGCCAAGGTCGACGCGCTGCCCGCCCAGCACGCCGTGCCAGGCGGAGTCCGCGGGCATCTGCCGCCAGTACCGGAAGTCGCTGCGCTTGAAGAGGTTGCCGTCGGCCGCAACCGGGTCCTGCTGGAAGATGCTGTTGAAAACGTACGCTGACCGCTTGACCTGGAGGTCGTGGAAGTAGCCGGGCTTGCGCCGCTGCACCGACTCCAGCTCTTGGCCCGGGCGGCGGCCGAGTGGATCGTTCGGGCCCGCGATGGCCGGGATGCGGACGATGCGCCAGTCCCCGGGCTCCCGCACTTCGAGCCGCCCGGCGAGGTCGTCCTGGTGCCAGCGGGTCATCATCACGATCACTCGCGCCCGGGACGAGAGGCGGGTGGAGCCGTTGGACTCCCACCAGTCCCAGTCTCTGTCCCGGTACGTCGCCGACTCCGCCTCGGCCCGGCCCTCGACCGGGTCGTCCACGATGAGCACGTCCACCGGTTCGCCCGTGATCCCGCCGGCGATGCCGACGCAGACGAGCTGGCCGCCCTGCTCGGTTTCCCATCGGCCGGCCGCGCGGGAGTCCTGGCGGAGGGTGATGCCGAGTTCGGGGTGGGTGAGGATGTCGCGGCGGATCTGCCGGCCCCAGCGTTCGGCCTTGTTCGCGGCGTAGGAGACGATGGCGATGCGCAGGGTCGGGTCGTGGCTGAGGAGCCAGGCCGGGGTGCGGCGGGAGACCTTCTGCGACTTCCCTTCCTGGGGCGGGCAGAAGATCATCAGCTTGTCGAAGTCGTCGCCGTCGAACAGTTCGACGAGCTCGCGGTCAATGAGGTCGAGCATCGCGGTCTGCCGGTGGTTACGGTCGAGCGCGGTGGCCATCGCGCCGGGGCTGGCCCACTTGCGGGTCTTCGGCTGGAAGTGGCGGGCGGCGACCTGCCATGGGGACGGCGCGATGGTCACGGCGCGCCGACCGTCAGCGTCCCGGACCGGCGGACGGGCTGGAAATCACCGACCGTCCAGCGAGCCCACACCACGTACTCGCCCGGCGCCAGCGGCACCTCGCTGTCTCTGCCGACCGGCAGGACCGCCTCGGAGCTGCCGCTGTCCCAGTCGGCGTTGTGGTACTGGGCGTCGTCCGGTTCGCCCTCAGAGGCCAGCACGACGGCGAGCTGCACACCGGCGGACGACAGGTCCTCGCTGAACGGCACGTAGAGCGGCTCGCGGCTGCTGGCCGGCATGTACGGCATCAGGCGCCTCCGATCCTGGGCGGGCCGACGAGCACGGCGCCGAGCCTGGGCGGGCCGGCGGGCTGCCGGAGCCGGGGCGGGCCGACGGTGACGTCCGGGATGGCGGGCGGGGTCGCGTCGGATGTGCCGGTGAGCGTCGCGGTGAGCGCGGGCAGGGCCGCGGCGAGGACGCCTTCGGGCGGGTCGGTCACGGTCCCCGTCATGGCGGCGGCCAGGGCGGGGAGCGAGCCCGCCAGCGTGGCCTGCACGTCGGCGACGCCGGTGAGCGCTGCGGCCAGGGGCGGCAGGCTGGCGTCGAGGTGGCCGACGGCTTCGACGTCGCCGGTGGCGGATGCGGTGAGCGGGGGCAGCGCGGCGACGAGGGCGGCGTGCGCGGCGACGTGCGCGGCGAACGCGGCATCGAGAGGCGGCAGGCCGGCGGCGAGTTCGGCCGGTGTGACGTCCGGGAGAGTGGAGGAGCTGCTGCCGGGGGTGCCGTCCCACACGGCGTCGTCGCTGTCGCCATCGAAATAGGGCAGCAGGATCGTGCCGGCCTCGGTGAGGACCATGGTGAGGTCGCCGGCGCCGGACGCGAAGCCGAACTCGACGATGAGGGCGGCGTAGGCGGCGTCGGCTGGGGCGGTGGCCGTGTTGGAGAGCCGCACGGTGGATCGGCCGGGCACGTTGAAGTTGGACGGGCTGTAGGTGATGACGCTGTTGTCGCCGCGCCGCCATTCGATGTAGGTGACGCCGCCCGCGATGCCGTCGACGTCGAAGTAGCCGTAGACGCTCAGGGTGGCTGGGGCGCTGGGGGTGACGGCGCCGCGCGCGGTGGTGGCGAAGGTGCCGCTGGTGTAGCGGGCGGCGAAGGGCCGGTCGAAGCCGCTGACGGCTGTGCGGGTTGGTGTGGAGCCGCCGCCCCAGCCGTCGACGTTGTTGGCGAGCGCCGGGTTGACGCAGGTGTTGTGGCGGGTGGCCATGGCGTCATGTGGTGAGGCGCGGCATGTGCCCCTGGATGGGCGGTAGGGCGGCGGGGTAGTAGGTGTCGGTGTGCGTGACGGGGACGCCGTCCTCGCCGGTGATCCACTCGCCTTGTTCGTCGAGGTCGATGACGTCGAGTTCGGCGCGTAGCGGGGTTTCGTTGTAGGCGCGGACCTGCCAGCCGGTCTGGACGGGGATGCTGTTGTTGGCGCACCAGGTGAGGAATGCCTGGTAGGGCGGGCTGCCGGTGGTGGTCATGTCGTAGCGGACGTCGGCGGTCATGTAGAGGCTCATGCCGCTCCTTAGGCGTTGGCGGGCATGGTGATGCTGCCGGCGGTCACGGTGACGTTGACGCCGGTCGAGATGGTGACGGTGTTCATGGTGAGGTCGCCGCCGCCTCCGGTGGCGGTGACGGACCCGTCGAGCACGCCGAGGCCCGTGCCCGCCGCCTCGGTCGCGTCGCACATCCTGAACCATCCGGCGGTGCCGTCGTCGGCGCCGGTCGCGGTGATGGCGGGGGTGGTGTCGAGGTTGGCGGCGCCGGATACGGCGGCTGCGAAGGCGGGGTCGGACAGGTCGAATTCGGCGAGGAGGTCGCCCGTCGGCGCGGTGCCGGGGGTGGCGGGTTGGGTGCCGCTGTAGATGCGGAGGACGCCGCCGTCGGTGAGGGCGGCGATGGCGTCGGCGGCGGCGTTGCGGGCGGCGGTGGAGATGCGGACGGTCACTGCCGCCTCCTTAGGTGATGTGGAGCGGGTAGGGGCCGAGGACGGGGGCTTCGGGGTCGTCGACGATCTGGACCCAGATGCCGTACGTGAGCCCTTTGGTGAGGGTGCCGATGTCGCTGCCGGGCCCGATGAGGATGGCGGCGCTGCGGCCGACCCACACGCCTGCGTTCCAGTCGCCGGTGTCGGGGGCTTCACCCTGCGGTTTGATGGCGAGGTTGACGTCGAGGTCGGTGAGGTCGCTCGGCCCGGTGATGGGGACCTTGACGTACTCCTTGCTGATGGAGGGGATCTCCAGGGGCACGATTCCCCTCCTCAGGTGGTGGGTGGCCGGGCGTTCCAGCCGCGTATGGCTGCGGGTGCTGTCCAGGTTCGGGCTGGTGTGCCTGCTGCCCAGCCGCGTTGGGGGCCGGGGGTGGTGATGGTGATGTCGCCGTGTGGCGGGATCGTCTCGCCGGTGAGTTCGACCGTGAGCGGCGGCAGGGTGGCGGCGAGCTGAGCGGTGATGTCGAGCTGGCCGGCGAGTGTCGCGGTGAGCGCGGGCAGGACGGCCTCGACGACGTTCGCCTCGGCCTCGACCGCGATGTCCGTCGTCAAAGCGGGCAGGGTGGCGTCGAGCGTTGCGGTGACGTCGAGCTGCCCGGTCAGGCTGGCCGCGAGCGCGGGCAGGGCGGCGTCGAGCTGGGCGTTGTTGCCGAGGTGCGCGGTGATGTCGGCGTCGAGCGGCGGCAGCGCGGCGGCGAGCTGGCCGGTGACGGTGACCTCGCCCGCCGCGGACGCTGCGAGCGGGGGGAGGTTCGCTGCGAACTCGGCGTCGACCGGCGGAGTGGAGGCGGGGAAGACGACCAGGCGGCGGCCCGACCGCCACGGAATCGGCGGCCCGTCGTCCGTGGCCGCGCCGCTGCCGCCCGACAACGTCCAGCCGCCGCCGCTGTAATCAACCGTGCCCGGCGCGAGGAACGGATACCAGCCACGCAGCCCCGTGGTACGAACCGGCAGATAGGCCCAGGACTCTTGCCGGAGCTCGTCAACCGTGAGCGCCTGATCCCACACCTTCACCGCCGCCAGGCTGCCGTTCAGCCACTCCGACGCGGCTTGCCCGTCACCGATGCGCAGCGTGTTGGCGCTGAATGTCACGTTCGTCTGCGACGATTGACCGCCTGCCCATGTGGTGGAGCCTGCCGCCCTGGCGGCGGTACGCACCTGGCCAGGGTTGGATGTTCCGGACACGCCGACGAACGACCATGACCCGACAGAGAGGGTGTGCCCGACGTTGCCGAACCAGCCGCCGCTGTCAGTCTGGAAGGTCACGGCGGTGCCGTTCCAGGCGTTGATGCGGAACCGGCTGCTGCCGCTGCCGTTGTCGATCTGGGCCAGCACGGTGGCGGCCGCACGATCAACGGCCAGTTTGACCCAGCAGCAGAACGACCAGTTGGTGACGGTGCCGAGGCTGATGGTGCGCGTGTAGGACTCGCCGTCGGCGTCGAAGCGGACCGCCATGCCCGTCCGCCTCTCAGGTGTCGCTGTAGGACAGCCGGACGCTGGTCAGGATCGCGTCAGCGGCCAATGTGTCCAGGTCCGGCGGGCGCAGCACCTGCAGCCAGCACTCGTCCCCGGCCGCCATGCTGTCGATGTGGCTGGACGACAGACTCAGGGTTGTTTTGTGCAGGCGGCGAGCGGTCGTGCCGAGATGGTTCGTGATCTGCAGCGCGGCGGAGCCGAACGTCTTGGTCTGCACGTCCTGCGTGTCGGTGTTCGGGGTGATCGCGGCGACGCACCCGGTCCACGCCACGCTGCCGCTGGTGCCGGAGGCGGCGTACCAGATGACGTCCATGGTGACGTTGCCGGAGCCGTAGCCGAGCGGCGTGAACTTCCAGACCGCTTCCTGCGGAGTGGTGCCGCTGCCGGTGAAGGCGAGGCCGGTCACGGGGAAGCTGGATCCGTCGGCCCGCTGGTAGCGGGCGAAGTTGCTGCTGAGGGTGACGGCTTCTTCGGGCTGCAGGTACTGCTGGATGGTGCCCATCAGGCCGCGTCCTCCCACCGTGTACGCAGGCCCTCACGCACCCTGTCACGCTCTTCAGGGGTGGCCGGCACGGGTTCGCCCCGGCGGATGCAGCCGTCGATGGTGGCGAGGTCGGCGTAGTCCCAGTGCACACGGCCGAGGACCTTGACGCGGCGGGCCTTGTAGCGGGTGCCCCACACGCGCAGCGTGGACTCGCTGCGGCGTAGCAGCTCGGCGGCCTCGGGTAGGGGGATGCGGTCGAAGGCGGTCACTGTCACCCCCCGGGGCGCATGCGAAAGGCCCTCGCCAGTGGTTGACGGAGGGCCTAATGCTCGCACGATCTTCGCCGGATATTACGCCTGTTCAGCGGCTTACGCTAGTCCCGTCTCTTCGGCGACAGGCGGCGGAAACGTCTCAGAGGGCGGCCCGTAGTGGCTGCGGAGCATCTCGACGTGGTCGAGCAGTTCGGGATCGGGGCGGAAGCGCTCGCGTCCTGGCGGCACGCGGAGGTGGGCGAACTGCTGGTGGCGGAGCCGTTCGAGCTGTTCTTCGCCGGGCTCGGTGGCGAGGATCTCGTCGGGCATGAGCGTGGTCATTCGTTGCTTGAGGTTGGTCGTCCACCCGATCTTGATGTTGTTGCCGATACGGACGTAGTAGACGATCATGCTGCCGCGCTGGCGGGCGAGGTCTCTGCGCAGTGACCGCTTGGCCTCGGGAGTGTTCTCCAGGTAGCGGGGGTCGAGCTTCGGGGCATCGAGCACGGCCTGGTCAATGCGCTTGATCCGGTCGATCGTGTCGAGGTAGGACCGGTATGCCTTGAGGTGGTCATGGCACAGAGGGATCCCGAGACCGTCGGACGCGACGGTGGGGCGGGTTCGGCAGCCGTCTCCCTCGGTTCCTTGCGCCACGCAGCGGAAGACCGGACGAAGTTTGACCTTGACGGTTGCCCCGCATCCGCAGCGGTACGCGCCGCGACCGCGTAACGGATCGGTGCTCATGGTGCGGCTACAGCCGCAGGTGACGGTAACTTCGTGCACCTCGACTCCAACTAGTCGGCCACTCCCGGGACGGTGCCAGCCGTCGCCGGGGTTTCTTGTGCCTCAATTGTCCCAGGTTTTGATCACGCTGGGGTGGAGTTTGTGCAGGTGGTTGCCGGTTTTCGGGGCTCAGGCGGCCGGGTGTCCGAGCCATTCGGCGACGGTGAGGGTGAGCGCGGTGTCGGGGATGTGGATGGGGAGGACGTGGGGGATGACGAGCACGCCGTCGGCGACCGGGTGCACGATGCATGGGAGCGTCACGGTCGGGGGCATGCGGTCATTATCCCAGCCCTTCCCGCCGCTCGGCGTCCGCTTTCGGCTCCGGCTCACCATCGAGCCCATCACCGCCGACCTCCGCCGCGACACCGAACTGCCCACCGAGGCCACGCTCGTGGTCGTCGAGCGGCACGCCGGCCGCCTCGCCAAGGTGTGCAGCACCACCGACACGCACGCGGCCGACCTCGCGTCGTGGGGCCACGCCGTCACCATCGAGGACCTCGCCCTCGGCATCGCCCACACGTACGGCGCGGTCTACGTGCCCTCCACCGCCATCCGCACCGTGCCCGCTCGGGGCGGCTTGCTCGGCTACCAGGTGCACGCCCTGCGCAAGGGCGCCCCGCTCCCCGGCGGGCACCGGATCGTGGACGTGGACGACTACGGCTCCGACACCCACGTGGGCATCGTCGGCAGCGACGGGCGCATCCACCGCGTGCACCGCCACACCGAGATCCGGGAGCTGGAGTCGGGCGTGGTGCGGCTGGTCGAGCCCGGCCACTCCGGGTGGGCCGGCGACTGAGCTGGCGGTGCGCACGGGCGGCCGTACGGGGACGGCCGCCTCTCGGACTGCCAGACCAGCTGAAGGGAGCCCCGCTATGCAGATCCAGCCCCGGTACGCCGACATCCTTGCCAACGACCCCCGCCTCACCCCGGCCGACCACGACGACTTCGCCAGATTCGTCACCACCGACCCCGACGAGCAGCAGGCGATCGTCCAGCAGATCCGCGACACCCGCACCACGAACCGCACCTGGATCGTCCGCGCCGGCGACACCGGCAACGGCCCTGACCAGTTCTGCGTCTACGCCCCCACCATGACCGCAGCCCGCACCGCCGCCGGCCGGACGCTCGGCGACACCACCTACACCGTCCACGCCGCACGCGACGGCGAGAAACTACCCGAGACGATGACGCTCGCCGCCAACCCGACCGCCCGCACGACGCCCGCGCCCGACTACAGCCCCGTGCCCGCTTACTACCGCGCGGACCTGCAGCGGTTCGACAACCTGTTCCGAAAGGCGGACGCGATCGTGACCCTCCCGGACGGCTTCGCCTACATCGACGAGGAAAAGGCCCCGGCTGATGCGGTGCGGGCGTACCGACTGCTGATGCAGTTCGCCATGGCCAACGGGTGGCCGCTCTCCCTTGAAGACCGACCCTGAGCCGGGCACACGAAAGGCCCCGAGCGTTGATGCTCGGGGCCTTCGTCGCGTCCGCTACGGCCTGGTCTCAATCCGCTTGATGCCGCCGCGCATGGTGACGCGTACGCGCAGGTGGGTGGCGCTGGGGATGTCGTGGCGGAGCGCGTTCTGCACGAACGCGGCCAGCTCGTCCAGCGTCATGCCCTGCTTGGGGTCGGCGGCGTCCGCGACGACCGTGGTCTTGACCGTCACAGCAGTCTCCCTTCCAGCGTCAACGTCATCCCGCCGAGCGGGCTCCGGTCCACCTGCATCAGCCTGTGCCGGTCCATGGACATGATCAGCTCGTCGGGGATGTCCACCGTGCCGCCCGCCAAGTGGAGGAGGCAGCGGATGATGTGGTGCGCCTCTTCCAGATCCTTGGCCAGGTCGTCGCTCATGCGTGTGCCTCCTGCTGCTCGTGGTCGTGCTCCTCAGCCTGCTGCCACCGGTGCCGGTCATACTCCTCCTGATTCAACAACCGGCCGCACGACCCGCACTTGTAGTAGCCGTCATCCTCCCTGCGCACCTGCCGCTCCCGGCACCTGGGGCACTCGATCGGGCTACGCCGGCTGACCGGGTCTGCCTTCGCCAACTCGGCCAGCCGCTTCTCCCACCGCAGCACAGACAGGCCAAACTCGACCGACCCGGGGTGCAACAGGATGTTGTCGAGCTGCTCCAACAGGTACGCGACCACCACGTTGCGGGCATCCGCGCCGCGCGACAGCGACGGCCGGACGGGATGCCGCCGGTACTCCTTCCACTGCGACGCGACGGTGGCGAGGTCGCCGTACATCTCGTCCAGCCGCTCGATGACCTGGGCGGGGCTGAGGGGCTTCGTGCCGTTCGGCCCGGTAGGGGCCGCGCCGCGGTGGCCGGTGACGTCGGCGTAGATGACGGGGGCCAGCTCGTTCAGCCGGTAGAGGGCGTTGCGGATGGTGGAGCGGCAGCGCGGGCACCAGATGGGGGCGCCGGTGGGGATGGGGATGGTGGGTGGTTCGGGCCGGGCCGGCGGCGCGGGCTCGATGGGCAGGGCCAGGGGCGGGTGCCAGGCGGTGAGGAGGGCGCGGTGGTGTTCGAGGGCGTCGTGGTGGAGGAGCGTTTCGTAGTCGTGGCGGGTGATGGCCTGGTCGTACGCCTCCCATGCCTTGCGGGCTTGGTTGGCGCACGGTCCGGGGCACACGTCGGAGCGGATGGGCAATGGTCAGTCCCCCTGGTTGGTGCTGGTGCGGACGAGCAGGGCGCGGGTGCGGGCCGCGCCGATGGTGGAGATCCAGGCGATCGTGCTGCTACCGACTGCGACGTAGGCGACGCTCTCCAGCCACATGCCGTCGAGGAAGAACAGCACGGCGGCGCAGACGAGGAGGTAGGCCAGGTCGGCG
Organism: Nonomuraea sp. NPDC004580; assembly: GCF_040609855.1. Classification (NCBI taxonomy): domain Bacteria; kingdom Bacillati; phylum Actinomycetota; class Actinomycetes; order Streptosporangiales; family Streptosporangiaceae; genus Nonomuraea; species Nonomuraea sp. NPDC004580. The sequence goes on along the minus strand of NZ_JBEXLH010000028.1, from coordinate 60,402 downwards.
ATGAGGCCGAGGATGGTCAGGTGTACGGCGATCCGGGTGGTGCGGCTCATCGGCGCCGCCTGCGGTATTCGCGCTTGACCCGCGACGCGGCCGGGGACGTGCGGCGGAACAGCCAGCGGTAGCCGCCCCAGGCGAGGCGAACCCTTCCCGTGATGGTGGTCAGCGTGTCGAACGGCCAATCCGCTGGGAGCGGCTCCTCGTGCTCGACGCCCAGGCCGTCGCCGACGAGAGTGCCGATCTCGGCCCAGCTGGGCCCGTCGAGCGGGGTGCCGAGCGCGGCGGCCCAGACGCGCGACTCACCCATGGCGGCCTCCTTCGAGGGCGTCGCGGATGCGTTGGCAGGCGTCCGCCCAGTTGGTCATGCGGGTGGCGTCTCCGGCGCCGTTCATGACGAGGTCGAGATCCGCCCGGCGCACGACGACCATCCCGTCGTCACGTCGCGCCCGCGCGGCCTCCAGCATGCGGGCGAGCACGCCGTTCTCCGCAGGCGGCGGCACCAGCCGGTAGTGCGCGGCCACCTGCGTCGGCTTCGCGATCTCGGTCCGGCAGCCCTTGCACGTCTCGCGGCTCGACCACTGGCCGTGGTTGATGGTGCCGCACACGCATTCCCACGCGGGCGGGCACGCCAGCAGGTCGCCTTCGAGGGCGGTGGCGAGCCGGTCGGCGATCTCCCAGACGTAGCCGCCGATGCTGGCTTCGCTGGTGGGGGTGGGGCGGTGGGCGCTCCAGAGGATGGTGATGAGGCGGGCGCGGAGTCCGTAGTCGGTGGCGGCTCTGTGGATGGCGTCGGTGTCGCAGTGGGTGGGTTCGGCGATGGTGACGGTCCAGGTGTCGCCGTCCCAGGTGGTGACTTCGATCTCAGCCACGGTAGGTGCCTCCGTTCTGGCTGAGCGCCGCGTTGATCTCGTCGCGGAGCATGCGCCGCTCGGCCGCGCGCGCGGTGAGCCCGCGCCGGGCGTTCAGGCCGAGGCTGCCCTCGCACTGCCAGATCCCCCACCAGGAGCGGCGACGGGCGGACTTGGCCATGAGCTTGAGGGTGTAGCGGACGCCTCGCCAGTTGCGGTGCGGGGCGGCTCGCCACCGGCCGAAGAGGGCCAGGTGCGTGCAGAGCCGTTCGAGGTCCCAGCCGAGCCCGATTCGGTAGGGCTTGGTGACGGTGAGGCCGAGGGCTTCGCCAGTTTCTCGGAGGGTGGTCATCGGCCCGCCTCCCGGATCCGAACGGCGTAGCCGGGCAGCCCGAGCCCGAAGTCCGGGTCAGCGCTGGCGGGGCGGAGCGGGGCGACGAGGATGGTCTCGTCCACGCTGCACATCGGCCGTGCTTGGGAGAGACCAGCTTCGAGGCCGGTCCAGCGGAACGGCTCATGGCAGTCGTGGCAGGTGACGCGGATGTCGGCGCTGTAGCCGGTGACCGGGCCGTCCTCGACGGTGGTGAGGCGGTTGATTTCGACGAAGGCGTCGAAGTTCTCGTGTGGGCAGGGCTTGTCGGGGTCGGTCATCGGTCCTCGTTTCGGTGTTGGGGGTCGCGGGCGGGATGGGTCGCGGGCGGGGCTGTGGCGGCCGTAGGCGGGTTTTCGAGGCTGTCGTGATGTCCTGGCGTCTGGACGGCCCGAGAAACGCTCACAGCCGCGCGTGGCCCCTCCCAGATCGTGAACCGATGCTCGCCCTCGTGATCCACATCCAGACCGCAGCGCACCCCACCGCCAGAAGCCAGCTCCCAGCAGGCAGGCCCGTCGTCCTCGGTCGGGCAGGTGCAGAACCCCGACCCGTCCGGGGCGCCGCAGTCGCCGCGCGGGCAGTAGCAGGAGCCGATGCCGTCGCCTCCGCCGTTGTACGGGTCGGGCAGGCCGCACACGTCGCAGATCACGCGTCCGCTCCGATCTGCGCCAGCACCGCCGCCTCAACCTCAGGCGCCACCGGCCACAGCCCGAGGCGTCCCTTGCACTCGACGGGCTCGGCCAACTGGCGGGCGTTCGCCAACTCCCAGTGCCACATCCCATCGAACTCGCCCAGCCCGACCGCCCAGGGCGAGCAGGTGAACGGCCCCTCCGGGTGCGTATGCCGGGAACGGCCAGGCCGGACACAGGTGAGCGACTGGTGCACCCCGACCACCTCGACGACGCCGACGATCGCGGACATGGGCGCCTTCATGACGTACTGGCCGGACAACTTGAAGACGGTCGCGGCGGCGTCGTTGCCGTCCCAGCGGGCGCTCGCGTGGATGGCGAGCAGCCCCCGGTGCCGGGTGGGCCAGGTGCGGTTCTCGATCGGCTTGAGGCCGGCGGTGATGGCGTACGCCCAGGGCTGGCGGACGGACAGGGCGATCACGGCTGCTCCCCGGGCTCGTCGTCGGGGAGGGTGTCGAGCTCGCGGGCGTACAGGTGCCAGGTGGTGGTGCCCTCGTTGTCGATGTCGCGCCAGTCCCACTCCAGGACCTCGTACGCGGTGTCGTTGATCCAGACCTGGTTGGGTGCCACAGGCTCGGCGAGTGCCTTGAGGGCGGCGGCGATGAGGTCTCGCCCCCTGTCCTCGGCGGCGTCGGAGAGGCGGCCGTACTTGTCGGGCGTGCCGTCGATCATGCCCGCGTCGGCCAGCGCGGCGAACACGTGCCGGTGCCAGCCGCTGTTGCCGAACGGCCGCTTGCCGCTGAACTCCTCGCCCTGGCCCCAGACGGCGGCGGCGAGGGCTGCGAGGTAGCCCCGGATGGTGGTGGCGCCGGAGTCGTCGTCGTGCATGGGGACGTCGAGGACCTGGCGGCCGATCGGGTGTAGCGGAGCGTGAGCGTTAGACATACAGATCACCTCTACTTGTGCGGGAACAGCTATTCTCGAAAGTTACGGAGCGTGAGATTCGCCCTCGCCGGTGATGGTGAGGAGCGGGGTCTGCGAAAGGCGGCGGGCGGCCCGCTTGGCGTACCTCTCATCGGCTTCGATGCCAATGGCGCGGCGGCCGGACAGGCGGGCGGCTTCGAGGGTGGAGCCGGACCCGGCGAACGGGTCGACGACGAGGCCGCCTGGCGGGCAGGCGTAGCGGATCAGCGGGTCGAGCAGTCCTTCGACAGGCTTCTCGGTTGGGTGGATGCCGCCGTTGCGGTGCATAGACCGAGCCCGCAAGATCGTGGTTCGGAAGCGGGTGCCGTCGTCGCTCCATGATCCGGTCTGATACTCGCCGCGATGGTAGATGTCCTTACGGCCCTGCTTTACGATCCTGCCGCGCTCGACGACTCCTGTTGTGATGCGCTGGGGTTCCCTGTGCACATCGGCCCATCTGCCGACATACCAGTGCAAGGCGTGCTCGTGGATGCGGCGGAAACGGTCGGCGTCCGGGCCGGTAGCGTTGTGCTTCTCCCACACGACGTCCTGGGAGAGCTTCCAGCCCGCGTCCTCGAACTCCCGCCCGTGCTGCAGGAACATGCGCATCGACCCGAAGCACCACAGGCTCTTGGCCACGTCGGCGGCGACCTTGACCCAGCCGTCCGGCCACCGGTCCCACTTCAAGCTGGTCTCGCCGTAGGGCGGATCCGCGAGCACCAGGTCAGCGGTCACGCCGAGGGCGGGCAGCACGTCACGCATGTCCCCGACGTAGAGGGACACGGTGTCGTCGGCGAAGTACGGCTCAAGCACGGTCGCCTGCCTTTCCGGCGAGGTCGAACAGCGGCACCATCTCGAACCGGCTCAGGTCCACCGGGTCCGGCGCGGGCGGCGGTTCGTACTCGATCGGGTGGCAGCAGTCGCACCGGCACACCTCGCGGCAGATCCGATCGGCCAGCCACACGGCGGTGACACGCTCGTCCTTGGGCCACAGCCACCACTGCTTGAGCAGGCGCGGGTGGTAGAGGTACGTCTCCGGCCGCAGTTCCCAGTCGGCGGGCGGCTCGGTGCAGGTGCGGCACTGGCCGCCCTGGTGGGTGCTGTGCTGGCAGCGGTAGCAGGGGTGTTGGCAGCGGCACCGCAGATCTTTGTCGTACGACGGGCAGCACCAGGGGCGGGTGTGGTTGCTGTCGACCCAGCCGAGGATGATGTGCTCGTACACCCAGGCGCCCTCTTCGACGGTCATGCCGGTCACTGCTGGCCTCCCTCTCCCGCGATGTCGAGGAGGACGCCCGGCACGACCGTCGGCACGAGCGCGCGCTGCGACGGGGACAGCTCCAGGGCGTCGAGGATGCGGCTGATGGCGCCAGCAATGAGCTGACCTTGGGCTTCAGCAAGGCGAATCTCGCGGTCGGCGATCCCCATGTCGTGCGCGGTCTTGGCGAACTTGACGACCCGCTCCCGCTCCTTCTCTTCGAGGAGGGTGAGCCCGCGCGCGGCCTCACCAGTCGCGAAGATCCCGATGTCCTTCACACCCGACCGGGTGTGCCCGATGAGGCCGGCGCCGGGGCCGAGGTCGGGGTCGTCGCCCAGGCCATGCCCGCCGTCGCTATGGGCGTCGGCCACCTGCTGCTCCAGCAGCGAGGCGTACAGGTGGAACCTGGCCCAGCTCACCTGGAGCATCTGCATTACGGCCTCCGACGGCGTCACCTCCTGGGCCCCGGTCGCGCGCCACGCCGACAGGGCGGCGCCCTTCGCCTTCAACACCTCCCGCTTCTGGCCGCCGTGCGTCTTGCACGCGTTCGTCCCCCTGATCGCCAGAGCGTGGCAGCGAGAGGCGGACCGCTTGGACTTCTTCGAGCACTCCCACCGGCCGCCGTGCTGCTCGCAGCGGACGGCGCCGGCCTGTCTCATCAGGTCGTCGTTGCTCATGAGGTCGGCTCCGGTTCGTGGATGGTGAGCAGGTAGGGCTTGCCGCAGGGTGCGGTGCGCCAGGGGTGGTCGGTGGGGGCGTGGGCGTGGTGGTGGTGGCAGTGGGGGCAGTCGGGGACGTGGAGGTGCATGTAGCCGGTGTTGGGGCTGATGACGATCCAGGCGTCGGCCTTGGTCAGGGTGATGCAGATGTCGGCTTTGTAGGGCTGGTTCATGTGGGTGCAGGTGGTGGCGCAGTGGGGTGTGCAGTGGCCGTTGCCGTCTTGGTGGTGGCAGGTGAGGCAGTGGGGTTCGCAGTCGCCGGTGATCGTGGTTTTGGGGGGTTGGCGGTGGCGTGCTGGGTGGGGGACTGGGGCTGTCCGGGACCCCGTCCCCTCTAAAGAGGGGAGGGGACGGGGACAGGTCCCGGCCTTGCTGCCCGCCTCAAGATCGTCCCCGTGTCCCCGGGCTGTCCCATTTTTGGTGGGGGGTTTGAGCTGGGGTTTTGCATGATCGTCCCCGGGGGTCCCGGGCTGTCCCGGATTGGGCATACCAGGGAGGGGTATCAGCTCTATCTGATCTACGTTGTATAGGGGGCGAGGCTTTGACGTGCGGTTTCGACTCGTTTTCATGATCGTCCCCATGCTGTCCCCTGATCTTGGTCCGAATCGGGACATGCTGTGACCTGCGGTGCGAGAGTGTAAGGTGGGGGTATAGGGCACTTTTCAAGATCGCTGATTTTCATGATCGTCCCCAAAATCGGGGACGGACTGTCCACAGGTTTATCCACAGGCTTGATGCGAGTCAGGGCCATAGTCAGAAACCCGCCTTCCGCGCCGCGATCGCCTGCGACAACACGTCATTGCGCGCCTTGATCCCCTGATCCGCCAACGCCTCCCGGCACACCTCACGCGACGCGTCCAACGGCACCAGCAGCTGCTCCAACACCTCCACGATCTGCGCCACCTTCGGCGGCAACCCACCCGCACCCGCCTGCACCTCATGCCTCAGCGGATCCGCCCGCCGCCGCAACTCGATCAACGGCACCCCGTGCTGCTGCCGCGCCATCTCCCGCTTCAGATACAGCTGCGACTCCGTCGTCTTCACCACCAGCCACACGGCGTCCACGTCCGCGTTCTTCGCCGACGAGCCGCGCTGCCCCTTCTCCAGGTCCTTACCGGAGTGGTCCAGCCGCACCACGCTGATGCCCATCCCCTTGAGCGGGGCCAAGGCGTGCCGGTACAGGTTGGCGAACGTGTCCGCGTCGTTCTCGCTGCCTTCGATCACCCGCGACACGGTGTCGACCACGACCAGGACGGGCTGGTGGTGCTTGGCGAGCGCCACCATGTGCTGCCCGCCGGCCTGGCTGTCGAGAGCGGGCAGGTTGGGGAAGCTGTAGTAGATGAGGTGCTGTTGCAGCAGCGGGAAGTCGGGCGGGCCGTAGCCGAGGTTTTCGAGCCGTTCGACGATGTCTTCCTCGCTGTTTTCGATGTCGATGTACATGACGGTCATGGGCTCCTGGGCGGGCTGGCCGAGGACGGGCCGGCCGGTGGCGAGGGCGGCGGCCACCTCGAGCGTGAGGAGGCTCTTGCCGGCTTTGGGCGGGCTGTAGATGGCGATGGAGCGGCCGCGGGCGATGAGGGGTTCGACGAGCCAGGGGGTGTCGTCGGGTTGGCGGGCGAACGCGGTTTCCCAGTGGATGGGGGTGTAGAGGCCGGCGAGGGCGTTGGCGGTGCCGGCGTTGGTGCCGGCGACGTCGCCGAGGGCCTTGGCCAGTTCCTCCTGGGCGGCGGCGAGGGCGTCGTGGACGATGTCGGCGTCGGTGGCGTTGGTGACCCATTGGAGGCCGCGTTGGAGGGCTTGGAGTGCGCGGCGGGTGGCGGCGTGGCGGGCGACGATGCCTGCGTGCCAGGTGGGGTCTCCGGCGAGGGGTGCGTTGCGGTAGAGCTCGTAGAGGTAGAGCTGGCCGCCTTCGGGTTGGAGGGTGGTGAGGGTGCCGTCGCGGGTGAGTTTGTCGGCGACGATGACGGGGTCGGTGGGGCCGTCGTGGTCGGCGAGGTCGAGGATGGCGGCGTAGATGGTTTGGTGGGCGGGGTTGAAGAAGGCTTGGGGGTCGGGTAGGGCGGCGCGGATGTGGTTGACCACGTAGGGGGTGGTCATGCAGATACCGAGGACTGCGGCTTCTGCCTCGCGGTCCCAGAGCGTGGAGTCGTGCTGGTGCTCCGTGATCAACCGGGGTCCCCTTGGTGCTGGTGCGGAGGTGGATGGGTCAGGTGCGGGGCGGGGCCGGTCTTCGGTGGCCGGGGGTGGGGCGGGCGTAGAGGGTGAATACGGCGGTGGCGCCGTGGTCTGCCTGCCTGTGCCAGTGGACGACGTCGTACGCCTGCCCGTTGATCTCCACGCGCTGGGTGGGCGCGGTCACGTGCCGGCGTGGCAGGCGGAACCCGACGCCGCGGACGCTGACGATGTACTGGTACGGCGGGGTGTCGCCGAGTTTGCGGCGGAGCGCTGCGGCGAGTTCTTGGACTTTGCGCTGGGTGCGGTCGTTGAGTGGTTCGCCGTAGATGGCGCGGGTGAGCTGGCTGAAGGGGACGGCCCGGCCGTGGTGTTGGGCGAGGTGGGTGAGGAGGTCGTATTCGCGTTGGCCGAGGGAGAGCATCTGGTTGCCGTGCCAGGCGCGGCGGGCGGCGGGGTCGATGCGGATGGTCATGTGGTTCTCCGGAGTCCTCGGAAGGGGCGGACGACGATCCGGCCGTCGGGCAGGCGTACGGCGGCGTTGCGGGGCGCTCCGGGCGGCGGCGTGACCCAGTGCAGCCATGGCGGGGCGGGCGGGAGCGGGCGGGCCCGTGACGGCAGCACGAAGGTGTGCAGGACCGTCACGGGCTCTCCGCGGAGCAGGTAGGTGCGGCCGGTCATCGCGTGCTCCACCCCTGCGGCGTGGTGTCGAGCGTGCGCGACTTGCACGTCATCTCGTCCAGGCGCTGCTCGAGCGCGGCCGCGTGCCGTTGGGCGGCGCGCAGCTGGTCGTGGAGCGGGTCGCGCCGGATGGTGTCGAGCTGGTCGCGGAGCTGCTGGTTGTCGGCGCGCAGGGCGTTGGTGATGGTGCGGGCGTCGGCGAGCTGCTGGGTGAGGGTGTTGTTGCGTTTGGCGAGGTCGGCGAGCTGGTCGCGGAGTTTCGCGTTCTCGGCCCGGGTGTCGGTGAGCGCGGTGTGGAGCTGGCGGCGGGTCCAGGCGGTCATCGGGTGTCGGCTTTCTGCTTGCGCTTGGTGTGGGTGCGGTGGTCGACGCAGGGGCGGCAGGTGTTGCGCCTGCTGGGTTTGCCTTCGGCGTTCTGCGCGTACGCCGAGAGCGGCTTGACCTCGCGGCAGGTGTCGCACTTGCGGGGCGGCTCGCGGTCGAGCAGGATGCGTTCCCGTTCGGCGAAGGTGAGGGCGGCGACGACGCCGTCGGGTCCTTCGTGGATGGGGATGGACAGCACCCAGTCGCGGCAGGCGGGGAGGACGGGGCAGCGGCGGCAGGTGGCCTTCGCGGTGTTGGGGTCGGCCATGAGGTGGGGCCGGTCGGCGCACAGCCCGACGCCGTCCCAGGGCGGGGTGTAGCCGAGGAGGCTGGTCATTCGCTGCTCTTTTCGGCCGCGATGACGATGCGCTCGTCCGCGCGGATCACTGACTCCCAGCACTGGCCGCACGCGGTCTGCCCGATCCGACGGCGGGTGGTGTGCTCGCGCGCCTCGCACAACCGGGTGGCCTTGCGCGCGAGCGGGTGCGTCGTCGTGAGGTAGTCGGGCTCCCACGACCACGACGCGGGCTGCTCGCCGCTGCTGGCCGCGCGGGCTTCTCGCGCCTTCTTGCGCAGGCGGCGGATGGCGTTGAGGGCGTCGGTCACCGTCAACTCTCCGGAGCGGACCCGCTCGCGGGACGCCTCGTCGAGCTCCAGCAGGGCCAGCGACGCCGACACCGTGCCCTGGGGGATGCCGGTGCGGGTGGAGATGAGCGCCCCGCTGTAGCCCTGGTCGCGGAGCCGGCCGAGGGCTTCGGCTTTCTCCATGGGGTTGAGGTCGCGCCGTTGCACGTTCTCGACGAGCATCACTTCGATTGCGGCGGCGTCGTCGACGTCGTGGCGTACGACGGCGGGCACGCTGGTGAGTCCGGCTTCGAGGGCGGCGGCGCGGCGGCGGTGTCCGGCGAGTAGTTCGTAGTCGCCGGGCTTTCCGGGTTGGGGCCGGACGGTGACGGGCTGGAGCAGCCCTTGGGCGGTGATGCTGGCGGCGAGTTCGGTGAGGTCGCCGAGGTCGTCGCGCACGTTGTGCGGGTGGTCGTGGATGCGGTTGAGGGGGAGGTCGGTGACGAGGGTGCCGTCGATGGCGGCCCGGCCGGGTAGCGGTGCCGGGTTGGCGGTGGGTGCGGGTTGCGCGGGCCGCGGCTTGGGTGCGGGGCGGGCGGCGGGTTCCTGGAATTGGATGGTGCGGGGCGCTTCGGCCTCCTGAAGGAGGTTGCGGGCCCATTCCAGGAGGTCGACGGGGACTTCGTCGGGCAGCTGCGCCTTGTACTGGGGGCGGCCGGGGTTGTAGACGCGGCCGTTTTTGTCGACGAGCCAGCCGGGCTGTTGGCCGATCAGCTTGCGGACGGCGGTGATGGGCCAGCCGGAGCGTTGGGCGACGGCCTGCATGGTGTGGCCGGCGACGAGGAGGGCGAGGACGCGGTTGGTGTCGGTGTGCATCGTGGTGGTGGTCATGCCGCCTCCGTTCGGGTTGGCGCCTGGTCGGCTTGCTGGGCGCGCAGGGCGGCGGCGTAGCGTTCGACGGACCGCTCGGAAACGCCCAGTTCCCAGGCGATGGCGCGCTTGCTCATGGGCGGCCGGAGCTGGGCGAGGGCGCGGTAGCGGTCCATCATGCGTTGGCCGTCGGACCGGGCTGGCTGCCATGGTTCGGCGGTGCCGGCGGTGCGCGGGAATTGGTCGAGGGTTCCGCGGCGCTGGTGGCGGCTGTAGCAGACGCCGTCGAGGTTTCGGGCGTGGTTGAGGCCGGGTTTGCCGCAGTCTGCGCAGGTGATGGTGCGTCGTCTGGTCATGCTGCGCGCCCCTGGGTGAGCGGGGTGATCTGGAGGTCGTGGTCGAAGCCGCGCAGGTATGTCTGGATGTCGGCGAGGGTGGGGTTGCTTCCGGCTGCGAGGCGCCGCTCGAACGCGGTGATGGTGTGGGCGCGGACGTTGCGGCGTTGGGCGAGGTCGCGCGTGCGGATCCGGGGGCGCCGGACCTGGGCGAGGTCGGGGAGCACGTCGGTGAGCGGTGTGGGAAGGGCGCCTTGGCGGGTGATGATGAGCTGGCGGCCGAGGAGGGTGGCGTAGCGGATGTAGGGGTGGATGCGGGGGCTGTAGCGTCCGGAGTCCCAGGTGCTGATGGTCCAGAGGGTGACGCCGAGCTGGTCGGCGGCGTGGGGTTGGGTGATGGCGAGTTGGCGGCGGATGTTGCGGAGTTGCTGGTGGATGGGCTGGTTCACCGTGCCACCGCCTTGGGCCAGGCGACCTTGGCAATGGCGTCGCGGTGTGTCTTGGGCAGGGTGACGATCGGGTGGCCGAGGGCGTCGAGGCCCATGGCCCGCAGCCACCAGGCGTCGACTTGGTTGTCGTCGCGGAGGTCGAGGCCGGCGCGCTGGTAGAGGGCCATACGCATGTCGGGTTTGGTGGCGTTGCCTTTGCCGGTGGCGTACTTCTTGAGCGTGGCGGGCGGCACGAGTGCAAAGGCGCGCGCGTGGTCGTAACAGGCGAGGCGGATGACGCCGTGGACCATGCCGAGGGCGGCGATGGCGTTGGCGCGGACCGGTGGCAGGTCTTCGATCACGATGAGGTCTGCGGCGGCGATGTCGCCGGCGAGCCAATTGCGGATCTCGGTGAGGCGTTCGTCTCCCTTGGCGGTGGGCCGAATGGTGCTGGTGCCGGGGCCGCTGAGGTGGCTCGGGAACGCGATGCCGGTGGCGGTGATAGACAGGTCGAGGCCGATGACGTGGGGGGTGGTGCCCGAGGTCGCGCTCGGAGGGCAACCGTGCGCGGCCTCGGGGGTTCTTGGGGTGGCCGGGGCCCCACCCCCGATGGTGGGGGCCCCGGTGGTCTGCGTGCTGTTGGTCTTGGTCATCACGCCTCCCAGAGACGCGTAGAAGAAGAAGGGGAAGGGGCGGGGGCGGGCTGGTCCTGGCCCCTCAGCAGGAGCAGCCCGACCACGATCAGCAGCGCGCCGAGCACGGCCACCGTGGCGACGAGCGCCACCAGCCACGCCTCACGACGGCGCGCGGCGGCCACGATCGTGGGGAGCACGTAGCGGGGCTCCACGTCCGCGACTTCGTCGCGGAAGGCGCGGGTCAGCGCGTTCTCGTAGTAGTCGCCCATCAGGCACCCTCGAAGAGGCGGAGGATGTGCGGCGGCCACTCGCGCGGGTGACGGCGCATCCACGACGACCCGGGTACGGGGTTCTGCGTCTCGACGCGGTGCGTGTGGCGGCGGCCCCGCGCCACGCCCTTGAGCGCGGCCCGTCGGGTCTTGCGCCACACGCGGGTGCCTTCGGGCCTCATGAGGGATCACCCGACCCGCGCAGGACGTCGGCTTCGTCGTCCAGCCCCTGCGCGAGCCGCTCGTCCCACCAGCGCTCCCACATGGCCGGGTCGCGGGCGAGCTGCCCGGCGACCCTCTGGCGGTGAGCGCGCAGGGCGGCCCACCGGCGCCGCTGCGCACGCCGCTTCCGATAGGTCGGGTTGAGGAGGTAGCCGGCCAGCGCGGCCACGACGGCGGCAGCGCACGCCGCCATGCACAGCAGGACGATCACAGCTCGCTCACCTCCACCGGCAGCGCCGTGTCGCGCAGGTCGAACCGCTCCAGCACCTGCCGTGCCTCCGTCAGCACCTCGGACAGCTCACCCATGTGCCGCGCCCGCACCGCGCGCACCAGCAGCCCGCGGAAAGCGTCACGGTCGTCCTCAGCGCGTCCCCTGGCGGCCTGGTGGGCGCACTCCAGCGGGTCCTCGTCGCAGCTGCACTGCGGGCCGGCCGGGGCGGGCAGCCCGTACGCGGCCTCCAACACGCCGGTGACGACGGAGGCGGCGGCGGCCAGGTCGCGTGACCAGGCCGGGTCGTCGATGTCGAGCACCAGGTCTGGGCCGAGGGTGAGGGGGACGACGGGGTTGTCGAGGTCGTCGCGGACGAGTTCGCCGGCGACGGGGTGGCCGAGCGGGGTGGTGGTGGTGCGTCGCATGCGGGTCATGCCGCACCGTCCTGCTCCGCCTGAGCGGCCTCAGCGAGGGCGAGCAGCTCGGGCAGGGCGTTGACCGCCTCGACGATGAGCTCGGCCATACGGCGCCGCTCGTCGTCGTCCTCGTCCTCGCCCTCGTCCCACGTGTCCAGCTCCCACTCGGCGACCAGGTCGTTGCGCATGTACGAGCCGGGGGTGCTGTAGCCGACGATCTCGCCAGAGCATTCCCGGCTGACGTGCGTCAGGGCGGACTCGCGCCAGATCTGCATGTCGCCCTTGCAGTCCGACAGGAACCAGGGGAGGTCCCCGACGGAGTCGAGTAGGTGCTTGAGGTTGGCGACCTTCTCGGGGGTGATCTCGGTCATCGGGTGGCCTCCACGGCCTCGGTAGCGGCCGAGGCACCCTGCTTCGCCTGCCGTGCCTGCTCCTGCGCCGCGATGGCGGCGTCCCACGCCTCCGTCTTGCTCTGGCAGTCGCCCAGGATCACGGCGACGTCGGCCAGTTCGGCGTCCGTGACGTCCGCCGGGCGGGTGATCGTCCGGCCCAGCAGCAGCGACAGATCCCGCAGCCGGTCCGCGCCGGACATCGGCTTGTCCATGCCGTCGAACAGTGCGCCGATCTTGTTCTCCAGTTCGGCGCGCTGCTGCGCCCGCTCGACTTGCTGCTGCTTCAGGTGCCCGATCGCCCGGTCCGCCTCGTCGGCGGTCAGCGTCTTCGTGGAGCCCTCGACCGGCCGGCCGAGGAACTCGGTCAGCCACGCGAAGCGGGCCTGGTCGTTGAGGGTGGTGGAGCCCTTGCCGGTGTGCGCGGTGACGCCGCACTCCGTCATGAGGATGTTCAGCGCGCGCAGCTGCGCCGTGTTCGCCGGCGGGGGCGCGGCCGACGTCTGCGCTTCGTCGGCCTGGGGCGCGGTTTCGCGGCGGATGATGTCGCTTGCGGTGGCTCGGCCGTTCACCGTCACCTCGGCGCTGTACTGCGTCTCGGTGTCGAGTTCCTCGGAGGCGTACGGCATGGCGTACAGGACGTCGGAGGCGATGAGGCGGCAGATTTCGCCGGTGGCGCGGGCCACGAGCATGGTGCGGGGCTGCCGCTTCCATTCGCTCTTGCTGGTCAGCCCGAGCCCCTCGGCGCGGGCGAGGTCCCATTCGACTTGCTGCCACTCGGTTTCGCCCTTGCGGCGGCCGCGCATGACGCAGCGGGTGTCGGTGGATTCGACGACCTGCACCGTGTGGCCGTGCGACTGGACCAGGCCGCGCATGGCGTGGGCGCGCAGGCCGGGCGTGCCCTGGATGATGTCGATGCTGCGCAGGGTCGCCATGGGCGGCAGGCCGAGTTCCTGCCCGGCGAGGATGGCGGCGGTGATCTCCTGCGGCTTGCCGCGCAGGGTGGCCGGGATGAAGCTGGAGCGGGCGAGCACGACGGCGATCTGCTCGGCCTGCTGGGCTTCCATGGCGAACTGCACGAGCGGGCTCGGCTGGGCGACTGCCAGCTCGTGGCCGCGCTGCTGCTGGTTGGGGATGGCGAGTTCGGTCACTGGATTTCCTCGGTGATGGCGTCGGTGGCGGACCACGCGTCGGTGGTCCAGCGGGGCAGGATGATGGGGGCGATGTCGTCGCCGTAGCCGGGCCAGATGCCGGTGGCGGCGCAGTCGGCGTACAGGTTGAGCGCGCGCTCGTTCCGCTCCCGGCCGGCCTCGACGTCGTCGGGGTCGAGCGCGACGACGTTGACCAGGTACGGCGCCGTCTTCTCCTGGAAGACGAAGACGAACAGCGGGTCGTCGTCGAGGCCGGCCGCTGTGACGGCGTCGCGGTACCAGGGGTCTTGCATGAAGTAGCCGTAGGTGGCGATGGTCTTGGCGACGGCATGCCGGGATGCGGCGGCCGTGGTCTTGTAGTCGGCGATGACGAACCGGCCGTCGCCGCAGTTGGGGACCCAGTCGAGCCGGGCCCGTCGCCACACGCCCGTCGCCGGGTCCTGCCAGATGAACGTCTTCTCCGCCTCGCCTTCAACGGGATCGAACAGAGGACCGGCGAGGGGGTGGCGGCGGATGGCGTCGGCCATGTCGTGCACCATTTGCCAGTCGGCGCGTTTGAGCGGGATGGCGCCGCGCTTGCGGATCTCGGCGACCTTGGCCTTGGTGTCCTTGTCGTCCCAGCGTTCTTTGTCCACCAGTGCGAGTTCGGGTCCGGCGCCGAGCACGAGCTTGTGCGCGGCGGAGCCGACCTCGAAGTGCTTCTTCGTGGCGGCCGGGTGGTCTTGCTGCCACCGGTACTTGGCCGGGCCGCCAGGCTGCAGCAGCAGCCGGGCGCCGGAGGAGGACAGCGACCCGCCGGGGACGGGGTCGCTGAAGTAGATTTCCTCGGGCATGTCGTAGATCCCTGGCGAGGTGATCATGTGACATCACCACGCGGGAAGTTCAGGCGGGCGAAAGCACCCCATGCCGCGAGCGCCGCCGCGTCATACGCGCGCGCCGCCTCCTCCTCGGATGCGTATCTTCCGAGATTCCTGCAGACACCGCGATGGTTGATCTTCGATTGCCACTGGTTGCGGGACTTGTCCCAGCTGACCCCCTTGAACCGGGAAGTGTGCGCCCCTCCGTCCGGGCGGCGGGGCTTCCACATGTTGGCGCGGTTCTGCGAGGGCGTCGCGCTCCGCAGGTTGGATCGCCGGTTGTCCAGCCCGTCACCGTTGATGTGGTCGGTCTCGAACCCCTTCGGCGTGCCGGCCACGATCCGGTGCATGTACACCGGTCGGCTTCCGTCGAAGGCGTAGGCGTCGACCTTGCCGTTGTGCCCTCGGAGCACCCGCCATTGGTAGGCGGCCAGGAGGGGCGAGTCGGCTGCGTCGATGATGGCGGTGTAGCCGTCGTTGAGCTGGATCGTCTGGGTGCCGGCGGCGAGCCGGTCGAGGGTCGCGGTCACTGGGCCGCGCCCTCGCTGGCGATCTCCGTGACGTGCACCAGGTGGCCGAACCCGGCGTCGTCCTTGCCGTAGACGACGTCGTTGTCCACCGGCAGCCCGTCCGAGCTGACCCGCAGCGCGTACAGGAAGGCGGCGGGGGTCTGTGACACCTGCCAGGATTCGCCGGCGGCGCGGTCCCACCAGTCCTCGACGCGGAGGGTGCGGCCGTCTTTGAGGGTGGCGGCCTGGCCGGCGAGGGCGTGTGGTGTGGTGTGGATGCTCATTGGTCGTCCTGTTCGTCGAGGTAGGTGCGCTCGGCGTCGGGGCCGATGTCGGGGCCGCCGCGCCACGACGGCCGCTTGGGCTTGGTCGTGGCGGGGAACGGGTCGTATGGGTGGCCGAGGTCGCATCCGGCGGTGGCGAGGTATTCGGAGATCTCGTCTTCGCTGGGGAGGCCGGGCCATTCGGGTTCGAAGGTGCTCATCAGCAGCTCCGGCAGGTGGTGGTCGAGCGCGGGTTGATGTGGCCGTTGCGGCACATCCAGGTGGACGGGGTGCCGGGCGGCAGCCACGGCAGGCCGGGCTTCTTGCCGCCGTTCTTGGGCGGCGGCGGCATCTTCTTGGCCATCAGGCACGCCCCTCGTTGCAACCCCCACGGCAGTGGCGGCCGGGGCATTCACAGGTGAGGCCCTGCTGGTCGGATCGCGGGCGGTGCGTCCTCGGCATGCCGTCGCCTCGCTTCTGCACGTCGCGCGAGCAGACCGGGCAGGCCATGCGAGGGCGTACGGGTCTGCGCGCCTTCGACGTCCAGCCGTTGCTCTTGGCCTCCTCGCGGGGGAGCCCGAGTTCGGCCAGGCATTCCTCGACTTGGGGCCACCAGAAGACGAAGCTGCGTGGGCTGTCGGTTGAGAGCGGGATGGCGAGTGCGGCCAGCTTGGGGTGTCGGTGGAGCCAGTTGGCGACTGCTGCGCGGCCGACGCCGGTGCGGCGTGCGATCTCGGCGGAGGTGACGAGATGCTGGCTGATCAGTTCGTTGGTGCCGGGCGGCACGAGGAAGTCGGCCATCACGCACCTCCGGCCAGGGCCACGACGGCGGGCCGGAGCTCCGCGACCGGCACCAGCTCCATGTGCTCCGGCTCCCGCGCGTAGGGGGCCAGGTCCACGAGCCCGCCGCCGGGCCGGCCGACGGTGGGGAGCATGCGGATGCCGGGCCGGTGGATCCACGCGGTGTGGTCGTCCTCGTACTCGTGGAGGATCCACGCGCCGGTCTGTCCGGCCCAGACGACGGGCGTGCCCTTGGCGAGCTGGGGCGGCCGGGGCTCGGCGAGCCGCTCGGCCACGGGCTGCTCGATGAGGGGTCGGCAGGTGGGGCAGAGGTAGGTGCCGTGGCAGCGGGTGGTGTCGGTGCGTCCGCAGGCGGCGAGTTCGCAGAGACGGCCCATCACGCACCGCCTTCCGGGGCGAGGAGGCGGCGCAGGTGGTCGGCCGCGCTGGGGTGGATGACGTCGCCCAGCTCCCACTCGTCGATCAGCGCGAGCGCCCGAGCGGTCCGGTCCTCGGCGGCGCGCAAGCTCGCGGTTACCTCGCGGAGCCGCACCAGGACCGGGGCCATGCACTCGCCCATGTACGAGGTGAGATTGAGGCAGTGGTAGTCAGCGCCACGGCCGGGCTCGGGGTGAATGTGGGTGGTGCGGTTGAGCACCGAGTCGGCGAGCTGGTCGATCAGCTCGTCGTTGGCGGCGGGGCCGGTCAGACGAGGGAGACGGCTCACAATCCCTCCCCGTGGTGGATCACGCCAGGGATGTCCTTGACCGCGCTGCCGGTGGCCCGCAGCGTCTCCAGCGTCTGCATGGACTCCTGGTGCGGCTGGCCGAGGATGGTGCGGAGCCGCCCGATGGAGCATCCGCAGACGGTCCAGGTCTGGAAGAGGGCGCCCCCGTCGGGCTGCATCTCGGCGAGGGTGAGGTGGACGTCAGGGTGGCCGGGGCCGGTGTGGTCGATGGGCGCCATCAGCCCTCACCCCCAGCCGTGGGCGTCATGGTCGGCGCGTTGGCGTCGATGAGCGGCAGCACCCACTCCGGCAGGTCGGCCTCACGGCTGGTCATAAGGCCCTGCTCGTGCGGCGACCAGTCGTTCGTGGTCTTCCGGAAGCGGTGGCCGAAGAACATCCAGATCAACTCCCACTCGCCGCCGCGCCAGGTCCAGATAAGCCGGAGCCGGGTGGCGCGCATGGCGAACGGGCGCGGGCTGGCGGCCTTGGTGGTGAGCAGGAGTTCGCTGGTGATGGCGAAGTTCGCTTCGTACCTGGCGGGGCTGCTGTAGGGGCGTTCGCCGCGCAGTTCGAGGTCGGGGGTGTTCATCGGCTCTCACCTCTCGGCACCTGCACCGGCACGATCGTCGGGCGGACTGTCCAGTCGAACGGGCGCACGTCGGCGCGGTCGGCGGCAGCGCGCATCTCGGCGGCCACCTCGTCGCGCGGGTGCGGCTTGGACCAGGTGTTGAGCCAGGCGGCGTCCGGAACGTGCGCGGCGAGCTGGTCGAGCGCGGCCTGCGCCAGCGCGTACGACGGGGCGGCGGCGGCGAGTGCGTGGTGGACGTCCGTCCTGACGACCTTCGCGTGCGGCAGAGCGGCGACGCGGTCGGCTGCGGTTCGCAAGACCTTGCCGACGGTGGCGGCGGTGATCGTGGCGGCCATCACACACCCACCCCGAGCAGCGCGACCGCCAGCTCGTCCGTCGGCTCACGGAACGGCACACCCAGCCGGGCGGCCACCGCCAGCGCCTGCTCACGCAGCTCGGCCAGCGGCAGCCAGTCCTCCACGTCGTGCACGAGGACCGGCGAGCCCGTCTCGTGCTCGGTGATGCACAGGCGGGGCCGCCTCTTGCCGGTGGCAGGCTCGACCGGCTCGATCGTCACGTAGTGCTCGCGCGCGGCGAGCTTCGACACGTGGGCCAGGACGCGGCCCTCAACCGTGACGCCGGACAGGGTGCTGCCGAGCCCCATCAGGCGGTAGTCGCCGTGAACGTTGACGACGATGAACGCCAGGCCCTGATAGGTGCACTGAGTGCCGCGCCCGAATGGCGTGCCGGCGGCGGGGCGGAGGTTGCTCATGCCGCACCGCCTGCGGGCTCGTCGGTGGCGAGGATGGGGTGGCAGACCCACTCCACGTCCTCGATGACCTCGGTCCGCTTCACCGTCGGCAGAGCCGCCACCGCGTCCGGGTCGGGCTCCTCGATCTCGACCTCGCGGGTGCCGACGACGACCCGCTCGCACACGTCCTTGCGGTACGCGGTGAAGGCGATGTGGACGCCGTGGAGGGTTCCCCTCATGTCGAAGTAGCCGTCCTCGCGCGGCGCCTTGTCCATCGGGATGCCGAGCGCGCGGCGGGCGGCGGCCATCTCGGCGCGCGGGTCCTGGGCGTCCAGGAAGTGGAGCGTCATCGCCATGTACGGGCCGCCCTGCCAAGGCAGCGGCAGGTCGGGGTTGGCGTCGAGGGCGTCGGCCAGGGCGCGCAGGCCGGCCGTGTAGGCGGCGCGCCTGGCGCTGGCGGGGTCGGTGTGCTCAGCGGTGCTGGGCTGGTCTGGGATGATGGAGGTCATCTCCATCTGCTCCTCTCGTGTAGAGACTCGGTGAGCGGGTGGGGATTTCGGGCCCTCGTCCGGCGGCATCCGGGTGGGGGCCCGCTTCGTTCAGCGGGCGGCAGCGGCCTCGCGGCTCTTGATGAACTCGTCGATCGCCGTTGTCTTCACTCGGGCCATCGGCTTCTTCGAGCCGCGGCGGCCCACGTAGACGACCGGCAGGTCGCCGTCGGCGACGAGCCGGTAGGCGTGCGTCTTGGACACGCCAAGCGCTTTGGCTGCTTTGGGGATGGTGAGCAGCACTTCTTCCTCCTCTCCGTTGGAAGAATCTTCTTCCGTCCGTGGCGAAAAAAGGGTCCCGGCGACGCATCCCAGGGCGTTCTCGATGCCTTCCGCTGTCGGCCTGCTGCAGGAGATGCGGCGGCCAGAGCACAGGTAGGCGATGAGCTGCTTGGTGACTCCGACCTCGGCGGCGAGGGTGACGGTGGTGTACCGGCCTCGCATGAGCGCGTTGAGCGCGTCACGGTTGCGGAGGATCATCTGGGGGCGTCCTGACACGGTGTGCAACCTCCTGGAACGCCTGGGGACGTTGGAAGAATTTTCCAACAGCTTAGGGCGGGTGCATCCTGTTGTCCAGTGGCTGTCGCGATCCGGTCACATGTAGCCGGATGGATCTGGTTTGATTACCCCGATCTTGTTGTCCGAGGTGTCTCGTGGATACTTGCTGTCGGCGACTTGTTGACAGAAACACCCAACAGGCTGTCGGACGGCAAGGGGGGATTGCAGTCAAGGCGAGGGCTACAGAGAGGCGTCACACGATGTCGCCGCACACCCATGAGGACAGCGCCACCGAGCGCCCCCTCAGTGACCACGTCCAGGCATACCTGGACCGGACAGGCCTCAGCAGGCGCACGCTTGCCGAGCAATGCCGCGACCCCGAGACGGGTCAGACGCTCAACCACACCTACATAGGAGACCTGGTCTCCAACCGCGTGCCGCGCGCCCCCGAAATGTGGCGGCTACGCGCCCTAGCAGCGGGAACACCGGGCGAGTCCATCGCCGACGGGTCCGACGACTACCGCCGCCGGCTTGATGCGCTGAAGCGCATGGCCGCGATTCAGTGGCTGGATCTGGGTGACGTGCTGCGCGTGGAGACGGGCAGCGGGGCGTGGATCACGGTGCATGTCCCGGAGTCGCTGTCTGACCGGCGCAGGCAGACGATTGTCAGGATGGCGGAGGATATGGCGGCTGCGTTTGACGAGGAGGAGCGCCAGTCGGGTTCCTAACCTCAGGGGTACGAACCGGTAACTCGGCGGAAGAATTTTCAACCATTCCGTTGTCTGCGGGGTCACACTATTCCGGCACGCCCCAAAATACGCCCCGGATGTCAAAGGTGATGATCCATGGCAGTACCCTCGCTCGCCTCGCTGTCCCCTCACGGTGGAACGATCCGATTCCGCGCCGTCTCCCCCCTTCTCCTCCCGTTAGGCCCGGTCTCCGTCCGCTCCTGCTGCGGGATCATCTCCTGGAACATCGACGAGCGGCAGATCGACCCGCTCATCGGGGCGGCGTTCGCCAGCTTCAGCCAGTCCGTCCTCGACGGGTTGCAGCTGCCGCTTCTGCCGGGGTGCCGCCGGCCTAACCGGGTGCGTGTGCACAGGGAGCATTCGCTGGGCGGGGACCAGCTCATCAAGGCCGACGTCAGCCGCACGATCGACGTGTTCGTTCCTGCGGATCTGATGACGGAGGAGGTGGCGAAGTTCATTGGGCTGCACGGGACGGAGGTGCTGCGGTATCTACTGGCGACGATGCCGGTGCTCGGCGGCGGCTGGTCTGTCGAGCCCTGAGCGAGCGGAGGAGCACAGCGTATGGCGTCGTACAGGCGGTTACCGTCCGGACTCTGGCAGGCCACGGTGTGGCTGCCGTCCGGTAAGCGGATCACCCACACGGACAAGTTCAAGAGTCGCGTCAAGGTGTGGGCGACGGAGCAGGAAGACAAGATCGCCAAGGGTCGGCGGATCAACCCGAACGCGGGGAGAATCACCGTCGGGCAGTGGCACATGAAGTGGTGGCCGGCCCGGGTCGTGGAGGAGGAGACCCGGCGCGGCGACGACGCCCAGCTCCGGCTGCGGATCCTGCCCTATTGGGGGGAGTGGCCGCTAGGGGAGATCGGCCGTATCGACGTGCAGACATGGGTGCGCACGATGGAGCAGCAGAAGGTGGGGCGGCAGGCGATCCGCCGCTCGTACAACCTGTTCGCGACGATGCTCGGCGATGCCGTGCTGGAGGAGCTGATTCAGGTCAGCCCCTGCCAGAAGATCGACCTTCCGGCGACGCCGCCGAAGGCGCCGAGCTGGTTCACGCGCGCGCAGGTGGATGAGATCGTGTGGCGGCTGCCTGCCACGCACGCGGCGATGGTGGAGCTGATGTGCTACACGGGCCTGCGGTGGGGTGAGGCCGCCGCGGTGGCTGGTGCCGATCGGGAGGACGAGACGGGCAACCCTATCGACTGGCTACGCGGCCGCATCAAGGTGCGCGGGTCGCTGACGCAGTACGGGAAGTGGAAGCAGTACCCGAAGACGTCGAGCTCGCGGCGTGAGGTGCCGGTGCCGCGGCATGTGCTGGACATGCTGGCGCCGCTGCTGGAGGGCCGGGCCGTTGACGCGTGGGTGTTCGTGGCGGGGCGGCGGTCGCCGAAGACGGGGGAGCGGCCGACGTTGTCGGGGGCGAATTTCCGGGTGGTCTGGTACAAGGCGATCGATGCGGCGGCCGGGGATGGGGTGGAGGTGCCTCGGTATGACGTTCATGATTGCCGTCATACGGCGGCGTCGTGGTTGGTGCAGCAGGGGGTGCCGTTGTATGACGTGAAGGCGTTGCTGGGGCACTCCAGCATCCAGACCACGCAACGGTATTCGCATTTGGCGCCGGATGCGCATGACGCGGTTGAGGATGCGTGGTCGAAGATTATCGCGCATCAGGCGCGCATGGCGGCGTCTGGCTCGTGATCGCGAGGCTGTGACCTGGGGGTTTGCGTTTTCGATGTGCTCCCGATGACCCACCACGTGGAGTGCGTGGCGCTGCTGGTTCGCGAGGGCAAATCTCCGTCATGAGACATCTGAACCCGCGCTGAGGGGGCAGGTGCCCCCGGCATGAGGTTCGGAAACTGGGACGTGCGACCGCTGGGCGGCTGGATGGGCTGCCTGGCCATGATCGTCGTGTCCGTGCTGCTGTCGATCCTGCTGACGATCGTCATCAACCTGCTGCTGTGATGTGGCGGGAATCTCATTCGCCCGGATGACCGGCCTCCGCGCGCTCTGACGCGGAGGCCGGTTCTCGCGTGCTCATAGGGGTTTCGGTACGACCGCACCGGCCTGCACAGACGCCTCAGGGATCACTTTGGTTTACAGCTGAGGGTCCCAAATGTCTCCGATCGGATGACAAATCGGTATCGGTCCCGACAGAATGCGTTGCCATCCAGCGTCTACCGCAACTGGAGGAAACCCCCTATGCGTAGACCCCTTGGGGTACTCGCCGCCGCCGTCAGCCTGGCAGCGATCGCCACGCCACTCAGCGCGGCACAGGCTTCCGCGGCTACGGAGGCGGCCACGGAGGCGGCCACGGAGGCGGCTCGGTGCCGCGTGAGCGTGGCCAAGCCGCGCGTCAGCGACGCGCTGAAGATCCAGTCCTCGGCCGTCCGCCGGGGCTGCTTCACGGACGCGCTCATGCGCATCCGCATCAAGCGGGCCGTCCCCGGTGCCGACCCGGTCGTCAAGAGCGGGGCCACCAGGAAGGGCCGCCTCACGCTCGCCCTGGCCTGCAAGCCGGGCACGTACTACGCCGTCGCCACCGACTACCGCGGGCACACCGCGAAGTCCAGGCCGGTCAAGCTCACCTGCACCCCCGGTAGCGGTACGCCGACGCCCGTCCCCTCGCCGCCGGCGACCGGCACGCCGACCCCCAAGCCCGGCAACCCGACCGCCGCGCCCAGCACGCCGCCGCCCGCCAACGGCGGCGGAGTCGGCAGCACCGAGGAGAACGAGGTCGTCAGGCTGGTCAACACCGAGCGGGCCAAGGGCGGCTGCCGGCCGCTCCAGCACAACGCACAGCTGCACACCGCCGCGTACGGCCACTCCGCCGACATGGCCGCGAAGAACTACTTCGACCACACCTCGAAGGACGGCCGCTCGTTCATGGACCGCATCAAGGCGGCCGGCTTCACCGGCGGCAACGCCTGGGCCGAGAACATCGCCATGGGCCAGCGCACGCCCGCCGAGGTGATGAGGTCCTGGATGAACAGCGCCGGGCACCGCGCCAACATCATGAACTGCAAGTACACGCTCATCGGAGTCGGCGCGGCCAAGAACTCCAAGGGCCAGATCTACTGGACCCAGGACTTCGCCGCCCGCTGATCCCGCCTGACCTGTCGGGCTCCCGCCAGGAGGGCGCTCGTGGCGGGGAAGGGGAGGCCGCGCCTCTACCCGTCCCCGCCACGACGCACAGTGCCGTCCACGGGGCCGTCAGCCCATCTCTTCCAGCTTGCGGCCCTTGGTCTCCTTCACCCACTTGCCGACGAACAGGAACGACAGCACGGCGAACAGCGCGTACGCGGCGTACGTCAGCGGCAGGTTCCACTCGGCCAGCGCGGGGAACGACACGGTGATCGCCCAGTTGGCGATCCACTGGGCCGCGGCGGCGACGCCCAGGGCGGCGGCCCTGATGCGGTTGGGGAACATCTCGCCGAGCAGCACCCACACCACGACACCCCACGACAGCGCGAAGAACAGCACGAACACGTTCGCCGCGATGAGCGCGATCGTGCCCTGCGGGCCGGGCAGGGAGACCGACTCGCCCTGGCCCTGCGCGAAGCTGAACGCCCAGGCCGCGGTGGCCAGCGAGATCGCCATGCCGGCCGAGCCGATCAGCAGCAGGGGCTTGCGCCCGATGCGGTCCACGAGCGAGATCGCGATGAAGGTGCCGATGATGTTGATGATCGAGCTGGAGAAGCTGATCAGCAGGGAGTCGCTCTGGTTGATGCCGACCGACTGCCACAGCACCGACGAGTAGTAGAAGATCACGTTGATGCCGACCAGCTGCTGGAAGGCGGAGAGCGCGATGCCGATCCACACGATCGGCAGCAGGCCCAGCGCCTTGCCGCGCAGGTCCCTGAGCCCCGGCACCCGCTCGGTGCGCAGCACGTGCTGGATCTCCGCGATGCGCTCGTCGAGGTCGGTGTCGTCGCTCTCGATCTCCGCCAGCACCTGACGGGCCCGGCTCGTCCGTCCCGACATGACGAGATAGCGCGGCGACTCGGGGATGTTCGAGGCGAACAACAGGAACAACAGGGCCGGCACCAGGCAGGCGCCCAGCATCCACTGCCACGCCTGCAGCAGCCAGATGTGGTTGTTCACGTCGCCGCCCGCCACGCGCGCGAACACGTAGTTGACGAGCTGCGAGACCGCGATGCCGAGCACGATGGCCAGCTGCTGGAACGAGCCCAGCCGCCCCCGGTAGGCGGGCGGGGCCACCTCGGCGATGTACGCGGGCCCGAGCACCGACGCCATGCCGATCGCGAACCCCGCCACCACCCGCCAGAACGCCAGATCCCAGACCGAGAACGGCAGCATCTGCCCGACCGAGCTGACCGCGAACAGCAGTGCCGCGACCTGCATCGACCGCGTACGCCCCCACCGGTCGGCGAGCCCGCCGCCCGCCCACGCGCCCAACGCCGAGCCCAGCAGCGCGATGGCCACCACGAAACCGATCTCGACCGGGCCCACCTGGAAATGACGCTGGATGCCGACCACGGCGCCGTTGATGACGGAGCTGTCGTACCCGAAGAGGAACCCACCGATGGCCGCGGCCGCGGTGATGAAGACCACGTGACCCAAATGCTCATGATGGGTGTACTGAGTAGCCATGCAGGTCCTTCCCCCAGAATGGTGGGGAGCTACCCGCTGATCACTCACGTATTCGGAACATCCGGCCCAGACGGGCGTGCGTGCGTAAGGGGCGCGAAAAAGGGCAGCGTTCTGGGAGCGGCGCCGGGCGCGGGACAAGCAGATCGCTCACATCCAGCCCGCGCCCGGCGCCCGCACAACAACCCGGGCATGCCCCGCCGCCTCCCGCACCCGCTCGGGGACGCGCGCGGGAGGTGAATCCGCCGGTGACCGGCTACGGCAGGTGCGGCAGCACCTCGGCGGCGATGAGCTCCAGGTGCTCCAGGTCCTGCAGGTCGAGGATCTGCAGGTAGAGCCGCTCGGCCCCCAGATCGGCGAACGTGCCGATCTTCTCCAGCACCTCGGCCGGCGTGCCCGCGAGGCCGCTCTCGCGCAGCGCGTCGGGATCCTCGCCGATGGCCGCGCAGCGCCGCTCGACCTCGGCCCGGTCGGCGCCGACGACGGTGGTCTGCGCCGCCGACAGGATCACACCGCGCCCGGCGGCCTCGCACGCCTGACGCACCCGGTCGAACGCCGCCCCGGTGTCGGCCGGGCGGTGGAACGGCACGTTGTACTCGTCGGCGTACGCGGCCACCAGTCGCGGCGTGCGCTTGGGTCCGGTGCCGCCGATGATCACCGGCGGGCGCGGCCGCTGGGCCGGCTTGGGCAGCGCGGGCGAGTCTGCCAGCCGGTAGTAGCTGCCCTCAAAGGAATACGTCTTCTCCGCCGTCCAGAGACCGGTGACGATCTCCAGCTGCTCCTCGAAGCGGGCGAAGCGCTCCTTGACAGGCGGGAAGGGAATGCCGTACGCCGAGTGCTCGGTGTCGTACCAGCCGGTGCCGAAGCCGAGCTCGACCCGGCCGCCGCTCATCTGGTCGACCTGCGCCACGCTGATGGCCAGCGGCCCCGGCAACCGGAACGTGGCCGGCGACACCAGCGTGCCCAGCCGGATCGTGGACGTCTCTCTGGCAAGGCCGGCAAGGGTGATCCAGGCGTCGGTGGAGCCGGGACCTGGGTCGCCGGCGCCGATGCGCTGGTAATGGTCGGACCGGAAGAACGCATCGAAGCCCAGCCGCTCGGAGGCCTGGGCAACGGAGAGCAGGTCGTCATAGGTGGCGCCCTGCTGGGGCTCGGTGAAGATCCGCAGCTTCATGACCACATTATCCGCACACAACGGACGTGAACCGGAAAAGGGCCGCGCCACGCCGGGGGTGCTTGCTAGCGTTCAGCCGCAGCGACGAAACGTAGCCGACCGACCACACGGGGTTGCCCATGTCTCGGCACAGGAGGGAGCCCGGCACGCTCCCGCGCCCGCTCGCCGTTCTCGGGGCGCTCGCCCTGGCCGCCGGCACCGCCGCGGCGATCCGCATGCTCCCCGCGGGCGCCGCCCCGCGGCCCCCACTCCCACCGGCCGCGCGGCCGGTCGCCACGCAGGTCGAGCAGCCGCCCCAGGAGCCGCCCAGCGGGTTCGTGGCGTTCACCGACGCCACCCGCGAGCCCCCGCTCGACCTCGCGGTCCACGCCCGCCGCACCGGCCTGCGCCACTACGCACTCGGCCACCTGGTGGCCGCCGGCGACGGCTGCACCCCTGCCTGGGCCGGCAAGGCCGGCCGGACCGGCGCGCCGCCGACGGGCGGCGGCGCCGCCAGGGCGGGCGATCACTTCGGCACGGATGACGGCGGGGTGGTGGAGCGGGTCGGGAGGTTGCGGGTGCTCGGGGGGAGCGCGGTGCCGGTCTTCGGCGGGCCGCGCGGGCGGGAGCTGGCCGCCGCCTGCACGAGGCCGGGCGCGCTGACCGCCGCGTACCGCCGCGTCGTGGGGACGCTCGACGCCGCGTCCGCAGACTTCGAGATCCGCGACAGCGCCGACCGCGCCGCCGTGCTGCGCAGGGCCCGCGCCATCGAAGCCGTGCAGCGCGAGCGCCCGCTGCGGGTCAGCTTCACGCTGCCGCTCGGCCCCGGCGGCCTGTCGGCCGACGACGTGGCCATGCTGCGGACCACCCGCAGGGCGGGCGCGGAGGTGAGCACCGTCAACCTGCTGGCCCCCGTCGAGCCCGGCACCTCAGCGGGCACCTCAGCGGGCACCTCAGCGGGCACCTCAGCGGGCGGCCGGCTCGGCCTGATGGCGGCGGGCGTGCGCAAGGCGGCCGAGCAGCTCGCCGAGGCCCATGACCTGAGGATCGAGGACGAGGTGTGGCCGCACCTGGCGCTCACCCCGGTCCCGTCGAGCACGGGCGACCTCAGCGCCGGCGACGCCCGCAGGCTGGTCGCCTACGCCACCCGCCACCGCCTGGCCTGGCTGTCGCTGCGCGGTGCCGGCCCAGAGCCGGACGTGTCACGCATTCTTTGGCATACCCCGGCCAATAGATAAGATTTCGCTGACCTGGGAGGTTCCCGGGAGCATGTCGGTCAGCAGGGGAGGGACGTGATGAGCGCGCGTCCCGAGACGGCCAAGAAGATCCTGCTGCACTGGATGGACGGCACCATCGTGCTGGTGGGCCTCATCTTCGCGGCCTACACGATGGCCGCCATGGCGAAGGGCGAGATCCCGACCGGCAACGCGGTGGCGGCCCTGGTGCTGATGGTCCCGTACTTCGGGCTGCTCCCCTTCGTCATGCGCGACGGCTACGAGGACCGGCGTCCCCCTACACGCAAGCTCTGGGTGGCCGGGGTGCTGGCCGTCGTGGTGTTCCTGCTGATGCCCCATGGCGGCGCGATCGGCAACGTGTGGCTCGACACCTCGACGCTCTGGCTGTCGCTGGCCTCGCTCTACTTCCGCCCGCGCACCCTGCTGTGGCTGTCGCTGGTGGTGATCGTGCTGGGCGCCGCGTACGTGGTGGAGTTCACCGACAGGTCCTGGCCCGTCGTGCTGCTCGCCATGTCGAGCAGCGGCGCGGCGGAGATCGCGGCCATGCTGGTGTGGCGCTGGCTGTGGTGGGTGATCAGGGACGCCAACCGGGGCAGGGAGGCCAGGGCCAGGCTGGCGGTGGCGGAGGAGCGCCTGCGCTTCGCCCGCGACCTGCACGATCTGCTCGGCCACAGCCTGTCCGTCATCACGCTGAAGAGCGAGCTGGCCGCCAAGCTCGCCACCAAGGACGCAGCGAGGGCCGCGAGAGAGATGGCCGCGGTACGCACGCTGGCCGGCGAGTCGCTGTTCGAGGTGCAGCAGGCGGTGCACGGCTACCAGGCGCTCGACCTGGACGAGGAGCTGGCCGGGGTGCGCGCGGCGCTGGAGGCGGCCGGCACCACCTGCGTCATCGAGGCCAGGACCGACGACCTGTCGCCGTCCGCGCGCACGCTGCTGGCGTGGGCCGTCCGCGAGGGCGGCACGAACATCCTCAAGCACAGCACCGCCACCCGCTGCGCGATCAGGATCGACGCGGGCGTGCTGGAGATGGTCAACGACGGGGTCGCGCAGGTGCCCGCCGAAGCGGGCAGCGGCCTGCGCGGCCTGTCGGAGCGGCTGGTGGCCGCGGGCGGCTCGTTCTCCGCCCAGCCCACGGCGAGCGGCGAGTTCCTGCTGCGGGCGGCGGTGCCGGCGTGAACCTCATCGACCGCGTGCGGAGCGCCGACCGGCAGACCAAGGTCCGCTGGCTGATCGTCTACTGCACCGACCTCATCCTGCTCTTCCCCTTCTTCGGCTACTACGCCTTCTACCTGATGTGGCAGGCGGGGACGGAGTGGCCGCCGATCGTGCTCGGCTCGGCGGCGCTGCTGGTGTTCAACGTGCTCAGCACGCGCCCGTTCCGGATCGCCGTCACGGGCAGGCCCCGGCCCACCGTCATTCTGGTCGTGACCGGGGTGATCGCGGTGGGCATGCTGCTGGGTTTCGGGCAGATCTGGGCGATCCCCACATGGCTGGCGCTGATGACGCCGTTCATCAGCAGGCGCATGGTGCTCGTCCTGGCCGGGGTGTCGCTGGTGCTGACCGCCGTGTGGGTCTCGCTGGTCGGCGACATGATCGTGCCGCTGCTGTCGATGGTCCAGCTCGTCTTCACGGTGATCTCGGTGGGCGCGGTCTGGGCGAACCTGTGGCTGTGGCGGCTGACCCAGGAGGCGTACGCGGGGCAGGAGGCGATGGCCAGGCTGGCGGTCTCTGAGGAGCGGCTGCGCTTCGCCCGTGACCTCAACGACCTGCTCGGCCAGAGCCTCACCGACGTGGCGACCATGACCGAGCATGCCGAGCGGACGCTGCGCGAGGACGAGCAGGCCGCGGCGGCCGAGATGTTCGCGGTGCGCGACCTGGCCAGGCGGTCGCTGCGCGAGGTGCGTACGGTCGTGCAGAACTACCGGGCCGTCGACCTGGACGAGGTGCTGGCCAGCGTGCGCGCGGTGCTGGAGGCGGCCGACGTGCGCTGCACCGTGCGAGCGGAGACCGAGGCGCTGACGCCCGAGGCCAGG
Source organism: Nonomuraea sp. NPDC004580 (assembly GCF_040609855.1). Lineage (NCBI taxonomy): Bacteria > Bacillati > Actinomycetota > Actinomycetes > Streptosporangiales > Streptosporangiaceae > Nonomuraea > Nonomuraea sp. NPDC004580. The sequence goes on along the minus strand of NZ_JBEXLH010000028.1, from coordinate 31,636 downwards.
ACGCTGCTGGCCACCGTCGTGCGCGAGGGCGCGACGAACGTGCTCAAGCACAGCAGGGCCGAACGTTGCACGATCACGATAGAAGATGGGGTGCTGGAGATGTCCAACGACGGCGTGACGGGACCGGTGGGCGAGCACGCGCCCAACGGCCTGGCCGGGCTCGCGCAGCGGCTGCGCGCGGTGGGCGGCACCCTGGAGGCCGCGCCCGGCGAGGGCGGCCGCTACCTGCTGCGGGCGGCGGTGCCGGCATGACCACGCGCGTGCTGCTCGCCGACGACGAGCACCTGATCCGCGGCGCCATCGCGGCCCTGCTCGACCTGGAGGAGGGCATCGAGGTGGTGGCGCAGGTCGGCAGGGGCGACGAGGTGGTGGCGGCGGTCGCCGAGCACCGCCCCGACGTGGCGGTGCTCGACATCGAGATGCCCGGCATGGACGGGTTGAGCGCCGCCGAGCGGATCAGCTCCCAATGCAAGATCGTCATTCTGACCAGTCTGGGCCGCCCCGGCTACCTGCGCAGGGCGATGGCCGCCGGGGTGAGCGGCTTCCTCGGCAAGGACGCCTCGGCCGAGGAGCTGGCGATGGCCATCCGCAAGGTGCAGTCGGGCGGCCGCTACCTCGACGCCGAGCTGGCCGCCGCCGCGATGGCCGCGGGCGACAGCCCGCTGACCGAGCGGGAGCGCGACGCGCTGCGGCTGGCGGGCGACGGCGCCCCGATCGCGCGCATCGCCGCCGAGCTGCACCTGACCGAGGGCACCGTGCGCAACTACCTGTCCAGCGCGATGACGAAGCTCAACGCCCAGAACCGGCTGGAGGCCATCCGCACGGCCCAGCGCATGGGCTGGCTCTAGAGTTTCAACAGGTGACGGAGGCGGAGTCGCTGCCCGCCTCGTACGAGCAGGAGTCGGCCTGCCGGCCCTTCGGGCGGACTCCTCTGCGTCCGTATGTGGGAGAAGGGCCGGAGAGAGGACGGCGGAGCGGCGCCGGTGGCCGGCACGGTTGGACCGGTCAACCTGAGGGGCCGCATCGAGCACTGGTGAGACGGCATCCCCGGCCGCGAAAGCGTTTCCACACCCACATCTCGAAACCGTCACGACTATTGACGGCACGGACACGCGGAATTTACGTTCGCGGTACTTATCCGGTTCAGCAGCCCCTTTGCGGGGCCGCTTTCACTGAAGAGTGCATCGCTCCCGGGCTCCTGGACGGGGGCGCTATTCGCACCCGCTTTGGGAGCGCTCCCAGGCAGCGTTTCCCGACGGGCGACTCGGGGTCTCTGACAGGACGTGCGTACCTCCGCGCCGCCGCGCGGAGTAAGGAGAGAGACGATGCGTAACCGGGCTCGGATGATGATCCCGCTTCTAGCCGCGGGTCTGCTCGCCGCGGCCTGCACCGGAGGCGGAGGCACGCCCGCCCCCTCTGCCTCCGCGCCGCAGAGCCAGGGCGCGGCGGCCAGCGCCAACCCCGACCAGCTCCCGCGCAACGAGACCCTGTACACCACGGGCACGCAGTGGGGGCCTCCGGGCAACTACAACCCGATCAGGGAGTGGGACTCCGCGGTCGGCACGAAGGGCCTGGTCTACGAGACCCTCTTCCACTACGACACCAACGCCGCCAAGCTCACCCCCTGGCTGGCCGAGAGCGGCTCGTGGACCGGCGACACCACCTACGAGCTCAAGCTCAGGCAAGGGATCAAGTGGTCCGACGGGCAGCCGTTCACCGCCAAGGACGTCGTCTTCTCCTTCGAGCTCGGCAAGATGGAGACCATCCCCTACCACCAGCTCTGGGACTGGCTGAAGTCGGCCGAGGCGGTGGACGACCAGACCGTGAAGTTCACCTTCTCCAAGGCCAACTACCAGCAGTGGGACTACATGCTCTACAGCCGGTCGATGGTCCCCGAGCACCTGTGGAAGGACCGCTCTGAGGAGGAGGTGCTCGACGGGGTCAACGAGAACCCGGTCGGCACGGGCGCGTACACGTTCATGAGCAGGGACCAGGACCGCGTGGTGCTGCAGCGGCGCGACGACTGGTGGGGCAAGTCGGTGCTCAACATGGAGCCCAAGCCGCGCTACATCGTGGACATCGCCACCCCCAGCAACGAGGTCGCGATGGGCATGCTGCTGCAGCAGGGGCTCGACCTCAGCAACAACTTCCTGCCCGGCGTGGCGAACCTGGTCAAGGGCAACTTCGGGCTGACCACGTACTACAACGAGCCGCCCTACATGCTGTCGGCCAACACCGCGTGGCTGGTGCCCAACACCACCAAGAAGCCGATGGACGACCCCGCCTTCCGCAAGGCGCTGGCCACCTCCGTCGACGTCAAGAAGATCGTCGAGGGCGTCTACGGCAACCTCGTCAAGGCCGCCAGCCCCACCGGCCTGCTGCCGCAGTGGGACAAGTTCGTCGACCAGGGCGTGGTGGCGAAGTCGGGCTTCACCTTCGACGCGGGCAAGGCCAAGCAGATGCTCGCCGACGCCGGCTACAAGGACGGCGACGGCGACGGGTACGTCGAGAACAAGGACGGCTCCAAGATCAGCCTGACCATCATCGTGCCGTCCGGCTGGACCGACTGGATGGAGGCGGCCAGGTCGATCGCCGCCAGCGCCAAGAGCGCGGGCATCCAGATCACGCCGGAGTTCCCCGACTTCAACGCGCTGGTCGAGCAGCGCGCCAAGGGCGACTTCGACCTGCTGATCAACAACGAGCGGCAGCTGTCCAACAGCCCCTACACCTACTACGAGTACCTGTTCCAGCTGCCGGTCCAGAAGCAGCAGAACACCGTCAACTTCGCCCGCTACGAGAACAAGAAGGCATGGGACCTCGTCCAGCAGCTCGACCAGGTCAAGACCGACGACGTCGCCGGCATGCAGAAGATCACCTCCCAGCTCCAGGAGATCCATCTGACCGACATGCCGGTCATCCCGCTCTGGTACAACGGCCTGTGGGCGCAGTCCAGCACCAGCGTGTGGAAGAACTGGCCGTCGTCGCAGGGCAGCGCGCCCAAGACCGGCGCCGTGATGTGGCGCAACTGGCTCGAGCTCGGCGGCTTCGAGACGCTCACCCAGCTCCAGCCCGCGGGCTCGTGACCACCTGACCGGACGAACGCCCCCGCTCCTCCGCCTCCGCACCTCCCAGGGAGGCGGAGGGGCCGCTCTGGAGACACAAACCTGTGCGTCGTTACTTCAGCAGGAAACTGCTCATCTACGGACTGACCTTCTTCGTCGCCGTCACGGTCAACTGGATGATCCCGCGCTTCATGCCGGGCGACCCGGTCGCCAGCATGGTCGCGCGGGCCAACGTCACCAAGCCCGAGGCCGTCGAGGCCATGCGGGCGTACTACACCGGCCTGTTCGGGCTCGACCAGCCGCTCTGGCAGCAGTACCTCAACTTCTGGGGCGCGTTGCTGCGCGGGGACTTCGGGGTCAGCATCTGGCTCTTCCCGACCCCGGTCGCCGACGTGATCACCCAGGCGGTGCCGTACACGCTGGCGCTGATCGTCCCCTCCGTGCTGCTCAGCTGGGTGGTGGGCAACCAGTTCGGCGCGTACGCCGCCCGCCGCAAGCTCCTCGACAACACCGTGCTCCCCGTCGGGTACGTGCTGACCGCGATGCCGTACATGTGGCTGGCCGTGCTGCTGGCCTGGGCGTTCGGCGTGCTGCTCGGCTGGTTCCCGGTGGCCGGCGGCTACAGCTTCTCGCTGCGGCCCACCTGGTCGTGGACGTTCGTGCTCGACCTGCTGCACCACTGGGCGCTGCCGTTCCTGTCGCTGTTCCTGGTGGCGCTCGGCGGCTGGGCCATCGGTATGCGGAACATGATCATCTACGAGCTGGAGTCGGACTACTCCAACTACCTGTCGGCGCTCGGCGCCCCCAGCAGGCTCATCCGCCGCTACGCCTTCCGCAACGCGGTGCTGCCCCAGATCACCGGCCTGGCCCTGCAGCTGGGCGTGCTGGTGGCGGGCGCGCTGGTCACCGAGATCGTCTTCGCCTATCCAGGTCTCGGCAGCCTCATTCTCAAGGCCATCCAGAACAAGGACTTCTTCCTGCTGCAGGGCACGTTCCTGTTCATCGTGCTCGGCGTGCTGATCGCCAACTTCATCATCGACATCGTCTACGTCGTGGTCGACCCGCGGACCAGGGCGGGAATGGCGGGTGCCCAGGCATGAGCGTGATCCAGGACGTCGCGCCGCACGAGCCGGCCGGCGTGCGGCGCGAGGCGCTGCACTTCGCGGTGCGCAACGCCAAGCTCATGGTCGGCTTCGGCATCGTGGTCGTGCTGCTCCTGCTCGGCCTGTTCGGGCCGCTGCTGGTGAGCGGCAACCCCCACGACTACGGCCCGCAGCCGATGAGCCCGCCCGGCGGCGAGCACTGGCTCGGCACCACCACCTTCGGCCAGGACGTGTTCCTGCAGTTCGTGCACGGGCTGCGGGCCACCTTCGTGGTGGGGGTGATCGGCGGCGGCATCGCCGCGGTCATCGGCATGGCCATCGGGTTCGTGGCCGGCTACCGCGGCGGCATCGTGGACGAGGTGCTCAACATGCTGACCAACGTCGTGCTGGTCATCCCGACCCTCGCCGTGCTGCTCATCATCAACGCCTATCTGGGCATTCGCAGCGTGGCCGTCCAGGGCCTGTTCATCGGGCTGACGCAGTGGCCGTGGGCGGCGCGGGCGATCAGGGCGCAGACGTTCTCGCTGCGTACCAGGGAGTTCGTGGACCTGGCCAGGATGAGCGGCGCGGGCACCTGGCGGATCATCGCCAGGGAGATCGCGCCGAACATGAGCTCCTATCTGTTCATGACGTTCATCCTGCTGTTCGGCGGCTCGGTGCTGATCGGCTCCTCGCTCGACTTCATCGGGCTCGGCCCCACCGAGGGCGTCTCGCTCGGCCTGATGCTGCAGAACGCCCACCAGTGGAGCGCGCTGCAACTCGGCATGTGGTGGTGGTTCGTGCCGCCGGGAGCGGCCATCACCGCCATCGTCGGCGCCCTGTACGTGGCCAACGTCGGCCTCGACGAGGTCTTCAACCCGAAACTGAGGGAGACATGAGCCTGCAGGTCAGCGAGCTGAAGGTGTACTACAGGACGCTCAGGGGCGACGTGCGGGCCCTCGACGGCATGTCCTTCGAGCTGCGCGACGGCGAGATACTCGGCCTGGTCGGCGAGTCGGGCTGCGGCAAGAGCACGCTGGGCAAGTCGCTCATCCGCATGGACGGCCGCATGCGCCGCGTCGGCGGCACGGTCGTGCTCGACGGCCAGGAGCTGCCCATCGGCGACGACCGCGCCATGAACGCGTTCCGCTTCCACGAGGTCTCCCTCATCCCGCAGTACGCGATGAGCGCGCTCAACCCCACCCGCAAGATCCGCAAGATGGTCAGCGAGCTGCTCGCCTCGCGCGGCGCCACCCTCGACCTGCCCGAGCTGGAACGCCGCATGGACCAGGTCGGGCTGCCCCGCGACGTGCTCGACCGCTACCCGATCGAGCTGTCGGGCGGCATGAAGCAGCGCATGGTGATGGTCATCTCGACGCTGCTCGACCCGTCCCTGCTGATCGCCGACGAGGTCACCTCCGCGCTCGACGTCTCCACGCAGAAGGCCGTGGCCCGCGCGCTGCTCGGCTTCAGGGAGAGCGGCTACGTCAAGAGCATGATCTTCGTCACGCACGACCTCGCGCTCACCCACCACCTCGCCGACACGATCATGGTCATGTACGCCGGCCGCCTCGCCGAGAAGGCCCCCGCCGACGTGATCGTCAAGGCGCCGCGGCACCCGTACACACGGCTGCTGCTCGACTCCCTGCCCGAGGTCGGCGTGCGCTACGCCGACCGCAGGCTGGAGGGCATCGCCGGAGCTCCGCCGTCGCTGCTGAACCCGCCCACCGGCTGCCGCTTCCGCGACCGCTGCCCGATCGCGGGCGAGGAGTGCGCCGAGGACCCGCCGGTGGCGGAGCTCGCCCCCGACCACCACGTAGCCTGCTGGAAGGCCTGATGCTGACACTGCGCGAGGTCACCAAGGAATTCAGGATCGGCGCCTTCGGCGGCAGGAGCGTCGCGGCCGTCAAGGGCGTGAGCTTCGACGTCGTGCCGGGCGAGGTCGTCTCCCTGATCGGGGAGAGCGGCAGCGGCAAGAGCACGATCGGCCGGATGATCCTCGGCCTCAACTCCGCCACCAGCGGCTCCATCACCTTCGACGGGCTGCCGGTGCGGGCGGGCAAGGAGTACTACCGGCACGTCCAGGGCATCTTCCAGGACCCGTTCAGCTCGTTCAACCCGGTGTTCAAGGCGGACCGGGTGTTCGCGATGATCAAGGAGGCGTACTATCCGGGCGTGCCGGCCGCCGAGTGGGGCGAGCGGGTCGAGACGTCGCTGCGCGACGTGCGGCTCAACCCCGGCCAGGTGTTCGGGAGATACCCCCATCAGCTGAGCGGCGGGCAGCTGCAGCGGCTGCTCATCGCCCGCGCGCTGCTGCTCGACATCAAGCTGCTGGTCGCCGACGAGATCACCAGCATGCTCGACGCCTCGACCCGCATCGACGTGCTCAACCTGCTGGCCGAGCTCAAGACCAGGGGGCTCGGCGTGCTCTACATCACGCACGACCTGTCGCTCGGCACCTACCTGGCCGAGCGGACCGTGGTGCTGCGCCAGGGCAGGGTGGCCGAGTTGGGGCCGACCGACGACGTGTTCGGCGGGCCGCTGCACCCGTACACGCGGGAGCTGCTGTCGGCCGTGCCGCGGCTGCACGAGGCGTGGGACGACGCGGTGCCGGTCGAGACGTGCGCCTACCACGAGGGCGGCGGCACGGGCGGCCTGCTGGAGGTCACGCCCGGCCACCTCGTGTCCTGCGCGGGCCTCGCGTCCTGCCCGGCGGACGGTCAGACGCGGAACTCCTCCGTCCGGTGGGCGTAGGCGGGCAGCGCGGCCCGCATCTCGTCGGTGACGGCGGGCGGGGGCAGCGGCACGATCTCCCGCTCATGGAAGTCGCGCACGTCCTCGCCCGCCGCGAACAGCTCCCGCACGGCCCGCAGGCAGGGCCCGACCACGCCGGGGTCGGTGATCCGCCGGCCGCCCCTGCCCCCGCCGTACTCGTCGTACAGCACCTCGTACATCAGGGACGGAGAGAAGATCACCAGCTCCGGCAGCGGGTCGAGGGCCGCCACGCGACCGGCCCGCACCACCCGGCAGGGCGAGCCCGCCGCGGCGCGCACCGCCAGCACGTGCAGCTCCCACTGCAGGTACGGCGTCACGGGCAGCTCGACCACCCGCACCCGCCTGACCGGCTGGCGGCGGCTGAAGTAGTCGGCCAGCGGCTCGGCGATGCGGGCGAGCAGGGCCAGGGAACGTTCCCAATCGCCGTCCATCATGGCCCGCCAGCTCGCCACGTCGGGCTCGTAGAACGTCTGCGCCCGCTCCAGCTTCCACATGGGCTCCGTGCACCCCTCGTGGTCGCGGTCGAACCCGGTGCGGTACGCCGGCACGTCCATGACGAGGCCGTCCGCGCCGGGAACGGCGGTGAACGGGTTCGTGCGGCGGTCGGGCGTGCCCTGCTCGGTCATGCGGCTTTCCCCTTCGCTGTGCGGCCCGCCCAGATCATCAGGTGCGCCTCAGGGCCGGTCAAGGCCCAAAACGCGCCGGGCGGCCCCGCTCAGCGGCGCTGGTGGAAGCGCCGGTGCACGAGGCTGAAGACCAGCGCGCCCGCCCAGATCACGAACAGCACCTTGAAGATGCCGAAGCCGCCGAAGATCAGGCTGAGCACCAGGAACACGGTGAGGATCGGCACCAGCGGGTGGGGCCCGCGGTGGTGGCGCCGCATGTGGCCGTGCCAGCCGGAGCCGCGCATGTGGTGGCGCATCTCCCGCTGGGCGTGCCGCACGGCCTGCATCTGCTGCCTGTGGGCGTGCATGGCCGCGCGCCAGTCGCCCATGTCGTACGGGCCGGCCGGCGGCTCCTGGTAGGCGGGGCGCGGACCGGGCAGGTCGGCCGTCACCTGGGCCAGGTCACGAGCGGTCTTGGCGGCCAGGGTGCGGTCGAGGCGCTCATCGAGCTCCTCGTGGGTGAGGCGGCCCTGCGCGAAGTGCTCACGCAGGGCGGCCATGGTCTGCTCGCGTTCGGCGTCGCCGATGCGGAGATCGGGGTGGTCCATGGCGGTGTCCTCGCTCTCTCCGTACCGGCTGCCCGGTGCGGCAACGGCCATCGTCTCACTCCTCGCCCGGGTCGCCGTCGGCCAGGATCTGGTAGAGCTTGCGCCGGGTCTCCACCAAAGTCTTACGCGCTTCGCGGATTTGTGCGTCGTTTCCGGTCTGGAGAACCTGCATCATGGCGAATGCCGACTGTCGGGCGATATGCCAGAGATCGGCGGTGTTGTCATCGATGTCGGGACGCATGTCGTCCCACGGCGCGCGGACCTCGTCGGCGTGCGCCTCGATGTAGTCGCGGCCCTCCTGGGTGAGCTTGAAGGTCTTACGGCCCTCGTTCTCCTCCGAGATCACCAGGCCCTCGTCGGTGAGCTGCTGCAGCGCCGGGTAGACGGCGCCGGGGCTGGGCTTCCAGCCGCCTTCGCTGCGCTCGGCGATCTCCTGGATGATCTGGTAGCCGTTGCGCGGCTCCTCGGCGAGCAGGGCGAGGATCGCGGCGCGCACGTCGCCGCGCTTGGCCTTGCGGCTGCGGCCGCCCCAGCCGCCGCGCCCGCCCCACGGGCCGGGGCCCCAGGGGCCGCGCCCGAAGTCGAACGGGAACGGCCCGCCGGGTCCGCGGCCCCTTCCTCGGTGCTCGTGTGGGCCGCCGTGTGGGCCGCCGTGGTGGCCGCCGGGGTGATGACCCCCGTGGTGCGGGCCGCCCCTGCGGCCGCCGAACTGCTCGAAGGCGTCGGCCAGGGCCTGGAACGCCTCGCGGGCCGCCCGCTTGTACTCGTGCGCGCCGGGCCAGGGCCCGCCTGCGGTGATGTGGTGCGTCATGTTGTCCCCCTATATCGTGACTCACTCTCGATACACCAACGATATATCGGAAACAGGTCGAGCGACAAGTCACAGACAGGAGTGAGCCAGATCACGAAAAAGTTGCGGAATGCCGGGAACAGGATCCGGGGAGGCGTCGTTGAACACAGCAGACGAGGTCGTTCCGCGTCGGCAGGGCTGGGGGGTGCTGTCGCCGCGGAGACGACCTCGTCTGCGTTTGCGGGCCTTTCCGAGTGGGTCCTGAGCCTCCTGGAGAAGATGCCGATGCCTCCGGGAAGGGATACGGACGCGGCTCAGTGCCGGTTCGGAGCACTGGTTCGGAGCACTGGTTCGGAGCACTGGTTCGGAGCACTGGTCCGGAGCACTGGTCCGGAGCACTGGTCCGGGGTGCTGGTCCGGATGCTGGTCCGGAACGCTTTGCCGACCCTTTGCCCGCCGCGATCTGGGCACACTCTTCTTCCCGCACGGCATGGACAAGCGCGTAAAGGGGCTCTTTGCCGTACAGTCCCGATCATGATGGGGCACACGCATGCGATGACGGGGGCCATCGCCTGGCTGGGGCTTGCGCCGCCGCTCGCCGCACTCCCGCTGCTGAACGAGTCCTCCCGGTTCGTCGAGACCGGCATCATGGCCACCGCGCTCAGCCCGGCCGAGCTCATCGCCGGCGCGATCATCTGCGCGGGCGCGGCCATGCTGCCCGACCTCGACCATCCCAGCGCGACCATCGCGCAAACATTCGGGCCTATCACGTGGGCGCTCGCCAAGGTCGTCTCCTGGATCAGCGGCGGCCACCGGGGGGCCACCCACTCGCTGCTGTTCGCGGTGGCGCTCGGGTTCGGGGCGCACTGGCTGGCCAGCACGTATCCGATCGGGCGCGACATCATGGTCGTGCTGCTCATCGGGCTCTCGCTACGTGCCATCGGCGTCGGCATCCCGGGCAACAAGCTCGGCTCCGCGATGATCAACATCGGCATGACCGCCGGCCTGTACGCGGTCTTCCTCTCCCTCGACGTGGGCTACGCCTGGCTCGGTCTCGCGGTGGGCGTCGGCTGCTTCGTCCACGTGGTGGGCGACTGCATGACCGAGCGGGGCTGCCCGGTGCTCTGGCCGCTGGGGGCGAAGTTCGTGCTGCCGTGGAAGATCGGCATCAAGACCGGCAGGAAGTTCGAGCAGAAGATCCTGGCGCCGATCCTGTCGGTGGCCATCGTCGGCCTGCTGTTCTGGCGGCTGGCGCCCGTTTAACTTGATGTCGAGATACGCTGTGGATATCTTGATATCGAGACATCCGCCGCGGCCTGCGAGTTAGGCACACCTAAGGTGCCGTCCGGTTCCGCAGTGCGGCAGGATTCTGTTTGAACACCTGTCTATGGAGGAGGCGAATCATCGTGTCCGCGAACAGCTTCGGCAGCCGTGACACGCTCCGCGTCGGTGACGCGTCGTATGAGATCTTCCGGCTGGATGCCGTCGAGGGCGCCGCACGTCTCCCGTACAGCCTGAAGATCCTGCTGGAGAACCTCCTCCGCACCGAGGACGGCGCCAACATCACCGCCGACCACATCAGGGCGCTGGGCGGCTGGGACCCGGAGGCGGCGCCGAGCGTGGAGATCCAGTTCACGCCCGCGCGCGTCATCATGCAGGACTTCACCGGCGTGCCCTGCGTGGTCGACCTGGCCACCATGCGCGAGGCCGTACGCGACCTCGGCGGCGACCCCGCGCGCATCAACCCGCTCGCGCCCGCCGAGATGGTCATCGACCACTCGGTGATCGTCGACTACTTCGGTCACCCCGACGCCTTCCAGCGCAACGTCGAGCGCGAGTACGAGCGCAACCGCGAGCGCTACCAGTTCCTGCGCTGGGGCCAGACCGCCTTCGACGAGTTCAAGGTCGTGCCGCCCGGCACCGGCATCGTCCACCAGGTCAACATCGAGCACCTCGCCCGCGTCGTCATGACCCGCGACGGCAAGGCCTACCCCGACACCTGCGTCGGCACCGACTCCCACACCACGATGGAGAACGGCATCGGCGTGCTCGGCTGGGGCGTCGGCGGCATCGAGGCCGAGGCCGCCATGCTCGGCCAGCCGATCTCCATGCTCATCCCGCGCGTCGTGGGCTTCAAGCTCAGCGGCAAGCTGCCGGCCGGCGCCACCGCCACCGACCTCGTGCTGACGATCACCGAGATCCTGCGCAAGCACGGCGTCGTCGGCAAGTTCGTCGAGTTCTACGGCGAGGGCGTCTCCTCGGTGCCGCTGGCCGACCGCGCGACCATCGGCAACATGAGCCCCGAGTTCGGCTCCACCTGCGCCATCTTCCCGATCGACGGCCAGACCGTCGACTACCTGCGCCTGACCGGTCGCTCCGAGGAGCAGATCGCGCTCGTCGAGGCGTACGCCAAGGCCCAGGGCCTCTGGCTCGACCCGTCGGCGCCCGAGCCGGTCTTCTCCGAGTACATCGAACTCGACCTGGCCACCGTCGTTCCGTCCATCGCCGGCCCCAAGCGCCCGCAGGACCGCATCGTGCTGTCGGCGGCCAAGGAGACCTGGCGCCACGACGTCCAGAGCTACGTCAGCGACGGGGTGGACGAGGCCGTCGAGGAGAGCTTCCCGGCCTCCGACTCGCCCGCCTCCAACGCCACCGCCAACGGCGGCCCCCGGCCGCACCACCCGGTGCCCGTCACGCTGGCCGACGGCACGACGTTCGAGATCGACCACGGCATCGTCTCCATCGCCGCGATCACCTCGTGCACCAACACCTCCAACCCGTACGTCATGCTCGGCGCGGCCCTGCTCGCCCGCAACGCCGTCGACAAGGGCCTCAGCCGCAAGCCCTGGGTCAAGACGTCGCTCGCGCCCGGCTCGCAGGTCGTCACCGGCTACTTCGAGCGCTCGGGCCTGCAGCCCTACCTCGACAAGATCGGCTTCAACCTCGTCGGCTACGGCTGCACCACCTGCATCGGCAACTCCGGGCCGCTGCTTCCCGAGATCAGCGAGGCCATCCAGGCCAACGACCTGGCCGTCACGGCCGTGCTGTCGGGCAACCGCAACTTCGAGGGCCGCATCAACCCCGACGTCAAGATGAACTACCTGGCCTCGCCGCCGCTCGTCGTGGCGTACGCGCTGGCCGGCACGATGGACATCGACCTCGACACCGAGCCGCTCGGCATCGGCAGCGACGGCGAGCCCGTCTACCTGCGCGACATCTGGCCGGCGCCGGAGGAGATCGCCGCCGTGGTCAACTCCTCCATCGGCCGCGACATGTTCGAGCGCGACTACGCCGACGTCTTCAAGGGCGACGACCACTGGCGCTCGCTGCCCATCCCGACCGGTGACACGTTCGAGTGGGACGCCGACTCCACCTACGTCCGTAAGGCCCCCTACTTCGACGGCATGCCGGAGAAGCCGGAGCCCGTCACCGACATCCACGGCGCCCGGGTCCTGGTCAAGGTCGGCGACTCCGTCACCACCGACCACATCTCGCCGGCCGGCTCCATCAAGGTCGGCACGCCCGCCGCGCAATATCTGCAGGCCAACGGCGTCGAGGTCAAGGACTTCAACTCCTACGGCTCGCGGCGCGGCAACCACGAGGTGATGATCCGCGGCACGTTCGCCAACATCCGCCTGCGCAACCAGATCGCGCCGGGCACCGAGGGCGGCTACACCCGCGACTTCACCCAGCCCGACGGGCCCGTGTCGTTCATCTACGACGCCTCCGTCAACTACGCCGCCGCCGGCACCCCGCTGGTCGTCCTGGCCGGCAAGGAATACGGCTCCGGCTCCTCGCGCGACTGGGCGGCCAAGGGCACCGCGCTGCTCGGCGTGCGCGCCGTCATCGCCGAGTCCTACGAGCGCATCCACCGCTCCAACCTCATCGGCATGGGCGTGCTGCCGCTGCAGTTCCCGGAGGGCGCCTCGGCCGCCTCGCTGGGGCTGACCGGTGAGGAGACCTTCGACATCACCGGCGTCGAGGAGCTCAACAAGGGCGGCATCCCGCAGACGGTGCACGTCAAGGCCGGCGAGGTCGAGTTCGACGCGGTCGTCCGCATCGACACGCCGGGCGAGGCCGACTACTACCGGCACGGCGGCATCATGCAGTACGTCCTGCGCTCCCTGCTCGCCAAGTAGCGCCGGGAGAGGCACCGCCTCGCTCTGGCGTGACGCTGGGGGAGGCGGGGCTTCGTCCGGTGGTGACGCCGTGCGGGGCGCGGCTTCGCTTGGTGGAGACGCCGTGCGGGGCGCTGCCTCGTCCGAATGTGACAGCTTCCCGTGTTCCCGTCCCGGTCATGAGCCGGGACGGGGGGCGGGAGCCCTTGGCCGTCGTGCCGGGGGTTGGGCGCGATCCTCACGCGCCCGTATCGGGGGAACCACCCGAACACCTCAAGAGCCGCCCCGCGGGACAACCCCCGCCGGGCGGCTCTTGCCTTTCCTGGGGGACGACCCTCGCGGGGCGGTCGTCGCCTTTCCTACGGGGCAGTCGGCCTGCAACTCGAACCTCCGCCGCAACTCGGCCCTGCGGCGAGGCTCGGCGCCGCCACGACTTATCCAGACATTTCACAACCGTAGTGAGGTACTCGCGCCCCCGTGGAATCCCACCCTCGGAGAGCGCCGTCTCAGGACACGACGCCGCCGCCAGCTTCCCACCCTTGGCAGGAAGGCCGCAGCAGGCTGGGGCCCGGTGCCGGCGATGAGGGCGGCGACAGCGGGCGCGAGAAACGAGAACGGCACGGCGGCAGCCTAAGCAGCGGCAGGTGTGGCAGAGTGAGTGACGCCACCCGGCGAACCTCTAATTCGCCGGGCGGCATCACCCATCTCCTGAGCCGCTAGAGCGCGTCACCGATCCAGTCGGCGACCTCGTGAACGACCTCGTCAGGGGCGATCCCGATCCTCCGCGTGAACCTCAGGGGCGACATGCTGCGCACATGCTCGATCATGGCGAAGCTGGGCTTGTCCAGGCCGGTGCCCTCGGTCGGGATGGGAACATGGTTGTCCCAGCCCCGATCGGTCGTGGTCAGCGGAACAACGATCTTGACCGGTGTGCTGGCGTTGAACGTGTCGTTGCTGACCACCAGCACCGGGCGCCCGTGAGCCGGCTCGCGGCCCACGGTGTCGCCCAGGTTAGCGAGCCAGATCTCGCCCTGAATCACCCTCATCTCTCTCCTCGGGAAACGTGATGAGCCCTTCCCACTCGGGTGCGATGCGGGAAGTGCGCGGTCGCGGACCTTGCACCAGCTCGGATTCGGCGACATAGTCCGCCCAGGCCTGTGGATCTTCTCTCTTGGTCTGCTCCATCTGCTCCGCGACGCGCTGCCAGCGTTCTTTCTTCTCCATCTCGCGGATGGCGTGGTCGATGATCGCGGTCATGGGTTCACCTCTCTTCTTCGCCAAAGCAGCGATGCGATCTCTGGTCTTCACGCTGACACGTATGCTCGTGGCTTTCGGCTTCGCGGCCATACTTCCGAGCTTACGTAGGCGTGCGCGGAAAACACTACCCTCATGTGATCACTCTCGGGGCCATTATGGCAACGGAGAGTAAAGATGGTTGACTCGCGTGCATGGCGAACGTGGCGCTGGTGCTGATTGTTGGTGGTCTGGCGGTATTTGTGGGGGCGATCGTCCAGGGAGCCGTGGGGTTCGGGCTGGGCCTGGTGGCGGCGCCGTTGCTCACGTTGCTCGCGCCCGACCTCATGCCGGGCGCCGTTCAGGTGGTCAACATGACGTTGCCGCTGTTCACGCTGGCCGTGGAGTGGCGGCGGGTGGACTGGCGCGGGCTCGGGTTCGCGGTGCTCGGGAGGCTGCCCGGTAGCGCTCTCGGCGCAGTCATCGTTGTCTACGTTTCCGTATACATGCGCAGCGTCTTCGTGGCGGTCATGGTGCTCGTAGCGGTGGCACTGACGGCGCGGGCGCTGAGCGTGCCGCGCAACGCGGCCACCATCACCTCGGCCGGGTTCGTGTCAGGCATCACCGGCACCGCGACCGGCATCGGCGGCCCGCCCATCGCGCTGGTCTACCAGCACGCCAAGGGGCCGCAGATCCGGGCCACGCTGGCGATGTTCTTCTTCCTCAGCGCCGTCCAGTCGCTGGCCATCCTCGCCCTCGTGGACGAGCTGCCGTCCGCGGCGCTGATGGTGGGCGGGGCGCTGATCGTGCCGATGCTGCTCGGGTTCCTGGTGTCCGGGCCGCTGCGGCGCTACCTCGACGGCGGCAAGGTGCGGACGGCCGTCCTGGTCGTGGCGGCGGCCTCGGCGGTGGGGCTGATCGTGCAGAACGTCCTGAGCCAGGTCCTGGCCTGAGGACGCGTCCGCAGGCCGGGCGTCACGCGCCGCGGCCGGCCACGATGCCGCTGTACGTGCCGAGCACCTTGACCTGGGCGGGCGAGGCGGTCTTCGGCGGGATGTGCGCGGCCACCTGCACCAGGTCGCCCACCTTCAAGAACTTGTAGTACTTGTCCGGCAGCAGGCCGTTGTCCTCCTGGAAGACGTAGTAGCGCTTCGGGCTCTGGATCACGTCGTACACCTTGGTCCGCGCGAGCGTGGTGAAGACGAGCGCGCCGCCGTCGGCCGTGCGCAGCGCGTACGACGGATACTCCTTCGCCGGCGCCGCGTGCTCGGTGAGCTTGGCGAACTGCCGCATCTTGATGCGGTTCTTGGCCGCGCCGGTGGTGAACTGGTCGGAGGCGAACCGGCTCTTGGCGGCGTTCGAGCCCTTGCCGGTCATGTGGGCGGCGTAGTTCTTGGCGAAGTCGGCCGGTGACATCAGCAGGCCGTCGCCGTCGGCGCTGTCCACCTCGGTGGCCGCGCCGGAGGCGTCCGTCTGGACCTTCGGCAGCTCGTCGGCGTCGATCGTGTCGAAGACGTCGGGGGAGTAGACCTGCTTCCAGGCGCCCTGGTCGTGGGCGAACAGCAGGAAGGTGGGCGTCTTGGCGGACTTCTTCTTGTTCTTCCAGTACGTCGTCGCGAGGAACCACCGCTTGGAAGCCGGCGCCACGAACGTCGGCCTGACGTACTCGAACGGCGTGTAGGAGTCGCGCCCTCCCAGTTTGCGCTGGGAGGCGTAGCCGGCCTTGTCGATGGCCAGGCTCGACCCGCCCTCATAGGTGGCGAGCAGCTTCTCGTCGAGCGCCTTGTTGGCCTTGTTGTTGCGCTCGATGTACTCCTTGATCACCGACTCCGCCGTCAGCGCCGGGGCGGACGCCGAGGGCTCCGGCGTCTTCTGCGTCCCAGATGCCGTGGAGGAGGGAGTGGCCGAGGGCGTCTCCGCGCCCTGCCACGCCGCCGGGTCCATCCCGGGCAGCCCCGAGCAGCCCGCCACCAGGCACCCGGCCAGCACACCACCGGCCACGCGTCCGTACCGCCGCACTGTCACCCACCTTTCCGAGAGTCTCCTCAAAGCGGCCCAAACCTACCAATAACCACACAGTGGGTGACCCGAAATGGCGTGATCAGGGCATGTCGGCTCCCTCACGTGACAGGGCGCCGCAGGCATCACACTCCGGTACGGGCAGCGTCGGGAAGGTTGATGTGACGTTTCTGGATTGTTACCCGAAACAACAAATCCACTCCTCCAACCCCCTTCACAACCGGTTCGTCCCGGAATACGTTGCCGCAAACAACATTCATCCGGGCCCCTCCGGAAGAAAGGACCCTGCACCATGCGCAAGGGGATCCTCAGCCTGACCGCCACGGCAGCAGCGCTCGCCCTCGGTCTCACCGCCTGCGGGGGCGACAGCGGTCAGACCACGACGTCGACCTCTGAATCGGCCACCGCGTCAGAAGCGGCCAAGGCCGGCAAGATCGGCGTCATCCTGCCGGACAGCAAGTCCTCCGCCCGGTGGGAGACGGCGGACCGCAAGTATCTGGAAGAGGCGTTCAAGGCCGCGGGTGTCGAGTACGACATCCAGAACGCCCAGAACGACAAGACCCAGTTCCAGACCATCGCCGACCAGATGATCACCAACGGCGCCACCGTCCTGATGATCGTCAACCTGGACAGCGGCACCGGTAAGACCGTCATCGAGAAGGCCAAGTCCCAGGGCGTGGCCACCATCGACTACGACCGGCTGACGCTGGGCGGCGGCGCCGCCTACTACGTCAGCTTCGACAACACCAAGGTCGGCCAGCTCCAGGGCGAGGGCCTGGTGAAGTGCCTGACCGACAAGAAGGCCGAGAAGCCGATCGTCGCCTACCTGAACGGCTCGCCGACCGACAACAACGCGACCCTGTTCAAGGACGGCTACGACGGCGTGCTCAAGCCCAAGTTCGACGCGGGCGAGTACGTCAAGGGCCCCGACCAGGCCGTGCCCGACTGGGACAACACCCAGGCCGGGACGATCTTCGAGCAGATGCTGACCCAGGAGCCGAAGATCGCCGGGGTGCTGGCCGCCAACGACGGTCTCGGCAACGCCGCCATCACCGTGCTGAAGAAGAACAACCTCAACGGCAAGGTGCCGGTGACCGGCCAGGACGCCACCGTCCAGGGCCTGCAGAACATCCTGTCCGGCGACCAGTGCATGACCGTGTACAAAGCCGTCAAGAAGGAGGCCGACGCCGCGGCCAAGCTCGCTGTCGCGCTGGCCAAGGGCGAGAAGCCCGCGGCGACCAGCAGCGTCAAGGACCCGGAGACCGGTCAGGACGTGCCTTCCGAGCTGATGGAGCCGCAGGCCATCTACTTCGACAACGTCAAGGACGTCGTGGCCGACGGTTACGTCACCAAGGAGGAACTGTGCAAGGGTGACTTCGCCGAGAAGTGCACCGAGGCAGGCATTCAGTAACGCGGCGGGGTACGGCCCGCGCCACGAGCGCGGCCGTACCCCCGTTTAGGGAGATCCATGACCCCCCTCCTTGAAGTGCGCGGGATCGACAAGAGCTTCGGCCCGGTGAAGGTCCTGCACGAGGTCGAGTTCGCCGCGTACGCCGGCGAGGTCACAGCGCTCGTCGGCGACAACGGCGCCGGCAAGTCCACCCTGGTCAAGTGCATCGGCGGCATCTACCCCATCGACGCGGGCACCCTGCTCTTCGACGGCAAAGAGGTGCACGTGCACAGCCCGCGCGACGCGGGCGAGCTGGGCATCGAGATCGTCTACCAGGACCTCGCCCTGTGCGACAACCTCGACATCGTCCAGAACATGTTCCTCGGCCGTGAGCGCAAGAACGGCGTCCTGCTGGACGAGGACAGCATGGAGGAGCTGGCCGAGCGCACGCTCAGCGGCCTGTCCGTCCGTACCGTCAAGTCCATCAGGCAGCAGGTCTCCAGCCTGTCCGGCGGGCAGCGGCAGACCGTCGCCATCGCCAAGGCCGTGCTGTGGAACAGCAAGGTCGTCATCCTCGACGAGCCGACCGCGGCGCTGGGCGTGGCCCAGACCGCGCAGGTGCTGGAGCTGGTGCGCAGGCTCGCCGACACCGGCCTGGCCGTCGTGCTCATCTCCCACAACATGAACGACGTGTTCGCCGTCTCCGACCGGATCGCGGCGCTCTACCTCGGCAGGATGGCCGCCCAGGTCAAGACCTCCGATGTGACGCACGCACAGGTCGTCGAACTGATCACTTCTGGCCGCAGCGGCGATCTGGGCCTCAAGAACGGGGTCACATCATGAACAAGGTCAAAGAACTACCCGGAGAGGCCATCGTCGCGGCCGCGCAGACTCCGTCGATCAAGAACAGCTTCCTCGCCTACATCCAGCGGGTGCGCGGCGGCGACATGGGTGCGCTGCCCGCCGTGCTGGGCCTGGTCGTGCTCTGCACGGTCTTCGCCGTGGCCCGGCCGTCCTTCGTCACCGCGATCAACTTCGCCAACCTGTTCACGCAGGGCGCGGCCGTCACGCTCATCGCGATGGGCCTGGTGTTCGTGCTGCTGCTCGGCGAGATCGACCTGTCGGCCGGGTTCGCCAGCGGCGTCTGCGCGGCCGTGCTCGCCGTCACGCTGACCAACGCCGGCCTGCCCTGGTACGTCTGCATGCTGGCCGCCATCCTCACCGGCGTCGTCATCGGCACCGTGCTCGGCAGCCTGGTCGCCAAGGTCGGCATCCCGTCGTTCGTGGTGACGCTGGCCGCCTTCCTCGCCTTCCAGGGCCTGGTCCTGGTGCTGGTGGACGAGGGCACCAACATCTCCATCCGCGACAGCGTGGTCGTCGCCATCGCGAACAAGAACCTGCCGCCGTGGCTCGGCTGGGCGCTCTACCTGGTGTGCGTGGCGGTCTTCGCGGCCGTGCAGCTGCGCCGGGCCAGGAACCGCACCAAGCGCGGCCTCGCCGCCGACCCGATCTCGCTGATCGCCTTCCGCGTCGGCATGCTGGCGCTGTTCGCCGGGCTCGCGGTCGCCGCGCTCAACCTCGAGCGCAGCCGCAACCCCGCGCTGGTCTCGCTCACCGGCGTGCCGATCGTGGTGCCGGTCATCCTCGCGCTGCTGGTCGTCTGGACGGTGGTGCTGCGCCGCACCTCGTTCGGCCGGCACCTGTACGCGGTCGGCGGCAACACCGAGGCCGCCCGCCGGGCCGGCATCCCGGTCGACCGGATCAAGATCAGCGCGTTCGTCATCTGCTCCTCGATGGCCGCCATCGGCGGCATCGTGGCCGCCTCCAGAGCCAGCTCCGTCGACCCCAACACGGGCGGCAGCTCCGTCCTGCTGTACGCGGTCGGCGCCGCCGTCATCGGCGGCACCAGCCTGTTCGGCGGCAAGGGCCGGGTGCTCGACGCCGTGCTCGGCGGGGCGGTGGTCGCGGTGATCGAGAACGGCATGGGCCTCATGGGGTACGGTTCCAGCGTCAAATACCTGGTCACGGGGTCGGTCCTGCTGCTCGCGGCGGGTGTCGACGCTCTGGCGCGCAAGCGGGCGGCTGCCGCTGGTTTAAGGTGATCAGCGATTCGCAGCCCCTGAAGGAACCCCAGACCATGCGTGCCGGCCCTTCCCAAGAGGACATCAGGCGCCACAACCTCGGCGCGCTGCTCCGCCATGTCCATCTGGGCGGGCCGATCTCGCGGGCCGAGCTGACCTCGAAGATGGGGCTCAATCGCAGCACGATCATGGCGTTGACCTCCGACCTCACCGCCGCGGGGCTGGTCCGCGAGGAGCTGCCGCGCGAGACCGGCAGGGCCGGGCGGCCCTCGCTCGTGGTGCGGCCGGAGTCGGCGCGGGTCTACGTCTTCGCCTTCGACGTCGGCCCCGACCGGCTCGCCGTGGCGCGCGTCGGGCTGGGCGGGGTCATCCTCGACCGGCGCGAGGCCGTACGCGACCGCGACCGGTTCGAGCTCGACGAGCTGACCGGGGTGCTGTCCGGGTTCGCCCGCCAGATGCGGCGCAAGACCAGGGACGACACCGTCTGCGTCGGCGCCGCGGCCGCCGTGTCGGGCGGGGTGCGCAAGGCCGACGGCGTCGTCAGCTTCGGGCCCAACCTCAAGGCCGAGGAGGTGCCGTTCGGCGAGGAGCTGGCGCGCCGGCTCGGCCTCGGGCTGCCCGTCAGCGTGGGCAACGACGCGAACCTGGCCGCGCTCGCCGAGCACAGCCGCGGTGTCGGCGTCGCCGTACGCGACCTCATCTACCTGCACGGCGACGTCGGCATCGGGGGCGGCATCATCTCCGGAGGCCACCTGATCGGCGGGCACGACGGCTACGGCGGCGAGGTCGGCCACATGGTCGTCAACCCCGGCGGGCGGGCGTGCGGCTGCGGGTCGCACGGGTGCCTGGAGGCCGAGGTGGGGGAGCGCACCCTGCTGGAGTCGGCCGGGCGGGTCTCGGACGGGCGGCAGGGGCGCGACGCCGTACGCGGGGTCGTCGAGGCGGCCGACCGTGGCGACATCGTGGCCCAGGAGGCGCTCAGCCGGGTCGGCGACTGGCTCGGGCTCGGCGTCGCCAACCTCGTCAACATCTTCAACCCCGAGATGGTGATCTTCGGCGGTGTCCTGCGCGAGATCTACCTCGGCTCCGCCGCCCAGGTCCGCTCCCAGCTCGCCCTGCACGCCATGGCTCACCAACGCGAACGCCTGCGCCTGCGCACCTCGGCCTTGGGCGACGCGGCCCCTCTGGTCGGCGCCGCCGAACTGGCCTTCGCCCACGTCCTCTCCGACCCCTTGGAAGTCTTGGCCCGCGCCAACGCCTGACCCAGGGCGCAGGCTCAATGCGGATGACGATGTGGTGCTCTGCTCAGGGCAGTACTGCGCCCCGCTGCCGGCGATCGTCCCGCACACGGAGCCCCGCCCGGTGGTGACGCTGACCGAGGGCGGCGTGTACGCCAGCCCGGCGGGCTCGCGGGTGGCGGCGTGAGGGGTCCCGCGACCGCGCACGCCGCCGGCGCTAAAGGAAAAGGCGCATGATCGCGGATCATAAGCCTTCGAAGAGTGATTTACCGCACCCTGGCGTTGGAGCTCGTCCAGGTGTTGCAGGCCCCGGTGGACTGGGACGTGAAGCCGCGCTGCAGCCAGAAGGCATTGCTCTTGTCGCTGCCGTGCGTGTTGTCGGCCCCGCTGCGCACGCCGATGGCGTCGAGCGCGACAGGGTTGTGGGTGCCCTTGGCCAGGATGTTCCAGTCGGAGTCGGGCCGCCCGAGCGAGTCCCAGACGCGGCCGACGAAGACGCCGGACAGGCACTGGGCCTGCAGCTCAAGACGGCGCAGCGCGGCGTACGCGCGATCCTCGTCACGCCCGCCGATGATCCGGTCACCGGCCTTCATGATGCCGGTGAGCTGCTGGACGTGGTGGCCGTACTCGTGGGCGAGCACCTGCATCAGCGCCAGGTCGGTGGGCTCCTCGACGATGTTCGGGCTGAGCAGGAAGGTGATGGAGCGGTCCTTCTGGCAGTAGAGGGCCTGCGCGCCCCCGGGGAAGCGCCCGCACCTGGTCTTCGCGCCGACCTTGGTGACGATCGCGAACTTCGGCTTGGTGAAGCGGTGTCCTGCCTTCTTGACGACGGGGGCCCAGGCGCGGTCGAGGCAGTCCTTCACGGCCTCGAAGTACAGCTCGGCCTCCTCCACGCTGCCGGTGCGGACCTCGGGCTCCTCACAGGCCCGTACGCCGGGCTTGCCCGCCTTGTAGAGCTTGTTCTTCGTCAGGACGGACGAGAAGGGAGCGGCCGATGAGGAGGCCGCGTGCGCGGTTCCGGCGAACAGCACACCGGCCAAGGCGCCCGCCATGAGCGCTAAGAAGGGGATACGCATGAGACGGCACCCTAGTGAAAAAAGGAGCTCCAGGCGAAGAAATAACGCACTATCAGGTGACATTCCGCGGATTGGCGGCCCAGGTATTGCAGGCGCCCGGCGATCCGCGATGGAACCCCCGCGTCATCCACGCGGCCTGCGTCGGCCCCTTGCCGTGGTCGTTCTGCGGCCACCCCTTGGCGCCGTTCTTCCTGAACCAGCCCACCGTGTACGCCCAGTCGGCGTCGGTGACCAGCGACGTGCCCTTCATCGTGCTCATGAACACGGCCGAGAAACACTCGGCCTGCAACTCGGAATTACGCGACAGCTGCAGCCTCTTGGCCTTGCCCGCGACCGTGCGCGCCGCCCAGTAGTAATTCCAGATGCCGGAGACCTGCTGCACGTGGTGGCCGTACTCGTGGGCGATCAGCCGGGTGATGCCGAGCGGGAAAGGGTTGCGCAGCTGGTCCTTGCTGATCATCAGGTACATCGTGCGGTCGGTGGAGCAGTAGACGCCGTCGGCGCCGGTGTTCCACGAGCCGCAGGGCGTCTTGACCTTGCGGGTGATGATGCGCAGCCGCGGCTTGGCGAACGGCATCCCGGCCTTGCGGAACTGCGCTGCCCACGCCTTGTTCAGGCAGGCCGTCACGCGGGTCAGGAAACGGCGGTAGGCGGGCATGCTCCCCGCGGGCAGGCTGCCGGGCCGGCAGTTCACGTCCGTGAGCCGGCCGGTCTTGTAGAGGGGGTTCGCGGTGGCCGTCGCCCGTCCGGCGACCGCGGCGCCGCCGTGCCTGCTCTGGCCCGCGCTGCCGGACGGCGCCGCGGGCTGCCGTCCCCCGTACGCGGGGTCGGTCGAGGTCGTGGCCACCTCCGCGAGCACCAGCGTCAAGGCGGCGGCGGCCAGTGCGAGGGCCACGCCTGCCGCGACGAGCGCCACGAGCCGGCCGGCGGGGACGGAGTTCATATGGTCCGCAAGACTAGGTCAAGATCGGACATTTGTGGGTGCATTTGACTTGATGGAGTCAGTGACGCCTTTGCGAACTAGACTCTGGGGATCGACGCAAAAGAGCAGAGGGGAGTCGCATCCGTGAGCGGGTTGCTGGGCTCGATCGAGGGACCGCACGACGTCAAACGGCTTGCCGTCGAGGAGCTGCCGCAGCTCGCCGGAGAGATCCGCGACCTGCTCGTCGACTCCTGCGCCAGGTTCGGCGGTCACCTGGGGCCCAACCTGGGCGTGGTCGAGCTGACCATCGCCGTCCACCGCGTCTTCGACTCCCCGAACGACCCGGTCATCTGGGACACCGGCCACCAGGCGTACGTGCACAAGCTCCTCACCGGCCGGGCGGCCGGCTTCGAGGCGCTCAAGCAGGAGGGCGGCCTGTCCGGCTATCCGAGCCAGACCGAGTCCGAGCACGACTTCGTCGAGAACTCCCACGCCTCCACCGCGCTGTCCTACGCCGACGGCCTGGCCAAGGCGTTCAAGCTGCGCGGCGCGCGCGACCGCACGGTGGTCGCGATCATCGGCGACGGCGCGCTGACCGGCGGCATGGCCTGGGAGGCGCTCAACAACATCGCGGCGTTCAAGGACCTGCCGCTCGTGATCGTGGTCAACGACAACGGGCGCTCCTACTCGCCGACGATCGGCGGCCTGGCCTCCCACCTGTCCTCGCTGCGGGTCAACCGCCGCTACGAGGACATGCTCGAATACGTCAAGGACAAGCTGGGCA
Source organism: Nonomuraea sp. NPDC004580 (assembly GCF_040609855.1). Lineage (NCBI taxonomy): Bacteria > Bacillati > Actinomycetota > Actinomycetes > Streptosporangiales > Streptosporangiaceae > Nonomuraea > Nonomuraea sp. NPDC004580. The sequence continues at coordinate 7,853 of NZ_JBEXLH010000028.1, read as the reverse complement.
ACGTCCCGGTCCTCTACGACGCTCTGCACGGCTTCAAGAAGGGCGTGAAAGACGTCCTGGCGCCGCAGGTGATGTTCGAGGACCTCGGGCTCAAATACCTCGGCCCCATCGACGGCCACGACGAGCAGGCCATGGAGGCGGCCCTGCGCAAGGCCCGCGACTTCCGCGGCCCCGTCATCGTGCACGCCGTCACCCAGAAGGGCCGCGGCTACAGCCCGGCGGAGAACCACGACGAGGACCAGTTCCACTCGCCGGGCGCCTTCGACCGGGCCACCGGCGCGGAGAAGCCCAAGGGCCGCATCTGGACCAACGTCTTCAGCGAAGAGCTGGTCAGGCTCGGCAAGGAGCGCGACGACCTGGTCGCGATCACCGCCGCCATGCTCCACCCGACCGGCCTCAACGCCTTCGCCGAGGCCTTCCCCGAGCGCATCTACGACGTCGGCATCGCCGAGCAGCACGCGCTCACCAGCGCGGCCGGGCTCGCGCTCGGCGGCATGCACCCGGTGGTGGCCGTCTACGCCACGTTCCTCAACCGCGCCTTCGACCAGCTCCTCATGGACGTCGCCCTGCACCGCCTGCCGGTCACCGTGGTGCTCGACCGGGCGGGCGTCACAGGTGACGACGGGGCCAGCCACAACGGCATGTGGGACCTGTCGATCCTCCAGGTCGTCCCCGGGCTCAAGGTCGCGGTGCCGCGCGACGGCGACCGCCTGACCGAGCTGCTGCGCGAGGCCGTCGAGGTCTCCGACGGCCCCACCGTCCTGCGCTTCCCCAAGGGCCCGGTCGCCGAGCCGCTGGAGGCGGTCGGCAAGCTGGGCGAGATGGACCTCCTGCGCGCTCCCGAGAGCGAGCCCGACGTGCTGCTGGTGGGTGTCGGCCCGATGGCGCAGGTCTGCATGGACGCCGCCAAGCTGCTCGACGCGCAGGGCATCGCCGCCACCGTGGTCGATCCGCGCTGGGTCAAGCCGCTCGACGAAGCGCTCGTGACGGCCGCCGCCGCGCACAAGCTGGTGGCCGTCGTCGAGGACAACGGCCGGGTCGGGGCGGTGGGCGACGCGGTGGCGCGGCTGCTGCGCGACGCCGACGTCGACGTGCCCGTACGCACCTACGGCATCCCGCAGCGCTTCCTCGACCACGCCAAGCGGGCCGCCATCCTCGGCAAGATCGGCCTGACCGGGCAGGACCTCGCCCGCCAGATCACCGAGGCGGTCGCGCGCCGCACCTCGGCCGCCGAGCCGGCCCGCCGCTGAAAGGCCGCTGCAAGGCCGCTGAGCCGGGCTCCGGGCTCCGGCGCTGCGCCCCCCGCTGAGTTCGCCGCTGAGCCCGCCTCTGAGCCGGTCGCGGCGGTGATCGGGAGCGATCACCGCCGCGCATCAGGAGCTCCAGCGGAGCGGGCGTTCGCGAGCATGATCACTATGGGTGGGGGAAGGATCACCCAGTGGACATCTTTCGCACGAAGAGCGTCGAACAGTCGATCCGCGACACCGAAGCCCCCGAGCACCAGCTGCGCAAGCGCCTGACCGCCACCGACCTCACCGTCTTCGGCATCGGCGTGATCGTCGGCACCGGGATCTTCGTGCTGACCGGACAGGTCGCCAGAGACGTGGCGGGCCCCGCCGTGGCGGTCTCGTTCGTCGTCGCGGGCATCGTGTGCGGGCTCGCCGCGCTGTGCTACGCGGAGTTCGCCTCCACCATCCCGGTCGCCGGGTCGGCCTACACCTTCTCCTTCGCGACCCTGGGCGAGTTCCCCGCCTGGGTGATCGGGTGGGACCTGATCCTGGAGCTGGCGCTGGCAGCCGCCGTGGTGTCGGTCGGCTGGTCGGGCTATTTCGCCTCGCTGCTGGCCTCGCTCGGCCTGGAGCTGCCGGCCTCGATCGCGGGCTCCGATCCGGTGGTCAACGTGCCGGCCGTGCTGATCGTGCTCATCCTCACGGCGGTGCTGGTGGCCGGGATCAAGCTGTCCTCACGGGTCAACCTCATCCTGGTGATCACCAAGATCGCGGTGGTGCTGCTGGTGATCGTGGCGGGCCTGTTCTTCGTCAACGGCGCCAACTACACGCCGTTCATCCCCGACCCGATCCCCACGCCGCGCGTGGAGGGGTGGCAGGCGCCGCTCGTGCAGGTGCTGTTCGGCATCGAGCCGGTGGCGTTCGGGGTGATCGGCATCTTCTCGGCCGCGGCGATCGTGTTCTTCGCCTTCATCGGCTTCGACATCGTCGCCACCGCCGCGGAGGAGACCATCGAGCCGCAGCACGACGTGCCGCGCGGCATCATCGGCTCGCTGGCCATCTGCACGGTCCTGTACGTCGCGGTCTCGCTCGTCGTCGTCGGCATGCAGAAGTACAGCCAGTTGAGCGAGGCCGCGCCGCTGTCGGACGCGTTCATCTCGGTGGGCCAGCCGTGGCTGGCCACGATCATCAGCGTGGGCGCGATCGCCGGCCTGACGACCGTGGTGCTGGTGCTGCTGCTGGGCCAGACCCGGGTGCTGTTCGCGATGTGCCGCGACGGGCTGCTGCCGCGCTCCCTGGCGGTGGTGCACCCCACGTTCGGCACCCCGGCGCGGCTGACGATCATCATCGGGCTCGTCACGATGGCGCTGGCCGGGTTCGTCTCGTTCGGGGAGCTGGCCGAGCTGGTCAACATCGGGACGCTGTTCGCGTTCGTGGTCGTCTCGCTGGGGGTGATCATCCTGCGGCGGACCCGGCCCGACCTGCCGCGGGCCTTCCGCGCGCCGCTGGTGCCCGTGCTGCCGATCCTGTCGGTGCTGGCCTGCCTCTATCTGATGCTCAACCTGCCGGTGCAGACGTGGCTGCGGTTCCTGGTCTGGATGGCCATCGGGATCGTGCTCTACTTCGCCTACGGCTACCGGCACAGCAGGACCGTGGCCCCCTGGCGCTCCCCGGGTGAGTGAGGAGCGGCCAGAGGACCGGGGGGTGGTCAGAGCGCGAGGACTGCTCCGGTGGCCGCGCGCATGTGGCAGCCGTTGGCGTAGACCTTGCCCCAGCGCACGTTCTTGCCGTACCAGGTGCCGACGATCACGGCGGCGTGCGGCTGGAACTCGCGGGTGCAGGCGGCATCGGGCTTGACGTTCAGCTTGGCGGGGTCGCCGCCGGCCTGCTTGAGCAGGCGGCAGGCGGCCCGCGCGTTGGGGTGGGTGCCGCCGGTGGGGGCGCAGTTGAGGTAGGCCGACTTGGCGCCGCCGCCCTTGACCCCGTAGACGACCTTGAGACGAGCCTTGGGGGCTGCCGCGGCCAGCACGGGGGCGGACGACGTGGCCAGGAGGGCGGCGCAGAGCATGAGGGTGCCTGCTGCTCTCATCATGGTTACTCTCCGTTCGTAGGACGGCACCAAACGCTACGACGGATCCGGTGAAGAGGAGAGGAGGTCCGCGTACGGACCTCCTCAAGCGAGCTTAAAATCAGGCCGGTACGGATGCCACGCCCGGCGCGAGGAAACGGGGCTTGGCGACGCCGGTGCGGTCGAGATACGGCGTGATGCCGCCGAGGTGGAACGGCCAGCCCGCGCCGAGGATCATGCACAGGTCGATGTCCTGCGGCGCCGCCACCACGCCTTCGTCCAGCATGATGCGGATCTCGCGGGCCAGCGCGGCCAGCACCCGCTCGCGCACCTGCTCGGCGGTGGACGGCGAGGCGCCGCCGGCGAACAGCGCGACCGCCTCGGGGTCGAGCGTGAAGTCGGGCAGGTAGACGCCCGGCTTGCCCGACTCGACGAGCTTGGCCATGTTCTCCGAGACGCCGAACCGGCCGGGGAACGCCTCGTGCAGCGTCTCGGCCACGTGCAGGCCGACGGCAGGGCCGACGAGCTGCAGCAGCGCGAACGGCGTCATCGGCAGCCCGAGGCCGTCGAGCGCGTGCTCGGCGGTCTCCAGCGGCGTGCCCTCGTCCACGGCCGCGACGACCTCGCCCATGAAGCAGGTGAGCAGCCGGTTGACCACGAACGCCGGGGCGTCCTTGACCAGCACCGACGACTTCCTCAGCGTCTTGCCGACGGCGAAGGCGGTGGCCAGCGTGGCGTCGTCGGTGGCCGCGCCCCTGATGATCTCCAGCAGCGGCATGACGGCGACCGGGTTGAAGAAGTGGAAGCCGACCAGCCGCTCGGGGTGCTTGAGGTCGGCGCCCATGGCGGTCAGCGACAGCGACGAGGTGTTGGTGGCCAGCACGCACTCCGCCGGGACGACGGCCTCGACCTCGGCGAACACCTGCTTCTTGACCGCCAGGTCCTCGAAGACGGCCTCGATGACGAAGTCGGCGTCGGCGAAGGCGTCCTTGGTGAGCGAGCCGCTGACCAGCGCCTTGAGGCGGTTGGCCTGGTCGGCCGAGACGCGGCCCTTGGCGAGCAGCTTGTCCACCTCGCCGTGCACGTAGCCCACGCCCTTGTCCAGGCGGGCCTGGTCGAGGTCGGTCAGCACGACCGGCACCTCCAGGCGGCGGGCGAACAGCAGCGCCATCTGCGAGGCCATCAGCCCCGCGCCGACCACGCCGACCTTGGTGACCTTGCGGGCCAGCGACGGGTCGGGCGCGCCCGCGGGCCGCTTGGCGCGGCGCTGCACGAGGTCGAAGGAGTAGAGCCCGGCCCGCAGTTCATCGCTCATGAGCAGGTCGGCCAGCGCCTCGTCCTCGGCGGCGAAGCCCGCGTCCCTGGAGGCGGTCTCGGCCAGCGCGATCAGGTCGAGCGCCCGGTACGGCGCGGGCGCCGCGCCCCGCAGCTTCATGTCCACCAGGAACCGCGCGTCGGCCACGGCCTTCTCCCAGCCGTCGTGGGCCGGCCGCTCCACCGTCACCTCGCCCTTGACGACGCGTGCGGCCCAGCGCAGCGACTCCTCCAGGAAGTCGGCGGGCTCGAACATCGCGTCGGCGACGCCCAGCTCGTACGCCTCCCTGCCCTTGATCATGCGGTTGTTGGACAGCGGGTTCTCGATGATGAGCTTGACCGCCTTCTGCGGCCCGATGAGGCGGGGCAGCAGCTGCGTGCCGCCCCAGCCCGGCACCAGCCCGAGGAAGCACTCGGGCAGCGCCACCGCGGGCACCCCCGCGGAGATCGTCCGGTAGGAGCAGTGCAGCGCGATCTCCAGGCCGCCGCCCATGGCCGCGCCGTTGACGAACGCGAACGACGGGATGCCCAGCTCGCCGAGCCGCCGGAACACGTGGTGGCCGAGCGCGCCGATGGCCTTGGCCTCCTCACGGGAGGTCACCGAGGCGGCGCCCTTGAGGTCGGCGCCGACGGCGAAGATGAACGGCTTGCCCGTCACGCCCACGGCCACCAGGTCGGTGCGCGCGGCGATCTCCGACAGGGCGCCGTTGAGCGCGAACAGGCCGTGCGGGCCGAAGGTGTTGGGCTTGGTGTGGTCGAAGCCGTTGTCCAGGGTGATCAGCGCCATCATGCCCGCGTCGTATGGCAGCTGCACGTCGCGGACCAGCGCCTTGGTGACGACTTCGTCGGTGTTGCGCTCGCTCAGCAGCGACCGCCAGGTCTCGAACTCGCTCATGCCAGGTTCTCCCAGATCACGGTGCCGCCCATGCCCATGCCGACGCACATGGTGGTGATGCCGTAACGCACGTCGGGACGCTCGCCGAACTGCCGGGCGAGCTGCGTCATCAGCCGCACGCCCGAGGAGGCGAGCGGGTGGCCGTAGGCGATCGCGCCGCCGTACGGGTTGACGCGCGGGTCGTCGTCGGCGATGCCGAAGTGCTCAAGGAAGGCCAGCACCTGCACGGCGAACGCCTCGTTGATCTCGAACAGCCCGATGTCGGAGATGTCCAGCCCCGCCAGGCGCAGCGCCCGCTCGGTGGACGGGATCGGCCCGACGCCCATGACCTCGGGGTCCACGCCCGCGAACGCGTACGACACCAGCCGCATCTTCGGCGTCAGGCCCAGCTCTTCCGCGACCTCACGGGCGGCCACCACGCAGCCGGTGGCGCCGTCGTTGATGCCGGAGGAGTTGCCCGCCGTGACGTGCCCGTGCGGCCTGAACGGCGTCTTGAGCCCGCTCAGCCCCTCCATGGAGGTGCCGGGGCGAGGCGCCTCGTCCTCGACGGCCAGGCCCCAGCCCTTCTCGGCGGTCCTGATCGCGGTCGGCACGAGGTCGGGCTGGATCTTGCCGTCGGCGTACGCCTTGGCCGCCTTCTCCTGCGAGAGCACCGCGTACGCGTCGGCGCGCTCCTTGCTGATGGAGGGGTAGCGGTCGTGCAGGTTCTCCGCGGTCATGCCCATGACCAGGGCGCTCGGGTCCACAAGCCGCTCCGACAGGAACCGCGGGTTGGGGTCGACGCCCTCGCCCATCGGGTGGCGGCCCATGTGCTCGACGCCGCCGGCGATCGCGACGTCGTACGCGCCGAACGCGATGCCGCCGGCGACCGTGGTCACCGCGGTCATCGCGCCCGCGCACATGCGGTCGATCGCGTAGCCTGGCACGCTCTTGGGCAGGCCGGCCAGCACGGCGGCCGAGCGGCCGATGGTCAGGCCCTGGTCGCCGGTCTGGGTGGTCGCGGCGATGGCGACCTCGTCCACGCGCTCGGGCGGCAGGCCGGGGTTACGCCGGATCAGCTCGCGGATGACGCGGACGACCAGGTCGTCGGCGCGGGTCTCCGCGTACAGACCTTTCGGCCCTGACCTGCCGAAAGGCGTGCGCACGCCGTCGACGAACACGACGTCACGAGAGGAAGGCACGGATTCGCTCCTCGTAGTTAGCAGGGGTTCCGTGCCTTATGCTACTCGTCAGTAACCACGCCGCAGACGAGGGCGGTGGTGAGCAGGCCGTAGACGATGCCCGTGGCCGGCTCCCAGAGGTGGGCGCGGGCTCCGAGCAGGGCGGCGATCGCCACGGCCGCGCCCGTCCAGAGCAACGTGCCCTCGCGCGGGCGGGTGCTCCGCCCGGGGTCCCAGGGGTCGCCGGGCGATCCGCCCGCCCGCAGGACGCGCGCCACCGTCAGGGCGGTGTCGCGGGCCCACCACAGCAGGAACAGCGCGCCGGCGCCGATCGAGGCCCAGGCCATCGCGTCGGTGACGGCGCTCAGCGCGTCGGCCAGGCCGTACTGGGCGGCCTGGCCGAACAGCCGGGGAACGGTCCAGCCGAGTAACAGCGTCACCGCCCAGCAGCCGGCCACCGCCAGCCGGGCCAGCGGGCGGGCCCGGCCGGAGAAGACGGCGGCGTACAGCTCGTGCTCGCGCTCGCGGACCCGGCGGGCGCGGGTGCCCCAGACGTACTGGGTGATCGCCATGGCGGGCAGGGCGGCGGCGAAGACGGCGAGCGACAGCACCGCGAGCGGGAGTGTCTGCTCCCGCGTCGCGGCCCGGTCGGCGAGCAGCTGGGCCGTGGTGAGCAGCGCGATCGAGGCGGTGAGCGCCACGAGGGCGCCGCGCCGCGCGGACCTGGCGCGGGCACGCAGCCCGGCCAGCTCCTGGGCGCCGGGAGGAGGAGCCATCTCGGTCAGAAGCATGACGTCATGATGACGTCACCGTGCGTGGTGCCGCCCGGTGTTCAGGCGCTTTGGATGGAGCCCTCGCTGAGGTAACGCAGGACTGGCCTTCGGGTCACGCTCTTCCCCATGGCGGCGTACGAACCTTGACATGATGCGAGGAGTCATACTCGTCGATCATCATTTGTGACTATGCTTCGCGATCATGGCGCGAGGGGTGAACCGCATGAGGGACCGGCACGACGAAGCGGTTCTGGGGCGGCGGGTCGCTCCGCCGCCCCCCCCCCCCCCCCCCCCCCCCCCCCCCCCCCCCCCCCCCCCCCCGCGGGCCCCCCCCCCCCCCCCCCCAACTCCAAAAAGCTTGGGATTACATCCCCCAAACGCCCCCACAACCCCCAGACCACCCCCACCAAGAAC